>NC_008789.1:0-300000 GCF_000015585.1 Halorhodospira halophila SL1 | reverse complement strand
GGCCATCGGGCTGCCCACCCCGCGGCCGCCGATCCGCCTGGAGCTGGATGCGGACAACCGGGTGCGCGTGCGCGGGGTGCGGGATCGGCAGACCGACGTCACCGAGGCCATGGAGGCCTTCGGCCGCGAGAAGGGGCGGGAGCTCCACTGGCTCAGCGGCTACATCCTCAAGGCCAAGTCGCCGAGCTGCGGTATGGAGCGCGTCAAGGTCTACAAACCCGACGGCCATCCGGCCGGTATCCCCGGGCGGGGCGCCTATGCACGGACGCTGATGGAGGCCAACCCACTGCTCCCGGTGGAGGAGGAGGGACGGCTCAACGATCCGTCCCTGCGTGAGGGCTTTGTCTGCCGGGTCTTCTGCTACTACCGTTGGCAGCGCCTGGTCGAGGCGGGCCTGACGCCCAAGGCGCTGGTGGATTTCCACGCCGAGCACAAGCTGTTGCTCATGGCCCACGACGATCAGCGCATGCGCGAGCTGGGGCGGCTGGTCTCGACGCTGGGCGAGCGGTCGCTGGAGGCGGTGGCCGACGAGTACATCCACGGGTTCATGGCGGCCCTGGCCCGGCCGGCGACGCGCGGCCGGCACGCCAACGTGCTCTACCACCTGCTCGGCTATCTCAAACGCGAGCTGGACCCGGCGGACAAGCAAGAGGTGGTGAGTGTCATCGAGCAGTACCGCACCGGTATGGTGCCGTTGATCGTCCCGGTGATGCTGTTGCGTCACCACTTCCGCCACTGGCCGGATCCCTATGTGGAGCGGCAGTTCTATCTCTACTGGAGTCCGCCGGAACTGGCGCTGCTCAATCAGGTCTGATCCGGCGGCCCCCTGGGGCACCCCAGGGCCACTCGAGGCGAAATGAAGGAAGGGCTGCGTGCCGTTACGTTCGTTGCTGCGAAAGGGTTGGGGGGCCGCTGCGCCCGTGGTGGTGCTGATGGCGGCCGTGCTGGTCCTGGCGGCGCTGGTCTGGACCCGCCCCGATCCGCCCGCCGAGGAGCCCACCGAACCCTCCTGGGTGGTGGCCACTGAGCGTGCCGAGCCCGGTGTCCACCAGCCGCTGCTGCGTCTGTTCGGCTACATCGAGTCGCCTTCGGACGTTACCGTCAAGTCGGCGGTGGAGGCTGACGTGGTCGACGTCCCGGCCCGCGACGGCCGGGTGGTGGAGGCCGGCGAGCTGCTGGTGCGCCTGGACGACGGCGAGCTGCGCGACATCCTCCGACAGCGCCAGGCGGATCTCGACGAACTGGAAGCGGCGCTGCGCCAGGAGCGCCGCGCCGTCGAGGCGGACCGCGAGGACCTGGAGGCCGAGGAGGCCCTGCTGGCCATCGACCAGCGGCGGGTGGCGCGGCTCGAGGAGCTGGTCGCCGACAACGCCGCCTCACCCTCGGAACTCGACGACGCCGAGGAGTCCAAGGAGCGCCAGCGCCAGGCGGTGATCCGGGCCCGGCAGTCGGTGGACGACGCCGAGGAGCGTCTGGCCGTGGCCGAGGCGCGCCGGGACGGCGCCGAGGCCGCCCGGGATCAGGCCCGGCGTGACGTGGGCCGCACCGAGGTGCGCGCCCCCTTCGACGGCCGGGTCAGCGCGGTGCCGGTGGGCCGGGGTGACCGGGTGAGCCCCGGTAACGAGCTCGTCGGTCTCTACGACACCGGCGAGCTGGAGGTCCGGGTGCAGATCCCCACCACGCGCATCGGTGCCCTCTACCGGGCCCGTGCTGCCGATACCGCGGTGCGCGGCGAAGCGCGGGTGGATGGCCGCGAACTCGACCTGGAGCTGGACCGGCTGGCCGGGCAGACCGCCCGCGAGCGCGGCGGGGTCGAGGCGATCTTCACCGTGGCCGACCGACACGAGGACGTGGCGCTGGATCGCTTCGCCGAGGTGATGCTGGAGCTGCCCCCGGAGCCCGGCACCCTGGTGGTCCCCTACGAGGCGCTCTACGGCACCGACCGGCTCTACATCGTCGAGTCGGGCGGGGAAGACGACGACCACAAGCGCCTGCGCGGTATCGAGGCCCAGCGCCTGGGCGAGGCGCGGCGCCCGGACGGCCGCCGCGGCGCCCTGATCCGCGCCCCGGAGATCGAAGCCGGGGCCCAGATCGTCACCACGCAGATCCCGCAGGCCACGGACGGGCTGCGCGTGCGCGTCGATCCGGAGAGCCGCTAGCCGATGGTTGAGCAGCGGCGAGACGCGCTGCGCTGGTTGGCGGACCACCCGGTGGCCGCCAACTTGGTGCTGGCGCTGATGTTCATCTCCGGCTTTTACGCCGTCAGTCAGCTCAACACGCAGTTCTTTCCCAGCTTCGAGCTCGACGTGGTCACCGTGCAGGTGGAGTGGCCCGGCTCCACCGCCGAGGACGTGGCCGACTCGGTGACCACTCCGCTGGAGGATGCGGTCCGTGATCTCGAGGGGCTGCGCGAGATGCAGTCGCGCTCGGCGGACGGGGTGAGCAACATCAGCCTCGAGTTCTTCGAGGGCACCGACATGGCCGACACGGTGGAGGACGTGAAGGATCGCGTCGCCGCCGTGCGCAACCTCCCCGAGGAGGCGGAGGAACCGACCATCCGCCGCATCTCGCGCTTTGATCCGGTGGCCCGCGTGGTGCTCAGCGGCGACGCCCCGCCGTCGAGCATGCGCGCCTGGGCGCGGGAGCTGGAGGACGACCTGCTGCGCCGCGGGGTGGCCAATGTCGAGGTCACCGGCATGCCGGACCTGGAGACCGCCGTCGAGGTGGAGCAGCGGGTGCTGCTCGACTCCGGGCTGACCTTCGCCGATCTCGGCGCGGCCATTGACGCCGAGAGCACCGATCTGCCCGGCGGCGAGGCCGGCGAGGCGGACATCGCCCGGCAGCTGCGCAGCCTGGAGCAGCGCCGCGGCGTGCAGGAGTTCCGCGATCTGCAGATCACCGATGGCGACGGCCAGCCGCTGCTGCTCAGCAATCTGGCGCAGATCGAGCGCCGCGCCCGGGACGGTCAGGTGGACTTCCGCCTGGGCGAGGACACCGCCATCGAACTCTACGTCCAGCGCTCCGAGGGGGAGGACGCCCTGGGCGCGGCGGCGATCCTGGAGGCGTGGTACGACGACGTGTCACCGACCCTGCCCGACGGCCTGGAACTGACCATCTACGACGAGTTCTGGGAGCTGATCAGCGAGCGCATCGGGCTGCTGGTGACCAACGGCCTGGCTGGCCTGCTGCTGGTGGTGGCCATCCTCTTCACCTTCCTCACCGCGCGGGTGGCCTTCTGGGTGACGGTGGGCATCCCCGCCGCCTTCCTCACCGCGCTGGTGGTGCTCTGGGGCGTGGGCGGCAGCATCAACATGATGAGCCTGTTCGCCCTGATCATGACCCTGGGGATCATCGTCGACGACGCCATCGTGGTCGGCGAACGCGGCGTGGCCCGCTTCCAGCGCGGCGAGTCGCCGGGCGAGGCGGCCGCCGGCGGGGCACGCGACATGCTGGCCCCGGTGTTGGCGTCGTCGCTGACCACGGTGGCGGCGTTCATCCCGCTGATGGCGATCAGCGGGGTGATGGGCAACATGCTCTTCGATATCCCGCTGGTGGTGATCTGCGTGATCATCGCCTCGCTGATTGAGGCCTTCATCGTCCTGCCGGGGCACCTGCGCCGCTCCTTCGAGGGCGATCAGCGCGGGCGCGAGCCGAGCCGCTTCCGGCGCTGGGTGGACAACGGTTTCCACCGTTTCCGCGAAGGCGCGTACCGACGCGGCATCACCCGGGCCGTCGAGTGGCGCTGGACGACGGTCTCGGGCGCCGTGGCGCTGCTGGTGGCGGCAGCCGGGTTGGTGGTCGGCGGACGCATCGACTTCACCTTCTTCCCCGAGCCGGAGGGAACGGTCCTCCAGGCCAATGTCGGCTTCGCCCCGGGCACGCCGCCGGAGCGGGTGGAGGCCTTCCTTGGCGACATGGAGCGCCAGCTCCACGCCGCCGACGCCGCGCTCTCCGATCAGCAGCTGGTGCGCACCCACACCGTGCGCTACGGCGAGATGCAGGCCCGCGACGCCCAGGACGCCAACCGCGGGGATCACTACGGCAACATCGCCGTGGAGCTGATCTCCCCGGAGGAGCGGGACGTCCGCAACACCGACCTGATCAACGCCTGGGAGGAGCGGATCACCGAACGCCCCGGCCTGGAGCGGCTGGTGATCCGCGAACGCGGCGCCGGTCCGCCGGGTGAGGACATCGATGTGCGTCTGACCCAGGGGGATCCGGGCACTCTGCGCGCCGCCGCCGACGAGCTGCGCCAGGTGCTGCACCGCTATCCGGGGCTGGGCAGCATCGACGACGACCTGCCCTACGGTCAGGAGCAGTGGGTCTACCGCCTCACCGCCGAGGGGCGGGCCCTGGGGCTGACCACCGAGGCGGTCAGCCGCCAGGTGCGGGACGCCTTCGCCGGCGAGCTGGCGCAGGTCTACCACCAGGGGCGCGACGAGGTCGAGGTGCGCGTGCGCCAACCGATGGCCGAGCGCCGCGATCTCTCGGCGGTCACCGATCTCCAGATCCGCCTGCCGGAGGGGGATCTGGTGCCATTGGACAGCGTTGTGACGATCGACTCGCGCCGCGGCTTCGAGGTGGTCCGCCACCACAACGGCGAACTGGCGGTGAGCGTCACCGGCGACGTGGACGATCGGGTGGCCAATACCGGGCAGATCCGCGCCGACCTGCGCGAGAACGTCCTGCCCGATCTGGTCGAGCGCTACGGGGTGGCGGCCGAGTTCGGCGGCCAGGCCGATTTCCAGGACGAGACCCTGGCGGATATGCAGCGCGGGCTGTTCTTCGCCCTGGGGCTGATCTACCTGATCCTGGCGTGGGTCTTCGCCTCCTACGGCTGGCCGCTGCTGGTGATGACGGTCATCCCCTTCGGCCTGGTCGGGGCGCTGGTCGGCCACTGGGTGATGGGGCTCGACCTGACCTTGTTGTCGCTGTTCGGCATCTTCGGGCTGACCGGGATCACGGTGAACAACGCCATCATCCTGACCCTGTTCTACAAGCAGATCCGCGATGCCGGCACGCCGGTGGTCGAGGCCCTGGTCGAGGCGTCGTGCCAGCGCCTGCGGGCGATGATCCTCACCTCGCTGACCACCATCGGGGGCCTGCTGCCGCTGCTCGCCGAGCAGTCGGTGCAGGCGCAGTTCCTCATCCCCATGGCGGCGGCCATCGCCTTCGGCCTGGCCGGGGCGACGGGCATCGTGCTGTTCCTGATGCCGGCGCTGCTGCGCATCTATGAGGATGCGGTTGCCGGGGTGACGCGGTGGCGGTACGGTACAACGCCATGACCGAGCATGTGCACCACACTCCGCGCTTCGGCGCCCTGATCATCGGTGACGAGCTGCTTACCGGCCGGCGCCAGGATCGGCACATGGAGGCGGTGATCGAGCGCCTCGACGCCCGCGGGCTGGAGCTCTCCTGGGCGCGGCTGATCGGCGACGATCCGCAGCTGCTGACCCGCACGCTGCGCGAGACCTTCGCCGGTGGCGATATCGTCTTCAGTTTCGGCGGCATCGGTGCCACCCCCGACGACCGCACCCGGCAGTGCTGTGCCGAGGCGGTGGGGCAGCCCCTGGAGCGCCACCCGGAGGCCGAGGCGGCCATGCGCGAGCAGTTCGGCGTCGATGCCACCGCTCAGCGTCTGCGCATGGTCGAGTTCCCCGCCGGGTCGTGGATGATCCCCAATCCGATCAACCGGGTGGCGGGCTTCTCCTGGGGCGATCACCACTTCGTCCCGGGGTTCCCGCGCATGGCCTGGCCGATGATCGAGTGGGTGCTGGATACCCACTACGCCCACCTGCAGGCGCCGGGGCGGATGCTCCAGCGCGCCGTGCGTGTACCCGGGGCGCGGGAGGGGGCGATGATCCCGCTGCTCGAGCGCTTCACCGAGGCGTACCCGGATCTGCGCATCTCCTGCCTGCCCGGGGGGGACCGCCAGCGCGGTTTCGAGGTGGAGCTCGGCGTGCGCGGAACGGCGCCGCGGGCCACCGAGGCGCTGGAGGCCCTGACCCGCGAGCTGGAGGCCGCCGGCTACCGCTGGGAGCCCGTGGCCGGGGCAACTCCTGGCGACGGGAACGGTCCAACCCCATAATCCCCTGCGTTACCCCTACGAGGTCCTGTGCCCATGTCGGATCCCTCCGTCATCGAGCCGTCCACCCGCTATTTCCGTCCCGAGGCGTTCACCGCCGACGAGACGCTCAGTGCCGAGGAGCGTGAGGCCCTGCGCGAGCGCATCCGCGAGCTGCTGCGCAGCCGCGATGCCGTCCTTGTTGCCCACTACTACACCGACGCCGAACTCCAGCGGCTGGCCGACGAGACCGGCGGCTGCGTGGCCGACTCCCTGGAGATGGCCCGCTTCGGCGCCGAGCACCCGGCCTCCACGCTGGCCGTGGCCGGCGTGCGCTTCATGGGCGAGACGGCCAAGATCCTCACCCCGGACAAGCGGGTGATCATGCCGGACCTGGAGGCCACCTGCTCGCTGGACGTCGGCTGCCCGGCCGACGCCTTCGCGGCGTTCTGCGATCAGCACCCGGATCGCACGGTGGTGGTCTACGCCAATACCTCGGCCGCGGTGAAGGCCCGGGCCGACTGGGTGGTGACCTCAAGCATCGCCGTGGACGTGGTGGCGTATCTGCACCAGCGGGGCGAGAAGATCCTCTGGGCCCCGGATAAGTACCTGGGCGACTACGTGCGCCGCCAGACCGGGGCGGACATGCTGCTCTGGGACGGCAGCTGCATCGTCCACGAGGAGTTCCGTGGCCTGGAGCTGGCCGACCTGCGCCGGGAACACCCCGGGGCCAAGGTGCTGGTCCACCCGGAGTCGCCGGCGGCGGTGGTCGAGCAGGCCGACGTGGTCGGCTCCACCTCGCAGCTGATCCGGGCGGTGACCGAGATGGAGGCCGAGACCTTCATCGTCGCCACCGATGCCGGCATCTTCCACAAGATGCACGAGGCCGCCCCCGGCAAGACGCTGATCGAGGCCCCGACGGCGGGGCGCAGCGCCACCTGCCGCTCCTGTGCCCACTGCCCGTGGATGGCCATGAACGGGTTGCGCAGCCTGGCGTCGGCGCTGGAGGCCGGTGAGCCGCAGGTAACCGTGGATCCCGACGTGGCGGCCGGGGCGCGGCGCTCCCTGAACCGCATGCTCGACTTCGCCGCCGAGCGGGCCCGCCAGGTGCTCGGCAACGGCGACGCCTAGGCCGCGCCGCGCTCCTCGGCGGCCGCGTGGCGCTCGGCGATCCGCCGCTGCAGCGCCTCGTGGCGGATCTCGTCCACCGGGAAGTCCCACATCAGCCCCATGGCCGTGAGCTTGAGCGCGGCCGGGGCGATCCCCGCAATGAGCAGCAGGGTGCTGACCTCGCCCACGCCCGGCGTCGGGTTGGGCGGGAAGAGTGCGGTGGTCAGCAGCGCCGCGGCACCGGCCAGGGTGAACCCGATGCGGCCGGCCAGCGACCATACGGCGAAGTGCAGGCCGGTGCGCGGGGCGCCGGTGTGGGCGGCTTCGACGTCCGGGATGTCGGCCTGGATGGCGGCGGAGAGCGCCCAGTCCAGGCCGCCGGTGAGCCCGAGCAGGGCGGCAAGGATGAGCAGCGGCAGGGTGTGCCCCGGGCCGAGCAGCGGGATCCAGATCAATACCGCCGCGGCCAGCACCAGGGCGGCGCACCAGATGGAGTGCTTGCTGTAACGCTGGGCCAGGGCGGCGCCCAGCGGCAGACCGACGAGCGCCGCCAGGAGGTAGGTGGCCACGGCTACCGCTGCGGCGCTGGCGTCACCGATGATGCCGGCGGCGATGGGCAGCAGCAGGGCGGCGGGCAGGGTGTTGGCGGCGACATTGGCGGCGTGGGCGCCGAGCAGGCGGCGCCAGGCGCGTAGGCCGCTCAGCCGCCGGGCGATCGCCGCGTAGGCGCGGTCCGGGGCCGGGGGCTGCGGATCGGGCAGGGCGAGGATGGCCAGGCTGGTCCCGGCGGTGACCCCGAGCAGCAGCAGGAACAGCCCGGTGAGGGCCTCGACGCGGGCCGCCCCCAGCTCCACGGCGAACAGCGGTGCGGCCAGCCCCAGGGCGATGCCGAGCAGGGTGGCCAGCTGCGCCCCGGCGTAGAGGCGTGTGCGGGCGTGGTAGCCGGCGGCCAGCTCGGCCCCCCAGGCCAGATGGCTGATGCGCATCAGCACCCAGCCCAGGGTGGCGGCGGTGCCGCCGAGGATCAGGGGCGCCAGCCCGGTGCCGGGCTCGAGCAGCAGCAGCGGCGCCAGGCCCACCAGGGTGAGCGCGGCGCCGGCCCACCAGCCGCGCCGGCGCCGCGCCTTGATGGCCAGGGTATCGCTCCAGGCGCCGAGGACCAGGACCGCCGCGGCGTCGAGCAGGCGCAGGACCACCAGTACGGCGAGCACTGCCACCGCCGCGACCTCCGGGGCCTCCAGGCGCTGCGGGGCGATCTGCAGGAAGAACGGCGGCACGCTCATCGCCAGGGGCAGGGCGGCGAGGGCGTAGGCCAGCGTGGCCAGGGCGGAGGGGGATGCGGTCGTCGGGGGTGTGGGCTCGCTCATGGCGATACGCTACGATGCCCGCCGCCGGCACGCCACCGCCTGCGCCGGAACGACGCGAGCCCGCAATCGAGGACCGCTCCCGTGGAGACCGCAGACCAGGACGATCGCAGCCTCGCCATACTCTACCGGGATGAGCGGCTGATCGCCGTCTACAAGCCCGCCGGGCTGCTGGTCCACCGCAGCAACATCGACCGCGACCGGGACGTGGTCCTGCAGCGCCTCCGCGATCAGCTCGGCGGGCACTGGGTCTATCCGGTCCACCGGCTCGACCGTGCCACCGCCGGCGTGCTGGTCTTCGGCCTCGATCCCGATGCCGCCTCGGTCCTGGCTGCCGCCTTCCGCGAGCAACGCATCGGCAAGCGCTACCAGGCCGTGGTCCGCGGCTGGGTGGAGGCGCCCGGACGCATCGATCGGCCCCTGGGGGCGGGGCGACGGGGTGAGGGGGGCGCGCCGCAGCCGGCGGTGACCGATTACGTGCCGCTGGCCTGGACGGAGCTGCCCATTCCGGTCTCGCGCTACGACACCGCCCGCTTCACCCGGCTGGCGCTGCATCCGCAGACCGGCCGGCAGCACCAGCTGCGCCGCCACATGAAGGCGATCAGCCACCCGATCCTCGGCGATACCACCCACGGCGATGGCGCCAACAACCGGTTCTTCCGGGAACACTTCGGTGCCCGGCGGCTGCTGCTTGTGGCCACGGAACTGGTCGTCCCCCACCCCGCGGACGGGGGCGCCGTGCGCCTGGCCACGGAGCCCGATGCCGAGCTCCAGGCCATCTTCCGCCGGGCGGGCCTGGGAGAGGCGCCGTCCCCCGCCGACGAGGCCGGCTAGCCGGCCAGGAGCTTTTCGCGCAGGTACCGGCGGCAGCCGTCCAGGGTGGCCAGGCGGTAGCCGTGCGCCCCCGGGATCGACACCCCGGCGGTGCGCTCCAGGGCCGCCTGGAAACGCAGGAAGTCCACCGAGTCGAGCCCCAGCTGGGCGTGCAGTGTGCGCTCGGCGTCCAGCCGGCCCACGTCCGCCTCCGGTACGATCTCCGTCAGCGCCTCCCGCAGGGCCCGCTCGATGCGCGCCTCGGTCTCTTCCGTCACTGCCGATTCCTCCGCCTTGGGATGCCGGTGCGGCCGGCGTTGCAGTCGCCGCCGGCTGGCCTCCGTGTTGCCCGGACCGCTAGACTGGCGCGTGGTGCAGTGCAGCGCCGGCCAAGGTCCCGAGCCCGATGACCGTACGCAATCTCGAAAGCCTCTTCCAGCCCCGCTCCATCGCCCTGATCGGCGAGGCCAGCGATACGGACCGACGCATCCTGCGCAACCTGCTCAGCGAGCCCTTCCAGGGGCCGGTGATGCCGGTCATGGCGGGGATCGACTCGATGGGCGGGGTGCCCGTCTTCCCCGGCATCGACGATCTGCCTGCGGTACCGGATCTGGCGGTCATTACCCGGCCGCTCGAGGAGGTGCCGGCGCTGATCACCGCCCTCGGTGAGCGTGGCACCCGGGGCGTGATCATCACCCGCGCCGTACCTCGGGATTACACCCGGGAGCAGCGCGAGGCGCTGGAGCAGACCATCCTCGAGGCGTCGCGCCCCCATCTGGTGCGCGTGGCCGGGCCGGGGAGCAGCTGCATCAGCGTCCCCCACCGGGGGCTGCACGCCTCGTCGTTGCCGATCACCCTGGCCGCCGGCAAGGCCGCCCTGGTCACCAAGTCCTCGGCCATGGCCGGCGCCGCCCTGCGCTGGTGCCGCGAGAACGACTCGGGGCTGTCGCACATCATCCACATCGGCGCCGCCACCGACGTGGATCTGGGTGACAGCTTCGACTACCTGGCCACCGACCATCGGGCCCGGGCGGTGATCGTCTACATCGAGCGAGTGCGACGGGCGCGCAAGTTCATGTCGGCGCTGCGCCGGCTGGCGCGCATGAAGCCGGTGATCATCCTCAAGCCGCCCCAGGTCGGCGAGGAGGAGATCGACGACTTCGTCTACGATGCCGCCTTCCGCCGTGCCGGCGTGGTCCGGGTGGACGACCTGGAGGAGCTGTTCAGCGCCGTGGAGATCCTCGACAGCAGCCGGGTCCCGGGCCGCGACGGGCCGCTGGCCATCTTCGGTAACAGCCGCAGTCTGGGGCTGCTGGCCAGCAACGCCCTGCGCCGCCACGACAGCAGCCCGCAGCAGCTGGCGCCGGAGAGCAACGAGGCGCTGCAGGAGCTCGCCCGGCGCAACGCCAGCAGCCACAACCCGCTGGATATGGGGGTGGACGCCGGCGCCGACGCCTACGACCGGGCGCTGGAGATCCTCGGCAAGGACCGGCGCATCAGCGGCATCCTGGCCCTCAAGGCGCCCGGTGCCAGTGACGACGGCGATGCGGTGGCCGAGGTGGTGGCCCGCCACGCCAAGCGGCTGCGCAAGCCGGTGCTCGCCGCCTGGGACCCCTCCGCCGGGGAGGCGGGGCTGCGCCGGCTCGCGGCGGCGGTGCCGGCCTTCTCCTACCCCGAGGAGGCGGTGCGCGCTTACAGCCGCCTCCTGCAGTACCGGCGCAGCCAGACCCTGCTGATGCAGACGCCGCCCTCGCTCCCCGAGGACTTCACGCCGGACTACGAACAGGCGCGGCTGATCCTCTCGGCGGCGCTGACCGCCGGGCGCGACCATCTCAACGAGTACCAGACGGGGCGGCTGCTCAGCGCCTACGGCATCCCCTGCGTGGATAGCCGCCGGGCCAATGACCCGGAGGAGGCCGCGGCGGTGGCCGCCGAGCTGAACCAGCCGGTGGCCCTGAAGCTGATGTCCCCGGAGGTGCAGCTCAAGTCCCAGGCCGGCAGTGTGGCCCTGGATCTGACCGGCCCCGAGGCGGTCCGCGCCGAGGCCGAGGCGATGCTGGCCCGCCTGCACGAGCTCCGCGGTGAGGACGTGGCCGTGGACGGCTTCGCCGTGCAGCCGATGACCCGCCGCGACGGGGCCTTCGAGCTGACCCTCGGGGTGCGCCCCGGCGGGCCCTTCGGGCCGGTGCTCTACTTCGGCCACGGCGGCACTGAAACCGAGGCCATCGCCGACTGGGCCTGCGGCCTGCCGCCGCTGAACATGCACCTGGCCCGGGAGATCATGCAGCGCACCCGGATCTACGGCCTGCTGGTCGACAGCGGGCTGCGCAAGCCGGACCTGGACGCCGTGGCCCTGAGCCTGGTCAAGCTCTCGCAGCTGGTGATCGACTTCGGCGCCATCGAGTCGCTGGATATCAATCCCCTGTGGGCCACCGGCCACGGCGTGCTGGCCCTGGACGCCGGGGTGGGGATCCAGCCCCAGCGCGGCGATCCCGCCGAATCATTGTGTATCCGGCCGTATCCCACCGAACTCAACGAGCGGATCGAGCTCCCCGACGGCCAGTGCCTGAACCTGCGCCCGGTGCTGCCCGAGGACGGGCCGCAGCTCAACGCCATGGTCGAGCGCACGCCGCCGGAGCAGGTGCGCATGCGCTTCTTCCAGGCGCTCAAGAGCCTGCCCCAGGAGCTGGCGGCGCGGCTGACGCAGATCGACTACGACCGCGAGATGGCCCTGGTCATCACCCGCGACGGCATCCCCGGCCGGGCGCCGCTGCTGGGGATGGTGCACATCAGCGCCGACCCCGATCTGGAGCAGGCCGAGTACGACATCATGCTCGACCCCTCGGTGGCCGGCATGGGGCTGGGGCCGATGCTCATGCACCGGATCGTCGACTACGCCCGTCAGCGCGGCATCCGCGAGATCTACGGCGAGGTGCTGCGCGAGAACGAGCCGATGCTCAAGATCAACGAGGCCATGGGCTTTCGCATCGAGCCGAGCAGCGACGACCCGGGGCTGATGCACGTGGCCCTGCGTCTGGATGGCAGCGGCGCGTGACAAAGACATGCCCGATCCGTAATGTGTGTCGGCCATCGCGGGATGGCCCGAGCTGAACGATCCACAAAGGAGCCACGCATGAGTCAGGACGAGAACGCACGGGTCAGTCTGGCCCACCTGCCGCTGCCCCTGTTCGCCGCTACCATGGGTCTGGCCGGCCTGGCCATGGTCTGGAACGAGAGCCACGCCTCTTGGGGCTGGCCGGCGGTGGTCGGCGAGGGCGTGGCGGTGCTGGCGGTGCTCAGCTTCCTCGCCATGGCTGGCGGCTACGCCCTCAAGGCGGCGCTGCACCCGGCGGCGGCGTGGGGCGAGATCGCCCACCCGGTGCGCCTCAACTTCCTGCCGGCGATCTCCATCTCGCTGATCCTGCTGGGGATTGTTACCGATTCGGAGCCGCTTTCCACGGCCCTGTGGGGTAGCGGGGCGCTGCTGCACCTGGTCCTGATGCTGGCCATCGTCACCAGCTGGATGCACCGGCAGCTGGAGCTCGGCACCCTCAACCCGGTCTGGTTCATCCCCGCGGTAGGCAACATCCTGGTGCCCATCCCGGCGGCGCAGGCGGGCTACATGGAGGTGGCCTGGTTCTTCTTCAGCGTCGGGCTGTTCTTCTGGCTGATCCTGATGACGCTGGTCTACTACCGGCTGATCTTCGCGCCCAACCTGCCGGCGTTCCTGCTGCCGACGCTGTTCGTGCTGCTGGCCCCGCCGGCGGCGGGCTACCTGGCCTGGGTGGCCCTGCTCGACGGCGGCGACCCGGGAATCGTCGGCCGGCTGCTCTACTACAAGGCGCTGTTCACCTTCCTGCTGCTGCTCATCCAGGTGCCGCGGCTGGTGCGCCTGCCGTACTTCCCCTCCTGGTGGGCCTACACCTTCCCGCTGGCCGCCTTCTGCCTGGCCAGTCAGCACTTCGTCCAGGCCTATGAGACCGGCGGGGGCCGGGGCGTGATGCTGTTGGTGGTGCTGACCACGCTGGTGATCGCCGTGGTCTTCGTCGCCACCCTGGTCAAGCTGCTCAGCGGCCGGCTGCTGCGCCCGGAGTAGGGTAGCGGGCGGTATACCCCGGCAGCGAGTGGCTTCATTGCCCGGCCGGGGCGGCGTAACCTGAGTGGCGGAGCAGCCCACGCAGGGGGCGACCGCCTTGGTCCAGCCGCTTTCCCACCACCAGATCCTCGCCCGGGTGGCGCCGTTCAGCGCCGCCGGCTGGACCGTGGATCTGGCGGCCTGCGATCGGGCGCGGCGGCTGATCGCCTTCGAGCCGGTCAGCCACGCAGGGCTGGACGCCGCCCCGGGGCCGGTCACCGAGCACCTGGCCCTGTCTGAGCCAGAGCCCGGCCGCTACCGGCTGAGCGCCACCTACACCGCCGCCGACGGCACCCGGGCCGGGCTGCGCATCGACGGCGACCGCCCCGCTGATCTGCTCGCCCGCTATCAGGCGGCGGAGGTGCGCCCGCGGCTGTTCGTGGGGGCCGCCGGGGTCTGCATCGGCCGCAGCTACCGCTCGGCGGCCGGCGCCGCCGGTGGCGGGGAGCCGCTGTGGCGGGCGGTGGCCGCCGAGGCCCAGGTCGCCGGGCGGCGGGTGACGCTGGACGCCACTCCGGGGGCGGGGCTGCCGGGGCAGATCGCGATCACCCCCCACGCTGACGGTGAGCCCCCGCTGCCCGAGGACCTGCTCGCGGTGCTCGGCTGGGGCTGGCGGCCGCTGGTCTGGCGGCAGGGGGCGTGGCGCAGCACCCTGGCGCTGCGCCGCCACGAGCCCCGGCGCCGGGACGACGTGGAGGCCCGGACGCAGCAGCTCGTCGCCCATCTGGCGGCGGTCTTCGCCGCGCCGCCGAGCGGTTACCACCGGCGCTACCGGCGGCAGCGCTGGGCCGCGGTGGGTCGGCGGCTGCTGCCGATGACCGTCTTCTTCCTGGTCCTCGCCGCGGTGCCGCTGTTCGGCGTGGTGCTGCAGGAGGGCGAGATGCCGCCGTGGCTCCACGGGGTGCCGCCACTGCTGGCCATCGGTGCGCTGCTCTTCTCCGGCACCGAGGTCCCGCTGGTGGACTGGCCGCCGCTGCCCCGGCCACTGCACGCAACCACCTGGCAGGGAGGGGCCGATGGCGGCTGATCCGATGAACATCCCGGCGGTCTCGGTGGCCGCCGCCAAGCAGGCGCTGATCGAGCAGTACGCCGATCCGGTGTTGCGCCGGCGGGCCACCATGCTCTGGGGGACCCGCGGGGTGGGCAAGTCGTCGGTGGTCGCCCAGGTGGCGGCCCACTTCGGTGTGCCGCTGGTGGATCTGCGCCTGACCACCATCGAGCCGGTGGATATCCGCGGCGCGATCTACGCCGACGAGCAGCAGCAGCGGACGGTCTGGTTCCCGCCGGAGTTCCTGCCCGGGGCGGATCGGCCTGAGGGCATCCTCTTCCTCGACGAGCTGACCGCCGCCGATCAGCGCCTGCAGATCTCCGCCTACTCGCTGATCCTCGACCGCAAGGTGGGGCAGTACCACCTGCCCGACGGCTGGCAGGTGGTGGCGGCGGGCAACGCCCGCTTCCAGGGGGCGGTGAGCCACGACATGGGCACGGCGCTGGCCGATCGCATGTTCCACTTCAACGTCCAGACGGCCCTGGAGGCCTTCCTGAGCTACGCCGCCGAGCGCGAGCTGGCCCCCGAGGTGATGGCCTTTCTGCGGGTGCGCGCCGACCGGCTGGACGATACCGCCACGCAGCTGGCCAACGACCACCTGGTGGGCGCCAGCCCGCGGGGCTGGGAGGATGTCTCGGCGGTGCTGCGGGCCGATCTGGGCGACGCCGCGCGGCGGCTGTTCGTGCAGGGGCGCATCGGCGCGGCCAACGCCGCCGAGTTCTTCGGGGTGCTCGACGAGCTGCAGGCGGCGACCGACGTGACCCGGCTGCTGGCCGCCCGCCCGGGGCCGGAGACGGCGGCGCTGCTGCCCGAGAGCCTGGATGGGCTCTACGGCATGATCTACGGCCTGGTGGCCGCCGTGGACGACGCCGCGACCCTGACACGGGCCCTAGAGATCGTGGAGCAGTTCCCCGAGATGCGCGGGCGCACCCCGCTGCCGGCGCGCGAGGCCCAGACCCTGACCATGGAACTGCTGTTCCAGCGCGGCCTGGCCCGCGGGCTGGAGTCGGCGATCCTCGGCAGTCCCGTCTACCAGCGCTACCTGGCCGAGCGGGCCGGCGATGGCGACTGAGCCCGACCCGGCCGAGCCCTACACCCACCGGGGGACGCCGGCGATCCGCGTCATGGTCGAGCAGGCGCCGGGGACCGGCGGACTGGCCCTGTGGGCGCACCACCGGGATGTGGCCGACGGTGTCCTCGAGGGCCCCGTGGCCAACGACGGCCGCACCCTCTACTACGCGCCGGCCTTCGCCGAGTTGCCGCGGCCCGAGCAGGTGGGCTGGGTGGCCCACCAGGTCCTCCACGTGGCCCTGCGCCACGCCCAGCGCCGGGAGGCCCTGGCCGGCGTGCTCGGCGATGTGGACCCGGAATTGTTCAACCACTGCGCCGACGCCCTGGTGAACACCACCCTCGGCCACCTGGACTGGCTGGCCCTCCCGGCCGGGGCGGTGACCCTGGAGCGGGTGCTCCGCGAGGTGCTGCCGGACGCCGCGGCCGCCCCGGAGCGGGCCCTGCTGGAGTGGGATGTGGAGCGCCTCTACCGGGCCGTGGACGACCGGCGCGGCGGCAGCAGTGACAGCCGCGGCCGGGCCGGGCAGGGCGGTGGTGGCGAGGCCTCGGGGCGGCGCCACGCCGCCACCGGTCGGACCGATGGGCCGCGGGCGGCGCGGCTGCGCCAGCTGGCCGCCGGCACCGAGGCGGACCTGATGCCGGCCGCCGGCGAGCCCCCGGAAGTGGCGGTGGAGGAGGCCCGCGCTTGGTCGGAGCGCCTGGTGCGCGCCCACGCCGACGACGGCGCCTTCTCCATGCTGCGCGGGCTGCTGGCCGATCGGCCCACGCCGCGCACGCCCTGGGAGCATATCCTGCGCACCCGCCTGGCCCGCGGGCTGGCGCGCCTGCCGGAGCGTTCCTGGTCGCGCCCGGCGCGGTCGTGGCTGGCCAATCGGGGGCGCACCGCCGGCGGCCGGCGCATGCCGTGGGAGCCGGGCATCGTCACCGCCCGCCGGGTGCCCCGCCTGGCGCTGGTGGTGGACGCCTCGGGCTCCATTGATGACGGGCTGCTGGCGCGCTTCGCCGGTGAGCTGGCCGCCATCACGCGGCGCAGCGAGGCGCAGCTGGTGGTTATCGTCGGCGATGATCGGGTGCGCCGGGTGGTGCACCTGGCGCCGGGGGCCTCGCCGCTGGCGGAACTCCAGTTCCAAGGGGGCGGCGGGACGGACTTCACCCCGCTGCTCGAGGCGGCCGACCGCCACACCCCGGATCAGGCGGTGGTGCTCACCGATCTCCAGGGGCCGTGCCGCTTCCGGCCGCCATGGCCGCTGCTGTGGGTGGTGCCGCCGGCCTGGGCCGACGCCGAGCCGCCTTGGGGCGAGCGCCTGGTGCTGGCCGATACGCCGATCTAGCGCGGCAGCAGCCGCTCCATCAGCTCGGCGTCGCGGAACCACATCAGGGTGGGGGCGTCGTCCTCCGGCGGCTCTTCCTGGGTCAGGATCAGGTGCTCGTCCCGCTCCCAGACCAGCCAGGTGAAGGCGTCCTCGATCCGCCGCGTGGGGTCGCCGAGGGCCTCGCGCAGGCGTTCGTGGTTGGCCTCGTGTTCGCCCGGGTCGAGGACGATGTTCACCGCGGCCAGGGCGTTGTCGCTGTCGAAGAACAGCGCCAGGTAGTTGGCGTGGTACTCGTCGGCGCGGCTGATCGGGGCGAAGCAGACCCGTTCGCCGGTCTCCAGGCCGGTCTCGTCATCGGTGCAGTCGAACTCCACCTTCGCTAGCCGGTCCTCCAGCTCATCCCGCGGGGTCTCGGCGGTGAGTTCGGTCAGGCGCAGATCCGCCTCCTCGGCCGGGCGCAGGTGATCGCGGGCGAAGGCCAGCACGATCATGATGATGAGAAACATCATCAGGGCGGAGATCAGCATGCGCATGGGTCGATGATCCTCCTGGCAGATGAAGCGGCGGCCACGGGGCAGCCCGGGCCGTGCGCTGGGGAACGCCACAGGGTACCGCCGCTGTCATTGGCGGCGCCAGCGTTTGCAGTTACGTTACGCAGGTACTCAACTTCGATCGCGGGGGTGCCGATGCTCGTCAGTGCCATCGCCGGCCTGGGCGCTGTGCTGCTGCTGATGACCGCCGTCTGGGCGTACAGCCTGCGCACCGGCGATGCCAGCCTGGTGGATCGCTACTGGGGCGCCGGCTTCGTCCTGCTGGCGCTGCTCTACCAGGCGCTGGCCGGGCTCCCCGCGCACGGCTGGTGGATTGTGGCCCTGGTGGCGCTGTGGGGTGGCCGGCTCAGCGGCTACCTGACCTGGCGCAGCTGGGGCGCCGGCGAAGATGCCCGCTACGCCGCCCTGCGCCGAGCCGGTGGCCCCGGTTGGGCGCGGCGCAGCCTGGTGACCGTGTTCTGGCTCCAGGCGGTGGTCCTGTGGCTGGCGGCGGCGCCGGTGCTCCACGCCATCGCCCGGGGCGACGCCCAGACCTGGACCGGGCCGGTGGCCCTGGCGGCGGCCGCGCTCTTCCTGTTCGGATGGCTCTACGAGGCGGTGGCCGACTGGCAGCTGGCGCGCTTCCGGGCCACTGCGCGCAACGCCGGCGAGGTCTGCGATCGCGGGCTGTGGCGCTACAGCCGCCACCCCAACTACTTTGGCGAGATCCTGGTGGCCTGGGGGCTGTGGGGCCTGGCCGCGGCGGCCGGCGGCTGGTGGACGGTCTTCGCCCCGCTGCTGATGACCGCTCTGCTGCTGCGGGTCTCCGGCGTGCCGCTGCTCGAGGCGCACCTGCGGAAACACCGCCCGGGCTACGCCGCCTACGCCGCCGGGCGCAACGCCGTCATCCCCGGCCCCCCGCGGCCGCCTGGCAAGGAGTCTGCCCGTGACTGAGCGGCAACGCATCGGCTGGCGCGAGTGGGTGGCGCTGCCGGAACTCGATATCCGCCGCCTCAAGGCCAAGGTGGACACCGGGGCGCGGACCTCGGCCCTGCACACCTTCGCCATCGAGCCGTTCGAGCGCGGCGGGCAGACCTGGGTGCGCTTCGGCCTCCACCCTCGTCAGGGCACCACCGAGCCGGAGCTCTGGTGCGAGGCGCCGGCGACGGACCGCCGCGTAGTGGCGGACTCCGGTGGCCACCGGGAGTCGCGCTGGGTGATTGCGACCCTGCTCGAACTCGGTGGAATCCGCTGGCGGGCTGAGCTCACCCTGACCGACCGGGACACCATGCGCTTTCGTATGCTGCTCGGCCGCACCGCCATGGCTGGTCGGTTCGTGGTCGACCCCGAAGGCTCATACCTGACCGGGCGAGCCGCGCTCCGTTCCCGCAGTGACACCGCAACCCCGTGAGGAGACCCGAAGACTGTATGAAGATCGCCGTGCTCTCGCGCAACTCGCGGCTCTACTCGACCCGCCGTCTGATGGAGGCGGCGCAGAGCCGCGGGCACCAGATCCGCGTGGTCGATCCGCTGCGCTGTTACATGAACATTGCCACCAGCAACCCCGAGATCCACTACAAGGGCCAGAAGCTCGAGGCCTTCGATGCCGTGATCCCGCGCATCGGCGCCTCGATCACCTTCTACGGCACGGCGGTCCTGCGGCAGTTTGAGATGCTCGGCACCTATCCGCTGAACGAGTCCCAGGGCATCAGCCGCTCGCGGGACAAGCTGCGCTCCATGCAGCTGCTCTCCCGCGAGGGGGTGGGGATGCCGGCCACCGGGTTTGCCCACTCCCCGGACGACACCGACGACCTGATGCAGCTCGTCGGCGGCTCGCCGGTGGTGATCAAGCTCCTCGAGGGCACCCAGGGCATCGGCGTGGTGCTGGCCGAGACGCGCAAGGCGGCCTCCAGCGTGATCCAGGCGCTGCGCGGGCTGAAGGCCCACTTCCTGGTCCAGGAGTTCATCGAAGAGGCCGGCGGCGCCGACATCCGCTGCCTGGTGGTCGGCGGCAAGGTGGTGGCGGCCATGAAGCGCCAGGGCAAGGAGGGGGAGTTCCGCTCCAACCTCCACCGCGGCGGCAGCGCCAGCCTGGTGCGGATCACCCCCAAGGAGCGGGCGACGGCGGTGAAGGCGGCCAAGGTCCTGGGCCTGAACGTCTGCGGTGTGGATATACTGCGGGCCAACAGCGGCCCGGTGATCATGGAGGTCAACTCCTCGCCGGGGCTGGAGGGCATCGAAACCGCAACGGGCAAGGATGTCGCCGGCATGATCATCGAGTTCATCGAACGCAACCGCAAGCCGGGCAAGACCGGGACCAAGGGCCGGAGGGGCTGATGGCCCGGCGGCGGCGCAGTGCCTTCGTGATCAGCGATCAGGCCGTGCCCCCGGGGGAGCGGCGCACCGTGCAGCTCGACGTGGCGCAGCTCTACACCCACACCCCGGTGGGCATGCCGGTGCACGTGGTCCACGGCCGCCGCGACGGCCCCACCCTGTGCCTGAGCGCCGCCATCCACGGCGACGAGATCAACGGCATCGAGATCATCCGCCGGGTGCTGGCGCTGCCGCAGCTGCGCCGGATGCGCGGCACCCTGCTGGCGGTGCCCATCGTCAACGTCTTCGGGGTGCTGGCGCAGACCCGCTACCTGCCGGACCGCCGCGACCTCAACCGCTCCTTCCCGGGCAGCGCCGGCGGCTCGCTGGCGGCGCGGCTGGCTCACCTGTTCATGAGCCAGGTGCTGGAGCGGGCCTCCCACGCCATCGACCTGCACACCGGCACCGCCCACCGCACCAACCTGCCGCAGATCCGCGCCAACCTCGACGACCCCGGCACCCTGGAGCTGGCGCGGGCCTTCTCGGCGCCGGTGATCATCAACTCCGACCTGCGCGACGGCTCGCTGCGCCACGCCGCCGACGAGCGCGGCATCCCGGTGCTACTCTACGAGGCCGGCGAGGCGCTGCGCTTCGACGAGGACTGCATCCGCCTCGGGGTGCGCGGGATCACCGGCGTGATGCGTGAGCTGGGCATGCTCCCGCGGGTCAAGCGCAAGTACCCGCCGCGCCGGCCGGTCCAGGTGGAGAATACACGCTGGGTGCGTACCGAGAGCAGCGGTATCCTGCGCACGACGGTGCAGCTCGGCCAGCGGGTGCGCCGCGGCGAGCAGCTGGGGCTGATCTCCGATCCCTTTGGCGACGGCGAGACCCAGGCCCTGGCGGCCTTCGACGGCATCGTCATCGGCCGCACCAATCTGCCCCTGGTCCACGAGGGCGACGCGCTGTTCCACGTCGCCCGGGTGCGCCACCCGGAGCGCGCCTCGGAGGTGGTCGAGGAGCTGGCGGAGCTGGACGGCGAGGAGGATGAGCCGTCGTGAGCGAGCGGCGCACCGGGGACAGGGTACCGGGCATGGCATGAACAGGGAGATGCAGGTATGACGCGGCAAGCGACGCAGGGTGTAGCGGGGCACGACGGGCCGGGGCTGGCCGTGGCCGAGGCGCGGCGGCGGATCCTCGATGAGGTGGCGCCGCTGATCGGCCAGGAGCGGGTGGCCCTGGCCGCCGCTCTGGGCCGGGTGCTGGCCGAGAACGTCCACGCCCCGCTGGATGTGCCCGGCGCCGATAACGCCGCCATGGACGGCTACGCGGTGCGCAGTGTGGATCTGCCGGAAAACGGCCCGGGCACCCTGCGGGTGGTTGACCGTGTACTCGCCGGCGCGGCGCGCCGGGATCCCCTGGCCGCCGGCGAGTGCGTGCGCATCATGACCGGGGCGCCGATCCCGCCGGGGGCCGACGCCGTGGTGATGCAGGAGCGGGTCGAGGACGGCGACGACGGGCAGGTGCGGATCCCCGGCCCGGTGGCGGCCGGCGAGAACATCCGCCGCGCCGGCGAGGACCTGGCCGCCGGCAGCGTGGCCCTGGCTGCGGGACGGCGGCTGCGCCCGCAGGAGGTGGGCGTGCTCGGCTCCCTGGGGCGGCCGGAGGTCACCGTCCACCGGCGCCCGGTGGTCGCCTTCCTCTCCACCGGCGACGAGCTCTGCAGCCCCGGGCAGACGCCGGGGCCGGGGCAGATCTACGACAGCAACCGCCACCTGATCGGCGCCGCACTGCGCCGCCTGGGCGTGGACGCCGTCGACGGCGGGGTGATCGGCGACGACCTGGGCGCCCTGAAGGCGGCCATCAGCGAGGCGGGCAGCTACGCCGATGCGGTGATCACCACCGGTGGCGTCTCCGTCGGCGAGGCCGACACGGTCAAGGAGGCCCTGGCGTGCGCCGGCGACATCGCCTTCTGGCGGGTGGCCATGCGCCCGGGCCGGCCCCTGGCCTTCGGCCGCGTCGGCCCGGCGCTCTTCTTCGGGCTGCCGGGCAATCCGGTCTCGGCGGCGGCCACCTTCTACCAGCTGGTCCAGCCGGCCCTGCGCCGGCTGATGGGCGAGGCCGGGACCCTGCAGCCGGCCCAGCTGCCGGTGATCGCCGCCGAGCGGCTGCGCAAGCGGCCGGGGCGCATGGAGTTCCAGCGCGGCATCCTCGAGCCGGGGGCCGACGGCACCGTGCAGGTGCGCTCCACCGGGGCGCAGGGGTCGGGGATGCTGACCTCGCTGGTCCACGCCGACTGCCTCATCGTCCTCGACGCCGAGCGCGGCGACGTGGCTCCGGGGGAGACGGTGCAGGTGCAGCCCCTCGAAGGCCTGCAGCGCTAGGCCCGGCGTGGCCGGGTGCCCGATTGCTGCCGACCCGCGGCTTACCGGCGTCATCCTTGCCGGCGGCAGCGGCCGGCGCATGGGCGCTCGCGACAAGGGGCTGGTCCCCCTGGCCGGCCGCCCCCTGGTCGCCCATGTCCTCGACCGGCTGGCTCCCCAGGTCGGCGCCGTGCGCATCAACGCCAACCGCCACGCCGCGCGCTACCGGGCGCTGGGGGTTCCGGTGGACGGCGACTGCCACCCCGGCGGTCTGGGGCCGCTGGCCGGGATCGCCAGTGCCCTGGCCCACGCCCGGAGTGAGCGGGTGCTGGTGGTCCCCTGCGACGCCCCGCTGCTCCCCGGCGATATGGCCCCGCGGCTGACCGCGGCCCTGGAGGCGGCCGGTGCCGATGGGGCGGTGGCCCGGCTGGGGGGGCGGTTGCAGCCGGTCTACGCGCTGCTGCACCGGGGCCTGGCCGCCGACCTCGACGCCGCCCTGGCCGCCGGCGAGCGGCGCGTCCATGCCTGGCTGGGGCGCCACCGCGTGGCCGCGGCGGACTTCGACGACCGCTCGGCGGCCATGGTCAACGTCAACACCCCCGAGGACCTGGCCCAGGTGGCGCAGCGGCTGTCCGCGGGGCCGGGGTAGGGCGGGCGGCGCGGGCTGCGGGGGATGGCCGCAGCGTGTACCATCGACGGCCTCTAGCGATGCGGGATGGACCCGATGGTGAACGAATCCGACCGCGCCGATGGCCCGGCGGTCCGGGCCGTCGGCCTGCTCAAGCGCTACGGCGGGACTACGGTGGTCGACGGCATCGATCTGCACGTCCCCCGGGGCGAATGCTTCGGGCTGCTCGGGCCCAACGGCGCCGGCAAGACCACCACGCTGCGCATGATCCTCGGGGTTACGCCGCCGGACGGCGGCACCCTGGAGGTCCTCGGCGAGCCGGTACCGGCCCGCGCCCGAGCGATGCGCGCGCGCATGGGGGTGGTGCCGCAGATCGACAACCTGGATCCGGACTTCACCGTCCGCGAGAACCTCTTCACCTACGCCAGCTACCACGGCCTCAGCCGCGAGGCGGGGCGGCCGCGGGTGGAGGAGCTGCTGGCGTTCGCCGCGCTGGAGGGCAAGGCCGAGGCGCCCATCGCCTCGCTCAGCGGCGGCATGAAGCGCCGCCTGACCCTGGCCCGGGCGCTGGTCAACGATCCGGATCTGGTGGTCCTCGACGAACCCTCCACCGGGCTCGACCCCCAGGCGCGGCAGAACATCTGGCAGAAGCTGCGGGCGCTGCAGAAGCAGGGGCGCACCCTGGTGATCACCACCCACTACATGGAGGAGGCCGAGCGCCTCTGCGACCGGCTGGCGATCATGGACCACGGCCGGATCATCGACTGCGACAGCCCGGCGGCGCTGGCGCGCAGCCATCTGGAGCGCTACGTGGTGGAGCTGCGCGGCGACGAGGCGCGGACCTGGCTCGGCCAGTCCGGGCTCTCCGGGGCGGCGCGGGTGCGCGAGGTGGGCGAGACGGTACTGCTCTACGCCGACGACCCGGCGCCGGTGGCCAGCGCCCTGCAGGCCCAGGGGCTGACCTACCTGCAGCGTCCGACCAACCTCGAGGACGTCTTCCTCCACCTCACCGGCCACGAACTGCGGGAGTGAGCATGCCCGAGCACGCCGAGACCCTCTCCGAGCCACGCGCGCCGCGGGCCGAGAACGAACGCTGGCTGCCGCGGCCGAGCCTGCGCTTCATCCCCGTCTGGCAGCGCAACCTGCGCGTCTGGCGCCGGCTGATCTGGCCCTCGCTGCTCGGCCACTTCGGTGAGCCGGTGCTCTACCTGCTGGCCTTCGGCTACGGCCTCGGGGCGCTGATCGGCGAGCTCGATTCGGGGATGCCGTACAGCGTCTTCATCGCCTCGGGGATCGTCTGCTCCAGCGCCATGTTCACCTCCAGCTTCGAGGCGCTCTACTCGGCGTACACGCGCATGGAGACCCAGCAGACCTGGGCGGCGATGCTCGGCGCGCCGCTGTCGGTGGACGACATTGTCCTCGGTGAGGCGGTGTGGGCGGCCAGCAAGTCGCTGCTCAGCGCCGGCGCCATCGGCATCGTCGCCGTGGCCCTGGGCATCCTCAGCCTGCCCGGTATGCTCCTGGCGCTGCCGGTGGTCTTCCTGGCCGGGCTGGCCTTCGCCAGCATGGCGCTGATCATCACCGCGCTGTCGCCGAGCTACGACTTCTTCCTCTACTACTTCACCCTGGTGCTGACCCCGATGCTGCTGCTCTCCGGGGTCTTCTTCCCCATCGAGCAGCTGCCGGCGGTGATCGCCGGGCTGGCCTACCTGCTGCCGCTGGCGCACATGGTCGAGGTGGTCCGGCCGCTGGCGGTGGGCGAGGGCATCGGGCCGGGGGCGCTGCTGCACCTGCTGGTGCCGCTGGTCTACATTGTTGGCGCCTTCTCGGTGGCGGCCTACCTCTTCCGGCGGCGTCTGATCCGCTGACCCCCGGGACGGCGGCGCGCGCCGCCGGGCCTAGCCCTGCGGCGGCTCGCCGGCCTCGGCGGGTTCCACCAGCCGCCGGGCCTCGCCGAGGGCCGCGCGGACCCGGTGCAGGTCGCCGGCGGCGATGGCCGCCTCGGCGTCGGCCAGGCTCCGGGCCAGGGCGGGGAGGTCGTGCGGCGCCGAAGGGCGATGCGGCGGGCGCACCCCGGCGCGGACCGGGCGCCGCGGGCGGATCTGCGGCACCCGACGGGCCAGGCGCTGCAGGTGGATGCGGGCGCGGGCCTCATCGGGGTGGTCGCCGGTCAGCTCGGCAACACTGCGGCTGAGGGCCTCCAGGCGCTGCCCCACGGCGCTGGCCGGATCGTCCTCCCCCCGGGTCTCGGCGAGCAGGTTCTCCAGCTGCAGGCGGGTGCGGGTGGCCTCGCCGCCGTGGTTGCGCGGCTGCTGCATCAGGGCCGCCAGGGTGGCCTGGCGGAAGCGCTCGCTCAGCGCCGGGGGGCGTGGTTCCTCCAGCTCCCGCCAGCGCGCCATCAGCGCCCGCCGGCGGGCGTGGTAGCCGGGCCACCAGCCGCCCTCGGCGAGGCCGGTCATGGCGTTGGCCAGCGAGGCAGCGGCGCCGGTGGATGGGGCGGCCGCCTCGTCCTCGCAGGGGGGCGCGGGATCGGCCGCCGGCTCCGGTTCAGCGGTGGTGTCGGTCTCGGGGTCGGCCTCGGGAGTGGTCGGCGCCGGGGCGTGCAGGCGATGCTCGGCGGCGTCGGCCACGTCCGGGGCCAGGCTGCGGGCACGCTCGGCCAGGCGCCGCAGGGTCTGTGGGTCGGAGAGCTGCTGCACGGCGTACAGCCGGGTGGCCGGGTCGTCGTCGTGGAGGGCCACCTCCTGCAGGACCGGGGCCTGGTCCAGATGCTCCAGGGCGGCGCGGCGCACCGCCGGGGTGCGGCCCTGCTGGGCGATATGGGCGGCCACGGTGGGGTCGTCGCAGTGGCGCAGTTCAGTGGCTACCGCCTCCGGCGGTACGTCGCCCACCAGCCGCTGGCGGTAGCGGACCGTGGCGGCGGTGCGCACGCTGGCGTCCGGGTCGTGGCGGCGCAGCCGGCGCAGGGTGGCCAGGTCTCGGCAGCGCTTGGCGGCGGCCTCGCGCACCGGCGGGGCCGGGTCGTCGATCAGGGCGGCCAGCGCCTCGGCGGTCTCCGGGTCGTCGGGGTCGAGATCCATGGCGGCCCGCCGGCGGGTGGCCGGGTCCGGGTGACGCCAGCGCGGGCCGAAGAGTCCGGAGAGCGTTCGCCAGTGGGACATGGGCGGTTGTCGGGCGTGGGTGAGCACTCGATTCTAGCACCCGCGGAGGGCGTGGGCGGGGGGGACGAAAAAGCCCCCGGCACCCACAGGGTACCGGGGGCGGTTGCGGGCGCCCGGAGGCGCCGGGGGTCAGGCCTGTTGGGTCAGCTTGATCAGCCGCCGCTCGTGGCGCAGCCCGATCAGCAGACTCAGGCAGACCAGGAGCAGGACCACGGTGAACGGCAGCCCGGCCGAGACCGCCCCCGCCTGCAGGGCGCTGAGGGCGGCGTCCCCGCCGATGAACAGCAGCACACCGGCGATCAGGCCCTCCATGACCACCCAATAGACGCGCTGGGCGTCCGGGGCGTCGGTCTTGCCGCCGGCGGTGATGCTGTCGATCACCAGCGAGCCGGAGTCCGACGAGGTCACGAAGAAGACCAGCACCAGGAAGACCGCCACCGAGGCGGTGAGCAGGGTCCAGGGCAGCTGCTCCAGCATGTGGAACAGGGCCATGGACTCGTCGGCGCCGATGCCGTCGGCCAGGGCACCGATGCCCTCGATGGCCTGCTGCAGGCCCACGCCGCCGAAGGCGCTCATCCAGAAGATGGTCACCACCGTGGGCACGATCAGCACCGCGGTCATGAACTCGCGCACCGTGCGGCCGCGGGAGACCCGGGCGATGAACATGCCGACGAAGGGCGACCAGCTGATCCACCACGCCCAGTAGAAGGCCGTCCAGCCCTGGAGGAAGGTCTCGTCCTCGCGGCCCACCGGGTTGGAGAGGGCGAAGAAGTCCCCGGCGTAGGCGCTGGTGGTGTGCCAGAGCTGGGTGACGAAGGCGATGGCGCCGCCGGCGATGATGACGAAGAGCATCAGCAGCCCGGCGAGGCTGATGTTGAGGTTGCTGAGCAGCTTGATGCCGCCGTCGATGCCGCGCAGCACCGAGACGAGCGCCGCCACCGTGACGCCGATGATGATCGCCACCTGGGTGCCCAGAGTATCGGGCACGGCCTCGAAGACGTAGCTCAGGCCGCTGGCCGCCTGTTGGGCGCCGAAGCCCAGGGAGGTGGCCAGGCCGAAGATGGTGGCCAGCACCGCCACGGTGTCGATGATGTGGCCCAGCGGCCCCCACACCCGCTCACCCAGGAGGGGGTAGAAGACCGAGCGCACGGTCAGCGGCAGCCCCTTGTTGTAGGTGAAGAAGGCCAGGGCCAGCGCCATGACGCCGTAGATGGCCCACGGGTGCAGGCCCCAGTGGTACATGGTCGCACCCATGGCCGCCTTGGCCGCCTCGTCGGTGCCGCCCTCGATGTTGAACGGCGAGCCGAACCACTCGGTGTAGTAGCCCACCGGCTCGGCCACCGCCCAGAACATCAGGCCGATGCCCATGCCGGCGGCGAAGAGCATGGTGAACCAGGACAGTCGCGAGAAGTCCGGCTTCGCGTCCTGTCCGCCGATGCGGATGCTGCCCAGGGGCAGGACGATCAGCAGCAGGCAGAAGAGGACGAAGATGTTGCCGGCGGTGAGGAAGAACCAGTCGAAGCTGCTGGTGGCCCAGCCGCGGACGCCTTCCAGCGCCTCCTGGGCGGGGGCCGTGAAGATGAGGGTGCCGATGAGGAAGACGAGGATCAGCGCGGAGCTGACGATGAAGACCGGGTTGTGCAGATCCAGCGCCAGCCCGATGGGCTTGATCTCGGTGCTGATGTTCTGATCGCCGATCTCGTGGTCGGTCTCGTAGGCCTGCTCCAGCTCCTCGATCTCCTTCTTCACCTCTTTCGGATCGGTGTTGTTGGGATCGGTCACGGGTCGGGCTCCCTGTGGCTTCAGATCATCCGTACGGCAGGATGCCGCGTTGCGGAGTGTGGGAAAGCTTCCCAAAGGGGGGGTGGAGAGTCAATTCGGTTGAGCAGCTGCGTGTTGAGGGGGCCGAGCCCCATGCGGGGTCGGCCCCCCTCAACACGGCCTCGTACATTGGCCCCCAAACAGCAAGGGCGCGACCGAGGCCGCGCCCTTGCAGTGGCTACATGGCTTCTAGACCCAGAGGGGTTTAGAAGTAGTAGTCCATGGTCAGGTCGATGCTCTGAGAGAACTCATCGTTCGTCTCGACATCTTCATCATCGGTGAGGTTTTCAAGCAGCACCTCGACGTAGATGTTACCCGGGCCGTAGTTGTAGCGACCACCAAGGACCAGGTCGATCTGGTCATCATCTGCTATATCGCTGTCGGGCATACTCATGGAGAGGTCGCTGTAGGTGTACCAGCTGCCTACGTCGGTGCCCACGTTGACCATGGCTTTCTGGCCGGAGCCTTGAGTTACGTCGCCATCGACTTCGTCGAGGTCGTAGTGCACGAACTGCGCGGAGAGGTCCAGGGCGCCAACGGTGCCCTCGGAGTACAGACCGGCCGCGTAGTGGCCCTCGATCTCGTCGGTATCATCTTGGTCGGCCAGCTGACCTGCCTGCACCGAGACACCGTGGCGGAAATCACCCGTGGTGAAACCGAAGTCACCCACCAGGGTGTTCATGACGTGGTAAGTGTCATCGGTTCCCCAGAAAGTCCGCTGCCCGTCGTCAAGCGAGGTGGTCTCGTTGCCGAAGTTCTGGCTCTTGACGAACATGAGGCTCATGTCGAACGGGGTGTTGACCGGGTCGTTATCGAACCGGATACCGACCCCGTCCTGGTCGTCGAAGCCGGCCATGTTGCGGGCGCCCGGCCAGAAGTTAAAACGGCTGTAGGTGAACGGGACCGTGGTCTTACCAATGGTCATGGTCCACTCTTCGCCGTAGTGGCGGCCGATGGCCAGTTCCTTAATGCCGATGACATTGCGGTCTGCTGTGGCTTCAGATCCTTGCTCGCTGATGCCGGAACCCTGGAAACTGCCCTTACCCAACCGGACTTCCGAGTCGAGGAACCAGTCGCCGTGCTCGTGGTTGGCGTAGATGTTGAAGGACTCGAAGTCGAGATCGCCGAAGCGGTCCTCGCTGGCGTCGTCATCAACGTTGTAGTTGTAGTTCACCCACGCCCCGAAGCTCAGGACGTCGTCCAGCGCCAGCGCCGAGGACATCGGCGTGGCCAGGGCGACCGCCGCCCCGGAGAGGACCAGGCTCTTGGTCTTGTTGTTCATGGTGACTCCCTCTATCGCTCTCTATGCGTTATTCGTGATGCGTTTCTTGACGCGCCGCTCAGTGTTGCCCAAACGGCCCGGGCCCGGCAAGGGCCGGGCCCGGCGTGGGGGCCGGAGGGCGCTTAGTTGCGGGCGCACTCCACCCACTGATCGACCAGGTCGGCCTCCGCGTCGAGGAACTGCTCAACAGCCTCCTCGGTGCCTTCCTCGCGACCGAGGTACATGTACTCGTTGAGCAGGTCGATGTCGATCTCGATGCAGCTGGCGAAGCTGGCCACCTCGGGGTGGTCACCCTCGAAGCCCTGACGGGCCATGGCGTGGATCGACTCGGCTCCGCCCAGGCTGCCCTTGGGGTCCTCCAGGTAGGCCAGGTTCCAGGCGCCGAACTTCCAGTGCGGGCTCCAGCCGGTGACCACGATGGCGTCCCCGCGGCGAGCAGCCCGGTTCAGTGCCGCCGTCATTGCGGAGTCCGAGGCCTCGATCAGGTTGTAGTCGAGGTCGTAGTCCTCAATGACGTCGTGGGAGAGGCGGGTGAGGCCGGCGCCCGGGTCGATGCCCTGGATCTGGCCGTCCAGCCGGTCGTGCCACTCCGGATCCTTGAGATCCTCGATGGAGGTCAGGCCCTCGTCGTAGAGGTCCTGCGGCACGATCCACCCCAGGGCGGCGTCGCCGTACAGGACGCCGAGATCGACGATGTCGTCGCCGAACTGCTCGACGTAGTCCTCGTGGGTGGTCGGCTGCCAGGACATCAGCATCAGATCGATGTCGCCCTGGGCCAGGCCCGTGTACTGCGGGGCGATGTCGGTCTGGACGAGCTCGACGTCGGTGTTGAACTCGCTGGTGATGACGTCCTCGGCCATGCGGGTCACGAACTCGGCGTCGGCCCAGGCCGTCCAGCCGATGCGGATCTCGTCGGCGTTGGCCGCGCTGGCCATGCCCACGGTCAGCGCCGCGGTGGCGGCAGCGGTGGTCATGCGTTTCATGGTGTTGCTCCTCTGCTGCTTCCCTTGAAGTCGGCCCGTCGGGCACCCGTCGGGCACCCGCCGGGCGGTTGGGCGCTCAGCCCTGCTGGGGCTGTTGCGCCGGGTCGCGCTTTTGACCGAAGAACCAGCGCAGCAGGGCGCCGTAGTCGCGGCCCTTGCCGCGCTGACGCTCGCCGAAGCTCTGGCTGATGCGGTCGAGCAGGATGGCCAGGAAGACCACGGCCAGACCGCCCTCGAAGCCGAGCCCGACCTGCAGGCGCTGGATGCCGGTGAGCACCGTGCCACCCAGGCCACCGGCGCCGATCATGGAGGCGATCACCACCATGGACAGGGCGAGCATGATGGTCTGGTTGATCCCGGCCATGATCGATGGCGTGGCCAGCGGCAGCTGGATCTTGAACAGCAGCTGCCGCGGCGTGCAGCCGAAGGCCTGGCCGGCCTCCACGTGCTCCTGGCTGACCTGGCGGATGCCCAGGTTGGTCAGGCGCACCGCCGGCGGCATGGCGAAGATCAGCGTGGCGATGGCCCCCGGCACCGTGCCCAGTCCGAAGAAGATCGCCGCCGGGATCAGGTAGACGAACGGCGGCATGGTCTGCATCAGGTCGAGGATGGGGCGGACCACCATCTCCACCCGGTCGTTGCGCGACATGGCGATGCCGATGGGCAGGCCGATGATCAGCGCCGCGATGGAGGAGGCCACCACCAGCGACAGGGTGCGGATGGTCTCCGGCCACAGCTCCATGCTGAAGATCAGCGCCAGGGCGATGATGGCGAAGATGCCGAAGCGCCACCCGACCCGCCAGAAGGACACCGCGATGAGCAGGATCGCCAGCACCCACGGCGGCGGATACCACAAGAGCGCCTGCACGGTCTCGGAAAACAGGCCCATGCCGAACAGCGCCACCGCCACGGCGAGGCTGATCAGTCCGGCCTTGCGGCCCCAGGTGCGCCAGGCGCCGACCACCAGGAAGAAGGCGGCGATCCACAGCGGGTAGAGGAGGAGGAACTCGGTGCTGTCGACCAGAGCGCGGATGGCGCCCTCGATGCCGTCGAGCAGGGGCTCCAGGTTGTCGCTGATCCAGTCGACGCCGTCCTCGATCCAGTCGCCGATGGTGATGTTGTCCAGGATGTTCTCACTGAACCACTCGGCCGCCTGGTCCAGCGGGCCGATGGTTTCGTGTTCCTCGAGATCCGGTTGATCTTGCATGTCTGTCCCTTACGCCTGTTGGGTGCGATCCAGGGTGAGCAGCAGCTGGCTGCGCGAGAGGGTGCCGACGTAGTGCCCGTCGTCATCCACCACGACCAGCGGGTACTCGCTCTCGGCCGACGGCCCGAGCACGTCGGAGATTGCCGTGTCGGCCGGGATGGTCTGCACGCCACTGAGGAAGGCGTCGCCGTATTCGGTGCTGCCGCCGCTGCGGATGGCGTCGGTCAGGCTGTCGATGGAGACCAGGCCCTGGAAGCGGCGACTGCGGTCGATGACCACGCCGATGTCGCTGGCGTAGTGCTTGAGCCGCTCGAGTGCGGTGCGCACGTCCACGCCGGGGCGCTGGATGACGGTGACCCGGCGGCGCTCGGCGATGTCGCCGGCGTTGTAGACCTGGCTGACGTCGACGCCGTAGAAGAAGGAGCGCACGTACTCGTTGGCCGGGTTGGAGACGATCTCCTCCGGCGTGCCGATCTGCACCACCTGGCCGCCCTCCATGATGGCGATGCGATCGCCGATGCGCATGGCCTCGTCCAGGTCGTGGGAGATGAAGATGACGGTGCGGCTCTGCTCCTGCTGCAGGCGGATGAGCTCATCCTGCATCTCGGTACGGATCAGTGGGTCGAGGGCCGAGAAGGCCTCGTCCATGAGCAGAATGGTTGGATCCGTCGCCAGGGCGCGGGCCAGCCCCACGCGCTGTTTCATGCCGCCGGAGAGCTCGTCCGGGAAGCTGTCGGCGTTGGCCGCCAGGCCCACAGCCTCCAGGGCCTTGAGCGCCTTCTCGCGCCGCTCCGTCGCGCCGTGGCCGGAGACGTCGAGGCCGAAGGCGGCGTTCTCGGCAACGGTCTTGTGCGGGAGCAGGGCGAAGGACTGGAACACCATGGACATGTCGCGGCGGCGCATGTCGATGAGCTCCTGCTGGCTCATCTGCATGATGTCCTGGCCGTCGAGGTAGATGTGGCCGTAGGTCGGGTCGATGAGGCGGTTGAACATCCGCACCATGGTCGATTTGCCGGAACCCGACAGGCCCATGATGACGAAGACTTCGCCCTCGTGGATGGTGAAACTCGCTTCCCGCACACCGACGGTATTGCCGGTGCGCTGGAAGATCGCGTCCTTGTCATAGCCCTGTTTCAGCAGCTCCATGGCCCGTTCGGGTTTCGGGCCGAAAATCTTGTAGAGGTCTTCTACGACGAGTTTTTCGGTCATGCTGATCCGTCGGTTTGAATGGAGCGTGGTGCAGTTTATTTTCGGGGTGAGCGCGCCGCGGCCACTGGGGGATCAGTAGCTTGAATGGAGCCCGGGCCGGGCAGCGGCTGAATGGAAGCGGACGCCTGTGCGTCGCCTATTCGCTTGGTCATGCTTTTCAACTAGAACATGTCCGGTGCGCCCGGCGCAAGATCAGCATGTTAAAAAGCCTTGCCGGCCGTCCGGGAGGACGGGCCGATCGCCCGGCGGCGTTTGCGTCGTTCCGCGCTTTGCCTTATGCTCTTGCGCTCCAATCGTCACGGCGATTGGCGACTCAGGAGAGGTGTCCGAGCGGTCGAAGGAGCGCGCCTGGAAAGCGCGTGTACTGAAAGGTACCGAGGGTTCGAATCCCTCCCTCTCCGCCAGGCGATGGTGGCTGCACCGGTCCCCCCGCGACGAGTCGCTGTGAACCCCGTCAGGCCCGGAAGGGAGCAGCGGCAGCAGCGATCCTCGGGCGCCGGGGTGTGGCTGGTGTGGCTGCCTCCACCCAACCGGAGCCGCCGTCGGCATGACCTACCAAGCCCTTGCGCGCAAGTGGCGGCCCCGCCGCTTCGAAGACGTGGCCGGCCAGGAGCACGTCCTGCGCGCGCTGGCCAACGCCCTGGCCGACGGCCGTCTGCACCACGCCTACCTGTTCAGCGGCACCCGCGGGGTCGGCAAGACGACCGTGGCGCGCATCCTCGCCAAGTGCCTCAACTGCGAGCACGGCATCACCGCCGAACCGTGCGGTACCTGCGACAGCTGCCGCGAGCTGGACGCCGGGCGCTTCGTTGATCTGATCGAGGTCGACGCCGCCTCGCGCACCAAGGTGGAGGACACCCGCGAGCTGCTGGATAACGTCCAGTACGCCCCGACCCGCGGGCGGTTCAAGATCTACCTCATCGACGAGGTCCACATGCTCTCCAGCCACAGCTTCAACGCGCTGTTGAAGACGCTGGAGGAGCCGCCGGACCACGTGAAGTTCCTGCTGGCCACCACGGACCCGCAGAAGCTGCCGGTGACGGTGCTCTCACGCTGCCTGCAGTTCCACCTGCGCCGGCTCTCCAGCACCCTGATCCGCGATCGGCTGCTGGCTCTGGCCGAGGAGGAGGGGGTGACGGTGGACGCCGGCGCCGCGGCGCGGCTGGCCCGGGCCGCCGACGGCAGCCTGCGCGACGCCCTGAGCCTGCTCGATCAGGCCCTCGCCTTCGGTGAGGGGGCGGCCCGGGACGACGAGGTGGCGGCGATGCTCGGCGCCATCGAGCGCCGCCACGTGCTGGAGGTGCTCACCGCCCTGGCCGACGGCGACGGCGCGGCGCTGGTGACGGCGGCGCGGCACATGGCCGAGGTGGCGGCGGATTTTGACGAGGCGCTGGCCGAGCTGGTGGCCACCGTCCACAGCCTGGCCCTGGCGCAGCAGGTGCCGTCGGCCATCGGCGACGACGAGCCCGAGCGCGATCGGCTGCTGGCCCTGGCCGAGCGCATCGATGCCGAGGATCTGCAGCTCTACTACCAGATCGGCGTCAACGCCCGCCGCGATCTGCCCTACGCACCGGATCCGGCCACCGGCTTCGAGATGGCCCTGCTGCGCATGCACGCCTTCCGCCCGGCGGAGGGCGCGCCCCGGGTGGCGGCGCCGACGGACGGCGGCCGCTCGGGGACGGATGGCGGCGCCCCGGTGGCCGGCGGGGGCGGTGCCCAGGCCGGTGGCGGGCCCGCGGCGAACGCCTCGGCCGGCGTGGCGCCCCCCGAGCCGGCCGCGCCACCCCCGGGCGAGGCCGTGGGTGCGGAGGGCGCGACCGATGAGGACGCGGTGGCCCGCTGGACGCAGATCGTCGGTGGGCTGAGTGGCCCGCTGCGCATGATCGCCGCCCACTGCGAGTGGGTCGGCCGCGAGGGGGCGCGTGTTATCCTGCGCCTGGACGAGAGTCACGAATACCTGAACAACGCCGAGCGGCGTGAGCGGCTGCAGACGGCCCTCGGCGAGGCCTTCGGTGAGACGATCACCCTGCAGATCGACATCGGCCCCACCCGGTGGACGCCGGCGATGGCCGAGCGGCAGCAGGCGCAGGAGCGTCAGGCCGAAGCCGAACAGGCCCTGGCCGGGGACCCGGCGTTGCAGGGGCTGTGCGAGGCCTTCGACGGCCAGCTCCACGGCGTGCGGCCGGCGGACGGCGAAGGCAACCATCCGTAGCGACAAGGATCGAGGTAGAAGGCGATGAAGGGCGGACTCGGCAACATCATGAAGCAGGCCCAGAAGATGCAGGAGGACATGCAGAAGGCCCAGGAGGAGATCGCCGCCATGGAGGTCAGCGGCGAGGCCGGGGCCGGCATGGTCAAGGTAACGATGACCGGGCGCAACGAGGTGCGCAAGGTGGAGATCGACCCCTCGCTGTTCGAGGACGACCGCGAGATGGTCGAGGACCTGGTGGCGGCGGCGGTCAACGACGCCGTGCAGAAGGTCCAGCGCGAGAGCCAGGAGCGCATGTCGGGCATGGCCGAGGGCATGGGCCTGCCCCCGGGGATGAAGCTGCCGTTCTGAGCGGCAGCCGATGAGCGTCTACTCGCCGCGGCTGCGCGAGCTGGTTGAGGGGCTGCGCCGGCTGCCCGGGGTGGGCGCCAAGACGGCGCAGCGCATGGCGCTGCACCTGCTCCAGCGCGACCGGGACGGCGCCCGGCAGCTGGCCGACGCCCTGCAGCGGGCGGTGGACGGGGTGGGGCACTGCCCCGAGTGCGGCCTGCTCACGGAGGAAGAGCGCTGCGGGCTGTGCGCCAGTCCGCAGCGCCGCCGGACGCTGCTGTGCGTGGTGGAGAGCAGCGCCGACGTCTTCGCCCTCGAGCAGGCCACGGACTTCCAGGGGCTGTACTTCGTCCTCGGCGGGGCGCTGTCGCCCCTGGACGGCATCGGCCCGGAGGAGCTGGGGCTGGACCGGCTGCAGCAGCGGTTGGAGGCCGGTGAGGTCGAGGAGATCATCCTCGCTACCAACCCCACCATTGAGGGCGAGGCCACCGCCCACTACGTCCAGAGCCTGGCCGCCGAGCGCGGGGTGCGCACCACGCGGATCGCCCACGGGGTGCCGATGGGCGGCGCCCTCGAGCAGGTGGACCAGGGCACCCTCTCCCACGCCTTCATGGGGCGGCGGGACTACGAGGGCTGAGCATCGGCCGGAAAAGGAGACACCGATGACCGACTGTATCTTCTGCAAGATCGTCGCCGGCGAACTGCCGTCGGAGATCGTCCACAGCGGCGAGCAGGTGATCGCCTTCCGCGATCTCCACCCCCAGGCGCCGACCCATATCCTGATCATCCCGCGGCGCCACGTGCCCACGCTGCACGACCTGACCGCCGCCGACGGCGAGCTGCTCAACGAGATGTTCACCGTGGCGCGCACCCTGGCCGAGCAGGAGGGCCTGGGCGAGCGCGGCTATCGCACGGTCTTTAATTGTAAGGACGAGGGCGGGCAGGAGGTCCACCACTTGCACCTCCACCTGATCGGTGGTCGGCAGATGACCTGGCCGCCGGGCTGACCGGCGCGGCCGCGGCGGTTACAGCTCGGCGAGCCGCTGGCCGCCAAGGGCGCAGAGCCGCCGGAAGGCCTTGAAACTCGCCTCGTCGAGGGCGTTGTCGATGCGGTGGCGGTCGGCGTAGACCATCCCCTGGGGCTGGCCGCCGGCGAAGATTGCGGCCAGGAAGGCCGAGCGGCCGTCGGCGAGGGCGTGCAGGGCGGGGGGGATCCGGTGCTGGACGCGCTGGTAGCGCTGCGGCGTCAGCCACACCGCCGCCGGCTTCGCCATCAGTTCCTGCAGGAGCGAGGGGCGGGCGAGGTCCACCCGGAAGCGGTGGAAGTTCGGATCGCCGGCGGCGCCGAGGACGTACCGTCCGGCCAGGGTTTCGCCGTCGGGGAGCATCTGGGCGTAGAGCACCCGGCTCAGGCCGAGGCCTTCGTAGAGCCCGGTGACCACCAGGTTGAGGATGCAATCGCGGGGCGTGACCCGCCCCTGCCGGCGGCGCATCTGCGCCTCGGAGCGGGCGTAATCCTGCGTCTCGAGCTCGCTGCGCACCCGCTCGAACACCGCGCGGCGGGGGGCGAGGCAGACGCCGCCCTTGGCGGTGCCGTCGGAGAGGTAGGGGTTGTCCGAGGTCTCGCTGATCGGCGCGCGGGCCTCGCCGTCTTCCTCGCCCTCGGTGAGCAGCGGGGCGAAGGTCACGGGCTTCCAGGGCAGCAGCGCGGCGGCCTCGGCAGCGCCGGCGGAGATCTCGGCCTGGGTGGCCTCGTGGTCGAGCTCCAGCAGCTCCGAGAGGGCGTCGAGCAGGGGCGGCATCTCCGGGTGGCGCCAGCCCTGGCGGGCCAGGGCGGCCAGGCGCGAGGCCAGACCCACCGCCCAGCTGCGCGGCGAACGGGTGTCGGCGGCCAGCGCCTCGCTGGATTCGGCCACCAGGCCGGGTAGTTGCCACTGCTGGGCCAGGGCCAGGTTGAGCTCGCCCAGGGAGAAACCGAGGGCGACGTACTCGGCCTCCGAGGCGTAGGCCGGCTCCGGGGCCATCTCGTGGATGGTGCGCATTACCTGCCCGTCGTCGTGGCTCCACATGACCAACTCGGCGGTGTGGCGCAGGAGGGCGGCGGTGTAGACCTCGTTGGGGAGTAGGTCGGCCAGCTGCCACGCCCAGCGCCGGGCCTGGCAGGCGGCGTGGATGGCCCGCTCGCAGGTGAACAGGTAGCCGCGGTAGTTGGCCCGGGTCAGGGCCTGCTCGGCCTGGGGCAGGCCGTCGGCCACTGCGCGGATGTTGCGCACCCCGCGCAGCAGCACGGCTTCTTCCATGCTGTGCACGCCCGAGTCGAGGTGGCGCGAGGCGTGGGTGTTGACGTCGTGGATCAGCCCCAGGACCAGGGCCGGGTCCACATAGATCTGTGCGGCCAGGTCGCGGGGCGGCAGTTCGTAATCCAGTGTGTGCCGGGGCAGGCGCGGTAGCCGCGGCCCGCCGATGGCCGCGACCCAGTCCTCCAGCCGCTGCCGGGGGTGTTCAAAGACTTTGTCCATGGCGCCATTGTAGGGCCCTTGGGCGAGTCCGGGAATGGACGAACGTCGAAAGGCGCTGCCCTGGCAAGGTTGATCGGTTAGACTGGCCTCGTCGCTTCTTCAAGCCAGCAGCCACAGGGGGGCAGGCAGGCACACATGCTGGTTATTATTGGCGCCGCCATCGCGTTCTTCTCGGTGATCGTCGGCTATGCCGCCCACGGCGGCCCGCTGGCCATCCTCTGGCAGCCCTACGAGTTCCTGATCATCTTCGGTGCGGCCATCGGCGGTTTCATGATCGCCAACCCCATGAAGGTGATCAAACGCGTCCTGAGCACCGTCCCCAAGATCCCCGGCGGCTCGCCCTACGGGCGCGAGCACTACATGGATCTGCTGGCGCTGCTCTACGAGATCTTTCAGCGCGCCCAGCGGGACGGGCTGCTGTCCATCGAGGATGACGTAGACAACCCCCACGAGAGCGAGCTGTTCAAGTCCTACCCGCGCATCCTCAATGACCACGTCGCCCTGGAGTTCCTCTGCGACTATCTCCGTCTCATGGTGGGGGGCAACATGAACCCCTTCGAGATGGAGAACCTCATGGACGTGGAGATCGAGACTCACCACAAAGAGGCGGCGCAGCCGGCGGCGGCGGTGAACAAGGTGGCCGACGCCATGCCCGGTTTCGGCATCATCGCCGCGCTGCTCGGCGTCGTCATTGCCCTCGGCTCCCTGGACGAGGACGTCATGACCATCGGCGGACTGGTGGCCTCGGCGCTGGTCGGGACGTTCACCGGCATCTTCGCCGGCTACGCCTTCGTCGGGCCGTTGGGGCAGGCCATGGACAATCGCGCTGCGGAGCAGACCAAGTTCCTGGAGACCATCAAGCTCACGCTGCTGGCGGTGCTCAACGGCTACAAGCCGGTGGTGGCGGTGGAGTTCGGCCGCAAGGCCATGTACGAGGCGGAGCGACCGACCTTCTTCGAGCTCGAGGAGCACGTGAAGATGCAGGCCGCCCGCAGTCAGGACGCATAAGGGCAGCCGCGCCCCATGGTCGAGGAGAACAAGACCCGCCCGGTCGTCATCAAGAAGGTGGCGAAGCACGGCGACGATCACCACGGTGGCTCGTGGAAGATCGCCTTCGCTGACTTCATGACGGCGATGTTCGCCATCTTCCTGGTCCTGTGGCTGCTGCTCGCCCTGGATGACGATCAGCGCCAGGGCATCGGGCAGTACTTCCGCGACCCGCAGGCGGCGCATCCGCCCGCCTCGCGGGATATCATCGACTTTGAGGGCGAGCGCCGCGCTCCCATTGATCTCAGCGGGCTGCCCATGGGTCAGGGCGGTTTTATCCCCACCGAAGAGATGCAGGAGCTGGCCGAGCAGTTCCAGGACGCCGTGCTTGACGACCCGGACCTGGCCGAGTACGCCGATCAGATCCTGCTGGAGATCACCGACGACGGGCTGCGCATCCAGCTTGTCGACCACGACGGGCGGCCGATGTTCGAGCTCGGCAGCGCCGACCCCAGGGAGCATACCGAGGAGATCCTCCGCGCCCTGGCCCGGGTGCTGGAGGATGTGCCGAATCCGGTCTCGCTCTCCGGCCACACCGACGCCCGACCCTTCGCCCGCGACGATTACGACAACTGGTCGCTGTCCACCGATCGGGCCAACGCGGCCCGGCTGACCCTGCTCGACGGCGGGTTGCCCGCCGAGCGCATCGGTCAGGTGGTCGGCTATGCCGATACCGTACCCTTCGACCCGGACGACCCCCGCGCCGATATCAATCGCCGGATCTCCGTGGTGCTGCTCAGCCGCGAGGCGGTGCAGGGCATCGCCGAGCGCGAGCGGCGCATCGACCCCGATGAGCAGACTCTCGACGCCCTGCCGCGCCGTCCGCGGGAGCTGCTCACCCCGGAGGAGCGGCGGATCGAGGAGGGGCTCGATGAGGTCGAGGAGACCGTCCCCGAGACCGGGGACGAGGCGCCGGAGGCCGACGACGCGGCCGAGGAAGCGCCGGACGACGACGAGGCGGCCCCGGAGGTGGAGATGCCCGACCTGGAGCCGCCGGCCGAGCCGGAGACCTGGTAACGCCTGGGGGCCGGCGCGGTGCTAGACTGAATCACTCACGCGCAGGCAAGAGCAAACGTATGGGTTTCTCCGAATGGAATCTGATCTGGATCGATCTCGAGATGACCGGTCTGGATCCGAGTCGCGACCGGATCATCGAGATTGCAGTGGTGGTTACCGACAGTAACCTCGACACCCTCGCCGAGGGGCCGGTATTGGCCATCCACCAGGATCGATCCCTGCTCGACAGCATGGACGAGTGGAACACCCGGCAGCATGGCCGTTCCGGCCTGACCGAGCGGGTGCGGGCGAGCACGGTCACCGAGGCCGAGGCCGAGGCGCAGGTGCTGGCCTTCCTCAAGCAGTACGTGCCGGCGCGCACCTCGCCGATGTGCGGCAACAGCATCTGCCAGGATCGTCGCTTCCTGGCGCGCTGGATGCCGGATCTGGAGGCCTATTTCCACTACCGGCATATCGACGTCAGCACGCTCAAGGAGCTGGCCCGGCGCTGGTCCCCGGAGGTGGCGGAAGGGGTGCGTAAATCCGGCAACCACCTGGCCCTGGACGACATCCGTGACTCGATCCATGAACTCCGCCATTACCGGCGCGAGTTCCTGCGCATGCCGGCCTGACGCCGGCGGGAGGGGAGCATGCTGCTGCTCGAGCCGGGCGATCTGCAGGTCCTGCAGGAGCGCGAAGCCGTGCTGGTGGTGGATATCGGGGACGACGACGGTCGTTACCGGCAGACCCACATCCCCGGGGCGGTGCATCTGCCCTACGGCCACCTGACCCGCGCCGATCCGCCGGTGATGGGGCTGGTGCCCGACACCACGGCCCTGGCCGAGCGGCTCGGTGCGGTGGGGATCGATGATGGCGTCACGGTGATCGCCTACGACTCCGACGGCGGCGGGCGGGCGAGCCGCCTGCTTTGGACGCTGGACCTGCTCGGCCATCCGCGCCACGGGCTGCTCAACGGCGGGCTGCAGGGCTGGCTGGCCGAGGAGGGGCCGGTGGAAGGTGGGCAGGTGACCCCGGCGCCCCGCGCCTATCCGGCCCAGGTCCGCCACCCCGAGTGCCTGGTGGACCGCGACTGGGTGCGGGACCACCTGGACGATCCGGGGGTGACGTTCCTCGACGCCCGCTCGCGGGGCGAGTACACCGGTACCGATGTCCGCGCCCGGCGCGGTGGTCATATCCCGGGGGCGGTGCATCTGGACTGGCAGGCGCTGATGGACCCCGAGGATCCGCCCCTGCTGCGCCCGGCGCCGCAGGTCCAGGAGCTGCTCCGGGAGCGGGGCATCGACGACCCGGAGCAGGAGGTGGTGGTCCACTGCCAGACCCACCACCGCTCGTCGCTGACCTACGTGGTCCTGCGCGCCCTGGGCTACCAGCGGGTCCGGGCCTACGCCGGATCCTGGTCGGAGTGGGGGAACGACCCGCAGCTGCCGGTCCGCGAGGGCGCCGAGTAGCACGCTCCCGGGGCGGCGATCAGTCCGCCTCAAGGAACTCCACGTAGTGGCAGACCGGCACCGGGCTCTTGGCGGCCAGGTGGGCCAGGCAGCCGATGTTGGCGGTGGCGATGGCCTCCGGGCTGCCGGCGGTTAGGGCGGCGAGGCGCTGCTCGCGCAGCTGCCTGGCCATCTTCGGCTGCAGCACCGAGTAGGTGCCTGCCGAGCCGCAGCACAGGTGGGTGTCGGTCACCGGTGTCAGCTCGAAGCCGACGCGTTGTAGCAACGCCTCCACCCGACCGGCCAGACGCTGGCCGTGCTGCAGTGAGCACGGGCTGTGGAAGGCGATGCGCCGCGGCATCCCCGTGGCCGGTCGCAGCCGTTCGGCTTCGGCCTCCAGCAGCTCCACGGGGTCGATGGCCCGCTCCGCCACCTGCCGGGCGCGCTCGGCATAATCCGGGTCGTCGCGCAGGTGGTAGCCGTACTCCTTGACCAGGGCGCCGCAGCCGCTGGCATTGACCACCACCGCCTCGGCGCCGTCGGCCAGGGCCGGGTACCAGGCGTCGATGTTGGCGCGCATGCGCGCACGCGCGCGCGCGGGCTCAGCCAGGTGCTGGTCGAGGGCACCGCAGCACCCCTCCCGGGTGGGAACCGTCTCGATGCCCAGCTGATCGAGCAGCGCCGCGGTGCTCGGGTTGATCTCGGGGGCGATGCCGGGCTGAACACACCCCTTGAGCACCACCACGCGGCGTGGGTGGGTGCGGGGTATCGGCCAGGCGCGGGCGGGGCGGCGTGCCGGGATCTTCTCGGCCAGGACCGCGGGCAGCAGCGGGCGCAGCAGCTGGCCGGCACGCAGGGCGGCGCCGAAGAGCCGGGGGCGGGGGACGATCCGCTTGAGGCCCCAGCGTACTGGGCTCGGCAGCCGGCCGGTCTCCTCCTCGACCAGCTCGCGCCCCAGGTCGAGGAGCTTGCCGTACTCCACCCCGGAGGGGCAGGTGGTCTCGCAGGCCCGGCAGGTCAGGCAGCGGTCCAGGTGGTGCTGGGTGCGCGGCCCGGGGGTCTGGCCCTCGAGGACCTGCTTGATCAGGTAGATGCGCCCCCGCGGGCTGTCCAGCTCATCCCCCTGGAGCTGGTAGGTGGGGCAGGTGGCCAGGCAGAAGCCGCAGTGGGTGCACTTGCGCAGGATCTCTTCGGCGTCGCGACCGGCCGGGGTGTCGCGGTGGTTTCGTTGGATCCGTGTCTCCATGGCCCCTCACAGCTCCGGGGCGAAACGCCCGGGATTCAGGATGTGGTGCGGGTCCAGCGCCTGCTTGAGCTGCCGGTTGAGTCGGGCGACGCCGGCGCTCGGCGGGTGGAAGGCAGGGGTGGCGGTGTCGGCGCCGCGCCAGCGGGTGGCGTGGCCGCCGACGGCCTCGGCGGCGGCGCGCACGCGCGCCGCCGGGGCGTCGCTGCGCAGCCAGAGCTGCTGGCCGGCCCAGTCGAGTAGGTGCCCCCCGGGGAGTTCGGGGAGCGGCTGGGCCGGCGGCAGGGCCAGGCGCCAGAGCGGGACCCCGGTGTCGGCGAAGAAGGCCAGGGTATGGTCGCGCAGCGCGCTCCAGAAGGCGTCGCCGTCCTCCGGGGTGTCGCCGCCGAGGTGGCGGGTGGCGGCCCGCACCCCCTCCTCGGCCCCGGAGAGGCGCAGGTGCAGCCGCTCGCCGTCGTGAACGGCGCCGGTGATCGGGCAGCCGGCGGCCTGGGCGGCGTGGACGCGCTGCCAGATGGACTCGGGGGCGATCTCCAGGGTCCGCGTGGCCTCGGCCACCGGCTGCGGGATGACCTTGAGCGAGACGTCGAGCAGCACCCCCAGGGTGCCCAGGGCGCCGGCCATGGGCCGGGAGAGGTCGTACCCGGCGACGTTCTTGACCACCTCGCCGCCGAAGCGCAGGACCTCGCCCCGGCCGTTGATGACTCGTACGCCGAGCAGGGCGTCGCGCACCGCGCCACGAAACGGCCGGCCGGGCCCGGCGAGCCCGCTGGCTACGGCGCCGCCCACGGTGCCGCCGCCGGCGAAGCGTGGTGGCTCGAAGGGGAGCATCTGCCCCTCGGCGGCGAGGGTGGCCTCGAGCTCGCCCAGCGGGGTGCCGCTGCGCACGGTCACCATCAGCTCGGTGGGCTGGTAGCGGATGACCCCGCGGTGGCCGGTGAGATCCAGGGCCTCGCCCCGGCCGGGGTTGCCGTAGAAGGCCTTGGAGCCGCTGCCGCGGGGGCTCAGGGGCTGACCGGCGGCGGCCGCTGCCGCTACGCGGGCCCTCAGCGCCTCGGTGTCGTCCCAGGGGTCGGCTTGGGCGCCGGGTTGGTTCATCAGAAGCGCTCCAGCTCCGGGTGGGGCAGCTGCCCGTGGTGGACGTGGAGGGCGCCGAACTCGGCGCAGCGGTGCAGGGTGGGGACCGCCTTGCCCGGGTTCAGGCAGCCGGCCTCGTCGAAGGCGGCCTTGACGGCGTGGAACTGCTCGAGCTCCGCCGGGCGGAACTGATGGCACATGGCGTCGATCTTCTCCAGGCCGACGCCGTGCTCACCGGTGACGGTGCCGCCGGCGTCCACGCACAGCTCGAGGATGCGCCGGCCGAGCTCCTCGGTGCGCTCGAACTCGCCGGGGACGTTGCCGTCGTACAGCACCAGGGGGTGGAGGTTGCCGTCGCCGGCGTGGAAGACGTTGACCACCCGCAGCCCGTACTCCCGGGAGAGACGGTCGATGCCGGTGAGCACGTTGGCGAGCTGGTGGCGCGGGATGGTGCCGTCCATGCAGTAGTAGTCCGGCGAGATCCGCCCCACGGCCGGGAAGGCCGCCTTGCGGCCGGCCCAGAAGCGGGCCTGCTCCGCGGCATCGGCGGCCACGCGGACCTCGCTGGCGCCGTGCTGGCGCAGCAGGTCGCTGAGCCGTGTCACCTCTTCGGTGACCTCGTCGGGGGCGCCGTCGAGCTCGGCGATGAGGATGGCGGCGGCGTCGGTGGGGTAGCCGGCGTGGACGAAGTCCTCGGCGGCGCGGATCGCCGGCCCGTCCATCATCTCCAGACCGGCCGGGATGATGCCGGCGCCGATGACCCCGGCCACGGCGTGGCCGCCGGCCTCGACGCTGGGGAAGGCGGCGAGCAGGACCTCTTTGTGCACCGGTTCTGGCAGCAGGCGCACGGTGGCCTCGACGATCACGCCGAGCATCCCCTCGGAGCCGGTGTAGAGGGCCATCAGGTCGTACCCGGGGGCGTCGAGGGCGCTGCTGCCGATGTCGATGCGCTCGCCCTCGGGGGTGAGCACTGTGGCGGCGAGCACGTTGTGCACCGTCAGGCCGTACTTGAGGCAGTGCACGCCGCCGGCGTTCTCGGCGACGTTGCCGCCGATGGAGCAGGCGATCTGCGAGGAGGGGTCGGGGGCGTAGTAGAGGCCGTGGGGGCGGGCGGCCTCGCTGACGGCGAGGTTGCGGACACCGGGCTGGACGCGGGCGGTGCGGCGCAGCGGGTCGAGCTCGAGGATGCGGTTGAAGCGCGCCAGGCTGAGCACGATGCCCTGGGGGTGGGGCAGTGCACCGGCGGAGAGCGAGGTCCCGGCGCCGCGGGCGGTGACCGGCACGCGGTACTCGTGGCACAGGGCGAGCACCGCCTGGGCCTGTTCGATCGTCTCGGGGATGGCCACGGCCACCGGCAGCTGTCGGTAGGCAGCCAGCCCGTCGCACTCGTAGGGGCGTAGGCCCTCGGGGTCGTCGATGACCTGATCGGCCCGGGGGAGCAGGCGCTGCAGCCTGCGCAGAAAGGCGTCCCGGTCGTAGTCGAATCGCAGGTCTTCGCCGCGGTAGGGGGCGCGGGTATCGGTCATGCTGACCTCGAAGGGTAGAACTCCTTCGGTCAGCGTAGCCGTTTTTCGGGCGGGTGACAGCAGGAAAAGCGGTTCAGGGGGCGCCCCCGCCCCCTGAACCGCGCGGGCTTGTGCGCTTACTGCTCCTTGCCCGCCAGATACAGCCAGGTCTCGACGACTGTATCCGGGTTCAGGGAGACGCTCTCGATGCCCTCGTCCATCAGCCACTGGGCCAGGTCGGGGTAGTCCGACGGGCCCTGGCCGCAGATGCCCACGTACTTGCCGTGGCGGCGGCAGGCCTGGATGGCCATGGAGAGCATGCGCTTGACGGCCTCGTTGCGCTCATCGAACTGCTCGGCGATGACACCCGAGTCACGATCCAGTCCGAGGGTCAACTGAGTCAGGTCGTTGGAGCCGATGGAGAAGCCGTCGAAGTGCTCCAGGAACTCGTCGGCGAGCACGGCGTTGGAGGGCAGCTCGCACATCATCATGACCTTGAGCCCGTCCTTGCCGCGCTCCAGGCCGTTCTCGGCGAGCAGCCGGATGACCTGCTCGGCCTCGGTGGTGGTGCGCACGAACGGGATCATCAGCCAGACATTGTCCAGGCCCATCTCGTCGCGCACCCGGCGCAGCGCCCGGCACTCAAGCTTGAAGCACTCCTGGAACTCCGGGTTGATGTAGCGCGAGGCGCCGCGGAAGCCAATCATCGGGTTCTCTTCATGCGGCTCGTACTTCTCGCCGCCGATGAGGTTGGCGTACTCGTTGGACTTGAAGTCCGACATGCGCACGATCACCGGCTTCGGGTAGAAGGCGGCGCCGAGCATGGAGACCCCCTCGGCGAGCTTGTCGACGTAGAACTCCTCGGGGTTCTCGTAGCCGGCGGTCTGCGAGCGGATGACCCGCTTGACCGACTCCTCCTGCTGATCGAACTCGAGCAGCGCACGGGGGTGGATGCCGATCATCCGGTTGATGATGAACTCCACCCGGGCGAGGCCGACGCCCTCGTTGGGCAGGAACTGGAAGTCGAAGGCTCGGTCCGGGTTGCCGACGTTCATCATGATCTTGAACGGCAGATCCGGCATGTCGGACAGCGAGATCTCGCGGACCTCGAAGTCCTGCTTGCCCTCGTAGACGTAGCCGGTGTCGCCCTCGGCGCAGGAGACGGTGGCGTCGATGCTGTCGGGGATCGTCTCGGTGGCGTTGCCGCAGCCGACGATCGCCGGGATGCCGAGCTCACGGGCGATGATCGCCGCGTGACAGGTGCGGCCGCCGCGATTGGTGACGATGGCCGCCGCGCGCTTCATGATCGGCTCCCAGTCGGGGTCGGTCATGTCGGTGACCAGGACGTCGCCTTCCTGGACGCGGTTGATCTCGCCGACATCCTGGATCACGCGGACCGGGCCGGCGCCGATGCGCTGGCCGATGGCGCGCCCCTCGGTCAGCACCGGGCCGCGATCCTTGAGGTGGTAGCGCTCGAGCACCTGGCCGCCGTCGCGGCTCTTCACCGTCTCGGGGCGGGCCTGGAGGATGTAGAGCTGGCCGTCCTCACCGTCCTTGCCCCACTCGATGTCCATGGGCCGGCCGTAGTGCTTCTCGATGATCACCGCCTGCCGGGCGAGGTCTTCGATGTCGGCGTCGTTGAGGCAGAAGCGCATGCGGTCGGCCTCGGGGACGTCGACGGTCTCCACGGTCTTGCCGTGCTCGGTGCTGCCCGAGTAGACCATCTTGATCGCCTTGCCGCCGAGGTTGCGGCGCAGGATGGCCGGGCGGTTTTGCTCCAGGTTCGGCTTGTAGACGTAGAACTCGTCCGGGTTGACCGCGCCCTGGACCACCGTCTCGCCCAGCCCCCAGGAGGCGGTGACGAAGACCGCTTCGCGGAAGCCGGACTCGGTGTCCATGGTGAACATCACGCCGGAGGCGCCGATGTCCGAGCGCACCATGCGCTGGATGCCCGCCGACAGTGCCACCTGCTCGTGGTCGAAGCCGTGGTGGACGCGGTAGGCGATGGCGCGGTCGGTGAACAGCGAGGCGAAGACGTGGTGGATGGCCTCGCGGATCCCCTCGAGGCCGCGGACGTTGAGGAACGTCTCCTGCTGGCCGGCGAAGGAGGCATCCGGCAGATCCTCGGCGGTGGCCGAGGAGCGTACGGCGAAGGAGGCCTCGCCCGGGTGCTGGGCCTCGAGCTTCTCGTAGCCGCTGCGGATGGCGGCATCGATGGACTCGGGGAAGGGCGCGTCGAGGATCATCTGGCGGATCTTGGCGCCGGTGGCAGCCAGCTGTTCCACGTCCTCGACATCGAGCCCCTGGAGTGCGTCCCGGATCCCCTCGCGCAGGTTGTTGGCGTCCAGGAACTCCCAGTACGCCTTCGCCGTGGTGGCGAACCCGCCCGGGACACGGACACCCGCCTTGGCGAGGTTGCTGATCATCTCGCCAAGGGAGGCGTTTTTGCCGCCTACCTGATCCACATCGCCCATGCCAAGGGCGTCGAACTCCACTACGTAATCTTGCAAGGCTGTGCTCCCCTGAAGCGTCACAATGGCCGTGCTCGCGGTGCTGCGTGCCGCGGCCGGCGGTCTTGGTCTAAGATGGCCCGCCGACTCATGGCCGCAACGGGACCGACCCACCGATGACTGACGTGCGCAGGGTTTTCTTTGTCTCCGATCGTACCGGGATCACGGCCGAGGCCCTCGGCCACTCGCTGATGACCCAGTTCTCGGTCACCACCGAACAGGCCACGATCCCCTTTGTCGACACGGCGGAACGGGCACGGGCGGCGCTGCGCCGGATCACGGCGGCCTCCGCCGAGGATGACCATCCGCCCATTGTCTTCTCCACCATCATCGACCCGGAGGTGCTCGCCGTCCTGCGCGAGAGCGAGCACATCGTCCTCTTTGATTTCTTTGACACTTTTATCGCGCCCCTGGAGCGCGAACTCGAGGTGCCGTCGAATCACGTCATCGGCCGGTCGCACGGAATCGCGGATGATAGCACGTACGATGTGCGGATCGATGCCATGAATTTCGCACTGCACCATGACGACGGCGCCACTCACCAGCACTACGGGCGGGCGGATGTCATCCTGGTGGGGGTCTCGCGCAGCGGGAAGACCCCGGCCTCGCTCTATCTGGCGCTGCAGTTCGGCGTCTACGCCGCCAACTACCCACTCACCGACGACGACCTGATCGCCACCCGGTTGCCCCGGGCGCTGGTCTCCCACCGGGCGAAGCTCTTCGGGCTGACCATCGATCCGGATCGCCTGCACCAGATCCGCAGCGAGCGCCGCCCCAACAGCCGCTACGCCGAGTTGCGCCAGTGCGAGTACGAGGTGGCGCGGGCCGAGGCAATGTTCCGCCGCGAGGGCATTCCGTACCTGGACATCACCACCATGTCCATCGAGGAGATCTCCTCGACGGTGATCCATCAGCACGCCCTGACCCGGCGCGTCTAGGCACGGGTTCGCGACGCGCGCGTGCGTGTTATGCTCGCGCGCATGGTCCAGGAAGCCGCTACTTCGCACCGAGCCCTTGAGGCGAAACCGCGCACCTTCGCGGCGCTGATGGAGCTGTACGAGACCAACTACATCTACATGCGCCGGTTGGTGCCCGATCTGGAGCGGGCCGGCGCCGAGGGGGAGGTCTCCTTCTCGCGGGACGGGGTGGCCCTGCGTCTCGAGGTCCTGGAGCGCAGCCGCTACACCACCACGGTGCTCCTCACCCATCGTTTCAAGTCGGGGTGCAGTGCCGAGTCACTGCCCGAATTGACCGTGCGGGTCTACCACGACGCCCGGGTGGCCGAGGTCATGGCCACCGGCGGGCGCACGGTGCGGGATCCGGCCGGCAGCCTGGAGCAGCGCTGGGTCAGCAACCGCTTCCTCAGCCGCTGGCTGCGCTTCAGCCTAGGCGAGGGCCACGGGTTCCGGCTGCGGTCTCCTACCTCGTCGGGTCGACCTTGACCGGACGCAATCCGAGCGCTATAACCACAGATACCCCCCATCGTTTTAAGGAATTGGCTATGCGCTTGTCGACAAAAGGGCGTTACGCGGTTACCGCGATGATGGAACTGGCCCTCAATACCGATAAGGGGCCAGTGACATTGGCGGAGATCTCCCACACTCAGGGCATCTCGCTGTCCTACCTGGAGCAGCTTTTCGCGCGCATGCGGCGCGACGGGCTGGTCGTCGGGGTCCGCGGGCCCGGCGGCGGCTATCGGCTGGCCCGCCCGGCTGGAGAGATCTCCGTGGCGCAGATCATCACAGCAGTCGATGAAGGGACCGCCCAGGGGCAGGGCGTCGGCGAGGGCAGCAGCGACGACGATCGTTGCCTGACCCACGACCTTTGGGTGGATCTGAGTCGGCAGATCTACGACTTCCTCAACGGCATCACCCTCGAGCAGATGGCCCGTGACTCCGGCGTGCGCGAGGTGGCGGAACGGGTTGAGGCCGCCGGCCGCGACGTGGGCGATCGAGGTCGCTCCTCTTCGGTGGTCTGAGGCGCCCGGACATCCCTATGGGTCAGGTTCTGGTGGTTCGGCACGCCATCGCCGAACCCCGCGACCAGGCCCCCGACGGCAGGGACCGGACCCGCCGCGTCTCGGACCGGGGCGAGCGGGTCATGCGTCGGGCGGCGCTCGGCCTGCGGCGGGTGGTGGAACACCTGCCGCTGGTGGCGCATAGTCCACTGACGCGCGCCGTGCAGACCGCGGCCATCCTCGATGCCGCCTTTCCCGAAACCACCGCCCGGCGCGAGCTGGCGGCGCTCGCCCCGGGCGGCGACCCGGCGGCGGTGTTCCGGTGGCTCGCCGAGGTCAGCGAGTATCCGGTGGCCCTGGTCGGCCATGAGCCGGATCTCGGTTACTGGGTCGGGCAGGCGCTGACCGGCACCCCGGTCTCCTTCCTCGCCTTCCGCAAGGCCTCCATCTGCCTGCTCGAATTCCCTGACGGCCCGGCCCCCGGCGCTGGGCGGCTCACCGGCCATTTTCCCCCTGAGGTGCTTGGCGACCTGTCCGAGGTGGCGGAGTGATGCGAGACGAGCAGGTGATCGCAGCGGTCGATCTGGGCTCGAACAGTTTCCATATGGTGGTGGCGCGCATCGATCCGGCCACCCGCACGCTGCGGGTGGTGGATCGGTTGCGCGAGACGGTCCGGCTCGGCGCCGGCCTGGGCGAGGGGCAGAAACGGCTGAGCGAGGACGCCCGGGAGCGGGCGCTGGCTTGCCTGGCCCGCTTCGGGGATCGGTTGCGCCGCCTGCAGGCGCAGCGGGTTCGTGCCGTGGGGACGAACACCCTGCGCAGGGCGCGGGATGCCACGGACTTCATGCAGGAGGCCGAGGGCGCCCTGGGGCACCCGATCGAGGTGGTTTCGGGCTATGAGGAGGCTCGGCTGATCTACCTCGGTGTGGCCCACAATCTGGGGTTCGACGAGCGCCGGCGGGTGGTGATCGATATCGGTGGGGGTAGTACCGAGCTGATCCTCGGCCGCGGCCCGCGGGCCGAGCAGATGGAGAGCGTCCATCTGGGGTGCGTCTCGCTCACCGGACGCTGCTTCGCCGACGGCCGCATCACCGGGCGGCAGTTCCAGAAGGCCCTGGTCCTCGCCCGGCTGGAGCTGGAGCCGGTGGAGGGCGCCTTTCGCTCGCCGGCGTGGCAGGGGGCTGTGGGCGCCTCCGGGACGGTGCGCGCCGCCGCCGACGCCTGCGCCAGCCGGGACTGGTCACCGCCCGGGTGGATCACCGCCGAGGCGCTGGGCCGCCTGCGCCGGCTGGCGGTGGAGGCCGGCGACGCCGAGACCCTGGGCGAGTGGCTGGGGCTTTCCGGCGACCGGCGCCAGGTCTTCCCGGCGGGGCTGGCGGCCCTCTGTGCGGTCTTCGAGGCGCTGGGCATCGAGCGTATGGAGGTGGCCGACGGCGCCCTGCGCGAGGGGGTGATGTACGACCTGGCGGGCCGCCTGGGGATGCTCCAGCACAGCGAGGACGCCCGGGCCAATACGGTCTCGGCGCTGCGCCGGCGCTATTCGGTGGAGGCCGGCCAGGCCGACCGGGTGGCGGCGACGGCGGCGGGGCTGCTCGATCAGGTGGCGCCGGGGTGGGGGCTGGCAGGACGCTTTTACCGCGACATCCTCGACTGGGCGGCCCAGCTCCACGAGATCGGTCTGGATATCTCCCACGCCCAGTACCACAAGCACGGTGCCTACATCCTGCGTAACGCGGACATGGCCGGCTTCTCCCGTCAGGAGCAGCAGCTGCTGGCCCTGCTGGTGCGGGTGCACCGCCGTAAGCTGGCCCGCGGGCAGTTGAAGGCGCTGCCCCGGCGCTGGCTGGACACCGGCAAGCGGCTGGCCGTGGTGCTGCGCCTGGCGGTTCTGCTCCACCGTGGGCGGGCCGACGGTCGGGTGGTGGAGCCGCGCCTGGAACCGCTGACCGACGGGCTGCGGCTGTGGTTCCCGTCCGGGTGGCTGGCGGACAACCCCCTGCTCCAGGCCGATCTGCTCCAGGAGCAGCGCTACCTGGAGCGTGCCGGGATGACCCTGGAACTGGCCGAGGCCCCCGAGTAAGGGGCGCGCGGGGCTGCTCGTCAGGCGTCCTCGGCCAGGCGCTCGAGCAGGGCCTGCTGGGCACTGAACGGGGCCTCTTCGCTCCCCGAGCGGGCGCGCACGTAGGAGCCGTCCGGCTGGAGCAGCCACGCCTGCTGGGTATCGGCCAGGTAGTAGGACAGATCCTTGCCGATGCGCTCCCGGGCCTCGCGGTCGTCCACCGGGAAGGCCGTCTCCACCCGGCGGAAGAAGTTACGGCCCATCCAGTCGGCGCTGGCGCCGTACATCTCCGGCTCGCCGGCGTTCTCGAAGTAGAAGACCCGGGTGTGCTCGAGGAAGCGGCCAATGATCGAGCGCACGCGGATGGTCTCGGAGACGCCGGGCAGGCCGGGGCGCAGGACGCACATGCCGCGGACGATCAGGTCGATTTCGACCCCGGCCTGGGAGGCGCGGTAGAGTGCCTGGATGGCCCGGGGTTCGGTGAGCGCGTTGACCTTGGCGATGATCCGCCCGCCGCGGCCGTTGGCGGCGTGTTCGGCCTCGCGCTCGATGCGGGCGATCACCGCCTCGTGGAGGGTGAAGGGCGCCTGCAGCAGCCGGTGCAGATCCTTGGACCGCCCGAGGCTGGTCAGCTGCAGGAAGATGCTGCGCACGTCCTCGCTGATGCGACGGTCGGCCGTCATCAGCCCGTAGTCGGTGTACAGCCGCGCCGTTCGCGAGTGGTAATTGCCGGTCCCGAGGTGGACGTAGTTGCACAGCCGGCCGCCCTCACGGCGGACGATGAGCATCATCTTGCCGTGGGTCTTGTAGCCCACCACGCCGTAGACCACGTGGGCGCCGGCCTCCTGCAGCCGGTTGGCCAGGCGGATGTTCTCCTGCTCGTCGAAGCGCGCCCGCAGCTCCACCACCACCGTGACCTCCTTGCCGGCGCGGGCGGCCTGGACCAGGTTGTCGACGATGGCCGAGTCCGGTCCGGTGCGGTAGAGGGTCTGCTTGATGGCCAGCACGTTGGGGTCCTGGGCGGCCTGGCGGACCAGGTCGATCACCGGCAGGAAGGACTGGAACGGGTGGTGCAGGAGGATGTCGCGCTGGCGGATCGCCTTGAACAGGTCCGCGCCGGTGGTCAGCGCTGGCGGCAGCCCCGGCGTGAACGAAGGATACTTGAGGTCGGTGCGGTCCACCAGGTCGTAGACCGCCATCAGGCGGTTGAGGTTGACCGGGCCGTCGACCTGGTAGAGGTCGTCGCGGCCGAGCTCGAACTCCTCAAGCAGGAAGTCGGCCATGGCGTCGGGGCAGTTGGCGGCCACCTCCAGGCGCACCGCCTGGCCGTAGCGCCGTTGCGAGAGCTCGCCCTCGAGGGCGCGCATCAGGTCGTCGACCTCTTCCTCGTCGACGAACAGATCCCCGTTGCGGGTGACGCGGAACTGGTAGCAGCCGCGCACCGTCATGCCCGGGAAGAGGTCGTTGACGAAGGCGTGGATGACCGAGGAGAGGAAGACGAAGTCGTTGGGGCCGCCGCCGTCGATCTCCGCCGCGGGGAGCTGGATGACCCGCGGCAGGGCGCGCGGCGCCTGGACGATGGCGTACCCGGAGTTGCGCCCGAAGGCGTCCTTGCCCTCGAGTGAGACGATGAAGTTCAGGCTCTTGTTGAGCACCTTGGGGAAGGGGTGCGCCGGATCCAGGCCGAGGGGGCTGAGCACGGGCAGCAGTTCGGTCTCGAAGTAGTTGCGCAGCCAGTCGCGCTGTGCCTCGCTCCACTCCTGGCGGCGTACGAACTGGATCGACTGCTCGGCCAGCGCCGGGATCAGCTGCTCATTGAGTACCCGGTACTGCTCGTGGACGATCTCGTGGGCGACGGCGCCGGTGGCCCGCAGCACCTCCTGGGGGCTGCGGCCGTCGGCTTCGGTCTGCACCGAGCCGAGTTCCGCCTGCTGCTTGACACTGGCTAGACGGATCTCGAAGAACTCGTCCATGTTGGTGCTGAGGATGCAGAGGAACTTCAGCCGCTCGAGCAGCGGGACCGACGGGTCCTTGGCCTGTTCCAGGACCCGCCGGTTGAACTCGAGGAGGCTGAGCAGGCGGTTGTTGTAGAGGCTGGGCTGTTTGAGGTCGGTCGGCTCGTGCATCGTTCCTACGGTAGCAGAATCGCCCCCTGGGCGGTCTTTCGGTTTTATGACATCCTGCGAATGTATATCGTAGTCACCATCGAGGAGCGACGATCATGAGCGATGAGCGCCCCGCAGCGAGCCCCAGCGAGGATCCCGGCGAGCAGCGCCGCCTGCAGCGCCGCATCGACCGCGCGGTCGAGGGGTTGGTGCTCTACGAGCGGCCGTGGTGCCCGTTCTGCATGCGCGTCAATCTCACCCTGCGCAGCCTCGGGATCGACCTGGAGCGCCGGGACATCGGCCAGGATCCCCAGGCGGCCCGCGAACTCGAAGAGCAGGGCGGCAAGCGCATGGTGCCCTGCCTGTACATCCCCGATGGCGGTGCCGGGCAGTGGCTCTACGAGTCGGGGGATATCGCCGCCTACCTGAGCGCGCTGGTCGAGGAACTCGGTCCCGACACCCGCGAGGGGTGACCGCCGCTCATTCCGCCTTCTCCTGGAGTCGTTCGAGGATCTTTGGGTCCGGATAGCCGTCGGCCGGTAGCCCCTGGTCCTGCTGGTAGGCGCGCAGCGCTGCGCGGGTCCGTGGCCCCAGCAGGCCGTCGGGGGTGCCGGCGTCGAAGCCCAGCTCGTTGAGTACCTCCTGGGCCTGGCGCAGCTCGCTGCGGCGCGGGGCCGGGTCATCGGGGAAGCCCGCGCGAAGCGGCGGGGCGCCGTCGAGCCGGTCGGCCAGCAGCCCCACGGAGAGCGCGTAGGAGACCGAGGCGTTCCAGCCCATGATCCGGCGGAAGTTCTCGTAGACCAGGAACGCCGGGCCGTTGCGGCCCATGGGTAGCAGCAGCGCGGCCTGGATATCGCTCTGAGGCAGATCGGAGCCGTCCGCCCGGCGCACGCCCAGCTGCTGCCACTCGTCCAGCGCCCGGGGGTCGTCCAGGCCCAGGTGATCGAAATCGAAGTCGTCTTCAAGGCGGACTTCACGGCCCCAGCGCAGGCCCGGCTGCCAGCCCATGGCGCGCAGGTAGTTGGCCCCGGAGGCTAGGGCATCGGCCACGCTGTCGCGTAGATCGATGCGCCCCGAGCCGTCGTAGTCCACAGCGTGCTCGCGCAGGGTGGCGGGCATGAACTGGGTGTGCCCCAGGGCGCCGGCCCAGGAGCCGCGCAGGCCGTCGCGCTCGAGCTTGCCGTCTTCGAGGAGGGCCACCGTGGCGTCCAGCTGGTGGAAGAAGAAGCGCGCCCGACGGCCCTCGCAGGCGAGGGTGGTCATGGCGTCGATGATCGGCACCTCGCCGAAGTAGCTGCCGTAGTGGGTCTCCATGCCCCACAGGGCCACCAGGTAGCGCGGCGGGACGCCGAAATCGTCGTGGATCTGCCAGAGCAGCTCGCGGTGTTCGGCCATCATCTCCCGGCCGCGGTCGACGCGCTCCTCGGTGAGCCGGGCGTCGAGGTAGTCGCGGAAGGTCTGTACGAACTCCGGCTGCTCGCGGTCGAGCTCGAGGATGCGCTCGAGCTGCTCGACCCCGGCGAAGGTTTCCTCGACCACGGCCGCGTCGCGGCCCTGCTCCTTGAGGTCGTCACGAAGACTGCTGACGCATTGCTCGAAGTCGTCGGCGAGGGCGGGGGCGGTCAGGCACACCGCCATGAGGATCGGCCAGCGGGGGGGGCGTGGCATGGTCTTGGGTTCTTCCAGGATGATCGGGGCCCCTCACAGGGCATGGTGTGCAGTGTAAGATAGCGCCGCCACACGGTCGACCGCCTGCTGCGAGGAGCCCGATGTACGCCCTGATCCGCCAACTGCTGTTCCGCCTCGAGCCCGAACAAGCCCATCGCGTGAGTATGCAGCTCGCCCGCTTGGGTCTGCGTATCGCCGCCGTCCCCGGGGTGCGCAGCCTGCCGGCCGTGCCGCGGCGGGTGATGGGTATCGATTTCCCCAATCCGGTGGGCCTGGCCGCCGGCTTTGATAAGGATGGCGAGTACATGGACGTACTCGAGCAGCTCGGCTTTGGCTTCCTGGAGTTGGGCACGGTAACGCCCCGCGCGCAACCGGGTAATCCGCAGCCGCGGGTCTTCCGCATCCCCGAGCACGAGGCCCTGATCAACCGCATGGGTTTCAACAACCAGGGGGCCGAGCCGCTGGTCCGCCGGCTGGAGGTCTCGCGCCACCGCGGTGTGGTGGGTATCAACATCGGCAAGAATCGGGATACACCCCCCGAGCGGGCCGTCGAAGACTACGCCCAGGCGCTGGGGATGGTTTACGGGGTGGCCGACTATGTGGCGGTCAACCTCAGCTCGCCGAACACCCCGGGGCTGCGCGACCTGCAGCACGAGGGCGCGCTGCGCAACCTGATCGACCGCCTGCAGACCGAGCGCAAGCGGTTGGCCGAGCTGCACGACAAACGGGTGCCGCTGGTGGTCAAGATCGCCCCGGACTGGGAGGCCGGGGAGCTGGACGCCACCCTGGATATCCTGCTCGAACGCCGGGTGGACGGCATCGTCGCCACCAACACCACCCTCGGGCGCACCGGGGTGGAGCAGACCCCCCAGGCCCGCGAGAGTGGGGGGCTCAGCGGTGCGCCGTTGCGGGAGCAGGCCGAGTGGGTCCTGGAGCAGGTGGCGGCCCGCCGTGATCGGCGGACGGCCCTGATCGCTGCCGGGGGGATCATGAGCGGTGAGGACGTGACCCGGCGCCTCGATCTCGGTGCGGATCTGGTCCAGCTCTATACCGGCATGATCTACCGCGGTCCCGGCCTGGTCCAGGAGGCCGTGCGAGCCGCCGCCCGCCACGCCGGGCAGCCCGCCTAGGCGGGGGCGCCACGGGTTGGCTACGGTGCTAGCGCGGCGATGTAGAGCATCACGTAGGCGTTGTGGTTGAGATAGAGGCGGTGCTCGAGCTTTTTGATCGACTCGAGGTAGAGGCTCGTGCTCTCCGCGCCGAGGGCGTGGTGGAAGAGCTCCAGCGGCAGTTCCGGCTCCATGGCGGCACGAAACTCGTCCAGGTCGATCGCCTCGGTGATCGGTGAGGCAGGGGCCGGCTGTCCGGCGATCCGGGGATCGAACTGCTCGAGGTAGGCCACGCTGTGCTGCAGTCGTTGGCGCACGTCGCCGATGATCTCCTCGCGGAAGACCCGGTAGTCCTCGCGGCGCAGATCGCTGACCCGGGAGAACAGTGCCTCGAGGTGGCGGAGGTAGATCAGGACGCCGCGCTTGAGCAGCACCGAGTCGTGGATGATCCGTTGCGCCAGCGCCTCGGAGGTCACGAAGCGCCCGAGGTCGATGCGGATCTCGCGCTCGTCCACGGCGATGTAGAGCGGGTAGGGCAAGGGCGAGCCGCTGGTCAGCGTGGCGCCGACCCTCTGGCCGCCCTCGTCGCTGGACCACTGCTGCCAGGCGACATGGCCGCGGTTGAGGACGCGCTCCCCGAAGCGAAAGGGGATATGGAAAAAGATCCGGTCCCCCTCCCAAAGGCGTTCCCGGTTGGCTAGCCAGTCGGGCAGGAAGATCCCCAGGCCGTCGCTACTGACATCGCTTAGCAGGTACTGGAACGGCTGCAGGGCCTCGCCGCGGGATCCGAGGAACGGCAGGGCGATGGATGCCACCGGCCGGCGCAGCTCGCGCCGGGTGTCGTTGACGGTTGGGGCGCTGTCAGTCACCACGGGATCGTCCCTCCAGCAGGGCCTCGGGGTCGGTGATCATCCGCCGCAGCGGTTCAAGGTCCTCCGGGGTGACACCGGTATCCAGCCGCCAGTTCTCTTCCTTGTCGTTATGGAACCAGACCAGCCCGGCCAGCTCCCAGGCCACGGCGGACGCGGCGGCCTGCTCGATCCAGGCCGCCTTGTCGCCCCCGTCGGTGACGGTGGCGGTCTCGAAGACGTAGATGGGTTTGTCGGGGGCGAGATCCCGCAGGGTGCGGTAGAGCGGCTCGAAGATCGTCTGGAAGGACTGGAAGCGGCTGTCCCAGCCGTGTTCCTCGCGGGTCCGGGTGGTGCCCCAGTTGTAGCCGTCCATGCCCAGGACGTCGACGTAGGCGTCGCCGGGGTAGTACGCCTCCGGCCGGTTCCAGTCGGCGTCCGGGTCGCGGTCGGGCGAGGGGACCGACTCGGCGTTGGGGTTGAAGGCGAAGCGGGCGTGCTCCGCTGCCCCCTCGTCGCGGAAGATCTCCACCACGTGCCGGAACATCGCCCGATACCGCGTCGGGGCCGATGGGCCGTAGTCCTCGGCGGTGGAGCCCCAGTGGTAGCGGTCGAGGTTCATCTCGTGGGCAAAGCGGATGATTACCGGCTCGGGGAACGCCTTGACGCCGCGCGCAAAACGACGGATGTAGGCGTCGTAGGCGCCGCCGGTCAGCTCCTCGGCGGGGATGGCGTGCTCCTCGCCATCGGCGATGTACATCGGCTCCCAGGTCAGGACCGGCCGCCCGCCGGCCTGACGGATGGCGTCCAGCTGCTCCGCCGGGAAGTTGTCGTGCCGCGGATCCTCGGGAAACTGGATGAAGATGGCCACCAGGCCGATCTCGAGCTCCAGTGCCTGTTCCAGGTGGGCCAGGCGTTCGCGGCTGGCAGCTCCGTCCAGGGCCACGCCAAAGGCCACCGGGGGTGCGGCGGGGGGCGGGGCGCTGCCCGCCGGGAGTCCGGCGGGGAGCAGTCCGTGGGCGCAGATCAGGGCGCCGCCGGCCCAGCGGATCAGTCGGCGGTGGTTCATGCCGTCTGCTCCTGCGGTTGATGATTAAAGTAGAAGACAGCCAGCAGCAGCGTGAGGTGGTAGCTGCACCAGAGGGTGTTGACCACCAGCGCCCAGAGCGGCTCCTGCTCAAAGACGCCACGCAGTACGCCCCAGGTGATCGCCGCGGTGCACAGCACGATCAGTGCCAGGTGGGGCCACAGGGCGCGCAGGGGGAGCCCGTTGCTACCGGCCTTCGGGGTGACCGTGAAGCTTCCCCGGACCCCCAGAATGCCCAGCAGGCTGGCCTTGATATAGACGGGGAAGGCCGTGGCCTGAAGGACGATCCCGGTGACCAGCTCGCGCAGCCGATACTTGCGCTGACTCATAGCGAAGGCGAACAGGGTGATCGTCAGCAGGATGTAGGGGAAGAAGAACAGCAGGTAGATATCCGCCCGGGCGAAGAAGCTCGGCACGCCCAGCAGGAGGTAGAGGGTCGGGCTGAGCACCATGATCAGGAACACCCAGCCGACGAAGTAGTGGGTGCCGGAAAGGGAGTACTCCCACCACTTGGCCAGCGAAAGCTGGCGCGGCGTGCGCACCATGGCCTGGAGGACCGTGCGGAACAGCCCCACGGTGCCCAGCGCCCAGCGGAATTGCTGCTTGAAGTAGGCGCCCAGGTCCTGCGGACCCTGCCCGAACGCACTGAGCCGGTTGATGTAGGCGGAGCGCCACCCGCGTGCGTGAAAGCGCAGCGAGGTGGCAAAATCCTCGGTGACCGAGGTCTCGTCGAAGCCGCCGACGTCTTCCAGCGCTGCGCGGCGGAAGATGACATTGGTACCGCAGCAGAACATGGCGTCCTGGGAGCTTTTCCCCTCGCAGATGTACTCGTAGAAGATCGCCTGCTGCATGCCGGCGGCCCGCGCGACCCGGTTGGTCTCGAAGTTGGAGTAGTACTGCGGTGTCTGGATGAAGGCCAGGTTCGGTTCGCTCTCGAGCTGGGCGATCAGCGGTTCGGCGAATTCGGGCAACGGGTTCATATCGGCGTCGAAGACGGCCACGTATTCGATATTGAAGGGCTCGACATCCAGCGGACTGCGGGTGAACTCGAAGCCGGCTGGCGCGCGGTCGTTGAGGAAGGCCAGGAAGTCATTGATCATGCCGGCCTTGGCCCCGCGCCAGGGGCGCCGGAAGAGGTGGACGCCGATGCCCTGGCACAGGTCCTCGATCGCCTGGCGGTACTTGGCCATCTCCGCGGAGCGCTGTTCCGATGGGTCGTAGCGGGTATCGTCGAGCAGGAAGATCCGCTTGTTGGGGTAGGTCAGGTTGTAGAAGCAGGTCAGGGTCTCTTCAATCAGCCACAGGGGCTCGTTGTGTGCGGCCACGACCACCGCGAGTTCTGGCGGGTTTTCCGTCGGGAGGATCTTCAGGGCCTGCTCGTAGGAAAAGCGCGGTGCCGTGGCGGAGGGGATCTCGCGTTCGGCGGTGGGCGCTGCGGGGTCCACGGGCCGGGTGCGATTGGCGTGGTAGATGTTCAGGAAGTAGCCGAGGGCGTGGACCATGATGAACGCCTCGGCGAGTAGCAGGAATGCGGCCGCGGTCTTCTCGTACCACAGGTAGTCGGCGAACAGGAACAGCGCCGTCCGACCGATCAGGTAGGTGAAGACGCTGAGGATGGCGGCGCCGGTGAGGATGATCAGCAGGCTGCGGTTCAGGAAGCGGCGTTGACCCATGGGCTCTCGACTCCGGCCGTTGGCGCTGCAGGCGGGGCGCGTGGTCAGTGGAAATGCCAGGTGGCGTTCACGTGGAGGCCCTCGGCGTCCCACTCACTGGATCGTTCGATGAAGGCGTCGGCGGATAACCGCAGATGGTCGCCGGCGTCCCAGGCGTAGGCGGCTGCCAGGCGGGTGCCGGTGTTGTGCTCGCTGTCCCGGTATGCCGAGAGGCGGACCCGGTAGTAATGGTCGAGCGCCCGGCACCCGAAAACCCGCGCCAGGTCGTGATGCCACTCCAGGAACGGGCCGGCGGCGAGGTAGTCCTGGGGCGTCCAGTACAGGTCCTCTTCGTCTTGCGTATCGCGGTACTGGAAGGTGGCGCCGGCGGTCAGCTGGCGCGGGTGCTCGGTCACCCGCACCTGCGGCTGGAACTGCAGGAGGAGGCCGCGGTTGCCGTCGGAGTAGTGGGCGGTGCGCGCCGTGGCGCCCAGATCCACGCGGCGGTCGGCGTAGTAGTCCAGCTCGGCCTCGGCGAGGCGCCGATTGATGCGCTCGCTGGCGGTCTTGGGGTTACGCAGGACCCGCTCCTGGGCGATCCCGCCCCGGGTCCGTAAGCGATCACTCACGTGGTAATCCATCTCGGCTCGACCCTCAATCGAGTCCTTGACGTCGGGGTCGTCGAAGCGGGTGTAGGCGAGTTCGGTCCGCCAGCGCAGTTGGGTACTGGCCACCCCGCTGAGGGTGCCGTGCACCCGGTTGCCCCGGGCCTCGTCGATGTCCTCGTCGGGGTCCGGGTCGAACCGGTAGCGCCACCGGTCCACTGAGACGTGGCCCCGGGCGCGTGTGGCCACGGGCAGGCTGCCGTGGACCCCATAGCCGATGGTTTCCATCTCGGCATCACGCCCGGACTCGTTGCGGTAGTCGGCGTGGAGACCGGCCCGAGGACCCCGCTGGCGTTTGAGCAGGGCCTGCTGGCGTGCAGCCTGGGGGTGGTTGGGGACGGCGTCCAGAACCCGCTCATAGGTGGCCTGTTCGGCGCCGCACAGCCCCAGGGTGCACTCGATCTGGGCCTGGTCGAAGGCCGTCTCGAGATTGTGGGGCTGGAACTCTGCGGCGCGCTGGAGCACCGTCAGGGCGGTCCGGGGATGGCGGTCGTGGACCAGAGCCTTGGCCCGGGCCTCCTGGTGGACGGCGCGGTGTTCGGCGGCGGCGGGGTAGGCCGGGTCCGTCGGTGTTGGCAGTGCCGGCCCGGGGGGCGCGGCGGTAAGTGGCCCCGGGGTGCTGGTCGCGGCGGGCGGCTCGGCCTGAAGAAGCGTCAGCAGCGTTGCGTAGCGCTCTCGCGCCTGGTCGGGCTCCCCGGCCCAACCGGCGAGCCGGGCCGCCTCCAAGGGGAAAGTCGGGTCCGTCGGGTGCTCAGCGGCGAGGGCGTCGTAGTGGTCCAGGGCGCGGTCGTAGTCACCCTGCCAGGACGCCAGCCGCGCCAGGTTCAGGCGGGCTTCGGTGGCGTCCGGGAAGCGCGTGGCGACCTGCTGGAGCTGCTCCTCGGCCTCGGCGAGGGCGTTGCGGGCGATGAGCACTTCCGCCAGCAGGTAGTCCGCACGGGTGAGTTCCGGCTCGAGTTCCAGGGCGCGGCGGACGGCCTGCTCGGCCGACGCGATGTCGCCGCCCTGCAGGGCCTGTTCCGCAGTCGCCAGGTGATCCCGTGCGGTCTGCGGTGCGGCCGGCGCCTCTTGGGGCGCGATCGGTTCCGGGGTGTCGGCGGGCTCGGCCGGACCACGGTGGGGCAGGCGCCGGAGGCGCTCCGCGGCCAGTGTCTGGTCCGGGGTGTCGGCGAGCAGCCGGGCGTAGTGGTGCTCGGCGGCGTAGATCCGGCCCTGGGCCTGAAGGAGATCGCCGAGTTGCAGCCGGAGGCCGGGGTCGTCGGGGGATTCGGCGAGTAGCCCGCGGACGACAGCCTCGGCGCCGTGGAGGGCGCCGGAGTCGGTGAGGGCTGCCGCGTCGAGGAGCTGCTCGGTGCGGCCCTCGAGGGGGCGCAGCCCCTCGAGAATGGCTCGGGCGCGGCCGGCCCGCCCCAGCGAGCGTTCCACCCGGGCTTGCAAGAGCAGGCCCGCGCGCGTTTGCTCAGTGCCCGCGGGCAGGGAGGTCAGCAGGTCGACGGCGGCTGCCTCCTCGCCCATCCACTGGAGCACCTCGGCGGTCTCGGTGACCAGCGCGGGGTCGTGCGGTGTGTCCTCCAGAAGCCGCCGGTAGTGCCACAGGGCCTCGGCGCGCCGCTGTGGCTGATAGGAGAGCAACCGGGCCAGCTGGTGGCGGGCGCCCCGGTCGCTGATGTACTCGTGCGCAGCCACCAGGCTCCCCTCCGCAGGGGGGATCGGCGGCGGTTGCGCCGCGGCTTGTCTTAGGGGCATGACGCCGGCGAGTAGCACTGCGCCGGCGGCGATGCCGATGGCCATCCGTTGCGTGGCACCCCCCAAACTAGTCCTCCAGGCTTTTCTGCAGGAGCTCGATGGCGCGGTCGGGTTGATCGGCCCAGGTCAGAACCTGAGCGAACTGGCGCATCAGCTGCCGGTCGTGTGGTCGAGCCTGGAGAACCTGGTCAAAGGCCTCGATGGCGGCGTCGTAACGGGCCGACCAGGCCAGGGCCAGCGCCTTCTTGTACCGGGTCTCCTGGTCGTCCGGGTGGCCCTCCAGATAATCCCGGTAGAGGTCGATGGCCCTTTCGTAGCCGCCACGGCTGAGCTGCAGGTCGGCCAGCATGAGCCGGTCCTGCGGCTCCAGGTCGGTGGTCTCGAGGCCGTCGATCTCGGCAGCGGCCCGTTCGGTGTCGCCGGCCCAGAAGAGGGTGCGGGCCAGGCCGAGCCGGGCGGTCTGATGTTCCGGTTGGTCGTCGAGGACCCTCCGGTACTCGGTGATCGCTTCGTCGTGCCGCCCGCGCTCGGCCAGCAGGCGGGCCAGTTCCAGCCGGGCCTGGGTGGTTTCGGGGTCTGCCAGGTCTTCCGGTTTCGTGCTCTGGCCCGTGTCGACCCGCTCCGCGGGCAGCTCCCGGAGCAGTTCCCGATAGCGTGTCATGGCGGCTTCGGGCTGTCCGGCGCGGTCCAGTAGCGAGGCGTGGTGCATGATCCCGGCGGGGCCGAGTCCGTCGTTCGACTCGTAAAGCGCCAGGGCACGTTCGGGTTGGCCGAGGCGATCGAAGTGTCCGGCGAAGGCCGAGCGTGTCCCGGGGTCCAGGGCGTCGCTCTGATTCAGGCGCCATGCGCCGACGAAGGCCGGCTCGGCCTCATCGCGTCCGAGCAGGGTGAGGGTCGCCTCGCGCAGCCGGTCCGGGTGATCCAGCCCCGCCGCGATGCTGCGCTCAAGGTGATCGGTGGCCACCGCGCCGCGGTCGAGGTGATCGAGCCACTCGGCGAGCCGGAAGTGGACGATATCGGGGTGGATGCGGAGGTAGATGGCGGTGCTGACGCCGATGACGACCGCCAGCAACAGCCCGACCATTCCCTTTCTCGGTGTCGGCATGGCATTCCCGCCAAGTCCTGTGTATCTGTATCGTAACAGTCATGGCCGCCCAGGAAACCGACTAAGCCAAGGTCCGGATCGGAGGAGGGGCGCTTCATGGATCCCAGCGCGGACGAGGTCAGCGGTCGCCCCATCGTCCTGGTCGTGGACGATGAGCCGATCAACCTGGAGTTGCTCGGGCGGTTGCTCGGCGATGCCTACCGCGTCCTGGTCGCCCGGAGTGGTGAACAGGCCCTGGATATCGTCGCCCGTGAGCGCCTGCCCGACCTCGTCCTGCTGGATATCACCATGCCGGGGATCAGCGGGTACGACGTCCTCGATGCCCTGCAGGGTGAGCCGCGTACGCGGGGTGTCCCGGTCATCTTCATCTCCGCCCGGGGCGACTGGGAGGATGAGGCCGATGGTCTGGCCCGCGGCGCGGTGGACTACATCACCAAGCCGTTCAACAGCGCCGTGGTGCGGGCCCGGGTGGGGGCGCACGTCAAGCTTAAGGTCCGCTCCGACCTGCTGGCGGCCAATTACCGTCAGCTCGAAGCGCAGCAGCAGCGGATCGAGGAAGACCTGCGTGTGGCGTCGCGGATCCAGCAGAGCCTGCTGCCATCCGCGCCGCCGCCAGGGGCCGGGTATGCGTTGGACTGGTACTACCGGCCAAGTGCAGGGCTCGGGGGGGATCTCTTCGTTACCATCCCGCTGGAAGATGGGCGGCTCGTGCTCTATATGCTGGACGTCAGTGGCCACGGAGTATCCGCGGCGCTGGTGTCATTCTCGGTGGCGCAGTCGATTCGCCAGTGGGTGGCCGAGCGCCGGCAGGTATCACCGGCGGCGTTGTTGGATGCCCTGGATGCGGAGTATCCGCTGGAGCGGTTCGACAAGTTTTTCACCCTGATCGTCCTCGTCTACGATCCCGCCGCGCGAGAGATCCGTTACGCTAATGCGGGTCACCCGCCCGGTCTGCTGATCCGACAGCGCGGCGGAAGCATCCCATTGGAAGCGGGCGGATTGCCGGTGGGCATCGGCGGCTGGGGCCGGTATGAAGAGGGCCGTGTTGCGGTTGCGGAAGGAGACCTGCTGTTCATCTACACGGACGGCCTGGTGGACCTGGAGGATGCGGTGGGCGCCCACCTGTCCAGCGCGCGGTTGGAGGTGGTGCTGCGGGACTGGCGCGGTTGCCCGAGTGATGGGGTTATCCGCGGGGTGCAGCGAATGATGGTAGAGCACAGTCAGCAACCGCCGGAAGACGACATCACCTTTGCGTGCCTGAGGGTGACCGGGCGCACGGCTTAGAGGGCGATTAGAAAGGAGTGGCACGATGGCCTATACATGCGCGGACCGGGACGGTGTGGCTGTCCTCCAGGTGGACGTCGATCGCCTCGACGCCAGCGAGGCGCCGGCCTTCAAACGGGCCGCACTGGAAGCAGTGGATCTCGGTGTTACGCGAATGGTGGTGGACCTAAGCCGGGTCAGCTTCATCGATTCCAGCGGCCTCTCCGCGCTGCTGTCGCTGCGCAAGAACATCGACCCCGCAGGCTCCGTGGTCCTGGCCGGCGTTCACGCCCCCAAGGTGGTGCAGTTGTTTCGCGTTACCCGGCTCGATCAGCGCGTTTTCCCCATGTACGCCGACGCCGAGCAGGCCGTCGCTGCCCTGGCGGAATGAGGGGTGCAGTCCAACACGCTCCTGGAGCTGGAGCTGAACGCCGAGCTGCGTCGGGTCGCCGAGGCGTGCCGGGCGTGGGAGCGGCTGGCCCAGCAGATCGGCCTGGGCGAGGAGGCCGCCGGGGCGGTGGAGTTGGCCCTGTGCGAGGCGATCAACAACGCCATCATCCACGCCTGCGGCAACTGCCCGAGCCGTGTGGTCCGCGTGACGGTCCACCAGCGGGCCGACTGGCTGGTGCTGCAGGTGCACGACCAAGGGTGGCCGATGACCACCGAGCCGGCTTCGGTGGACGTGCGAAGCGGCGCGGACTGCGCCGAAGGGGGGCGGGGGATCGGCATCATCCGCGGGCTGATGTGGCACGTTCGCTATCGATCCGGCCCGGCCGGAAACACCCTGGAGATGCAGTACCCCCTCCCGGGGGATCAACGGTGACCGCGCCCGGCGGTTCTGCGCGGCCTTTGAGATCGACTCGGTTGGTGCGTCTGCCCGCCGTGCGGTAACATCGCGCGGCGAGGAGAGGTGGCTGAGCGGTCGAAAGCACCCGACTTGAAATCGGGTGAGGGCATGCGCCCTCCGGGGGTTCGAATCCCTCCCTCTCCGCCAATTACGAGCAGCTACATCTCGCTTCGGAATGGCCGCGGATAGCGGCGAGGACGCGCTCCTCCAGGTTCGCCAGGGCGCCGGGACGGCGTTGCGGGCCGTGCGCCGGAGCCGGGTGGTGTAGCTCGGCCTGAACCCGCCCCGGTGTGCCGCCGATCACCAGGATGCGGTGGCAGAGCTGGACGATCTCGCGGACGTCGTGGCTGACGAAGATCACAGCCACACCGGCACCCAGCACCCGTTCCCGCACCAGTTCAAGCAGCTCGGCCCGGTTGATGTAATCGAGGCTGGAGAAGGGTTCGTCCATCAGGAGCAGGTCCGGGTGTCCGGCCAGCGCCCGGGCGATGCCAACCCGTTGCCGCATGCCGCCGGAGAGCTGCGCCGGGTATTGGCTCGCTGCCGATTCGAGTCCCACGTGATGCAGCGCCTCTCGCGCGCGCGGTCGCTCGGATGGGCTCAGGACCAGTTCCACATTCCCCTGGACGGTGAGCCAGGGCAGGAGGGTGGGTTCCTGGAAGACCATGCCGAGGCGGCTGTAATGCCGTTCGATGGCGCCGCTGCTCGCGGTCTCGCGCCCGGCGATCAGGCGCAGGAGGGTGGATTTGCCGCAGCCGCTGGCACCGGTGACGCCGACCACCTCTCCGGGGGAGACGGCCAGATCGACCGGGGATAGCCCGCCGCCACCCGCGAAGATGCGACTGATGCCGTCCAGGGCGACCACGGGTTGGTGCGTGCATGGGGGGGCGTGATGCATGAGCTGCATGGGGTGGGTACCGTCAGACATGTTGAAGGCGTCGCTCGATGAGTTGTCGACCGGGGTGGATCAGCAGGTACTCCAGCGCTAGGCCGAGGAGCACAATCCACAGGACTTGGGCGTACACGGCTGTGACCTCGCCGTAGAGGTAGCTGCCCCAGAGGGACTGCCCCAGACCCGCATCGCTGGCGAAGGCCTCGGCCATGATCACGGCACGCCAGCTGACCGATAACGCCCCCGACGCGGCTCCGGCGAGGGTCAGCGCCAGGTGCGGGAGCAGGATGTGGGTCAGGCGCTTGTACCAGCCGAGCTGATAGATGTGGGCCATGTCCATGATGCCCCGATCGATCTGCGCGATCCCGTGGCTGGTGGCCATGTAGATCAGCGGCAGGGCCATACTGACACCCACCAGCACTGGCGGACCGACCCCGATGCCCAGCCAGAGGACGGCGAGGACCAGCCAGGCGATGTGAGGGGCTGCCTCGATCAGGACGATGATCGGGTGCAGGGCCCTTTGCAGGGTAGGTGAGCGTGCCGCCCAGAGCCCCAATGCGACGCCGCCAAGCAGCGAGAGCAAGAAGCTGACCACAACATTGCGCAGGGTGACCCCGGTGTTCGCCCAGTGGTCGCCGGAGTGGAGGGTGCCACCCAGTTCCAGGGTGACCACCCAGGGGTCCGGCAGGATGGAGTCCGGAACCTGGTGGGCGGCGGCCATCCATAGGGCGACGACACCGAGCAGTCCAGCCCACGGCGGCCAGCTGGACCAGACGCGCCGCCGGCTCATTGTGACAGCACCCCATCGGGTGGCTCGATGTCGAATACCTCGCGGAGGTAGGTATCGACGGCCTTACGGGTTGGTTGATCGTCGGCTGGCTCCCACGTCACGCGCTCGGTACGGAGCATGCGCAACAGTGCCGCCTCCGGGATAGGCATATCGAAGAAGGTATCGAAGCGCTGGGCGGCCATCTCGGCAGCCTCTTCCTGGTTCTCGGGGTCCGTCAGCCAGGCGGTCGCCGCTTCCACACCGTCCATCAGGGCCTCCCGCTGTTCTTGGTTCGCCTGATCCCCGACGGACCAGATGGCACCCAGCGGCACGCGAACGTCGAGCTGATCCTCCAGATCCTCGGCGGGATCGAGGCCGATGGCCCACTGTTGCTCCCAATCTTCAGCCTCCTGGCGGTGCAGGATCAGGCTGACCAGCGGCTCTGGGGCGGCAATGCCTGCGGGGGCGCGCTGTGGGTGACGGGCCTGGGCCAGCAGCGCCATGCCGGCCCCGGTGCTGGCGAACTCCGGTTCGATGCCCCGTGCGCCAAGGGCCCGTTCGGTAACCACATGGGGCGGTGTTGAGACGCCGGGAGCCGCGAAGACCTGGCGGCCGTCCGCTTTCTCAGGCTCGCTGCGATCCGCCGGGGTGAGCAGGTAGATGCCCTGCCAGACCCACGGGGCCACGAGCTCAAGCTGTTCGAGGCCGCCCTCGACGAAGCGGACGCCGCCGATGAGGTTGAAGAAGGCGAAATCGATGCGGCCGTCCTGCACCATGGCGCGCATCGCCGACGGATCGCCCGCGGGGTTGCGGACGAGTTCGAGCTCGAAGTCGGGGAGCAGATCGTCCTGGCGCTGCTCAAGGATGAACAGCGGTACCGCATTCGGATCGGGGGGCAGGCCAACCCGGATCTCTTGCGAGTCGGTGGCCGGGGTGCCGGTGGCGACCATCGGGAGTCCGAGCAGGCCGGCGAAGAAGAGTGCGAGGCGTTTCATCGAACACTCCATGTAGGGATAGAACAATAGTGCGGATAGTAACGATTCCCATTTATGCGTCAAGGGCTGTCGCCGGCGCGTGTGCTTTCCGACGGTTCGGGTGGTAGCGCCCAGGTTTGACTTCTATTTTCAACATAAATATTTTCAATAGATCGATAGTAAACCAGGTGGGCTGTAACCTACTGGGATGGGCGCCAAAGGCCCAGGATTGGTTGTGTCGGTGCTAAGGAGGAATGTCCCTTGCGTATAGCCGTCGCAAGTCAGAACCAGCGTACCGTGACTCCTCATGCAGGGCGTACGCGCCGGTTTTTGATCTACGAAGCTGGGTCCGGTGGCGAACCCCGATTGATCGATCGTCTGGAACTGCCTAAGGATCATACGCTGCACCACTGGGGGAATGCGCCGGGACATCCGATCTACGCATACGACGTCGTCATCGCTGCGAGCATGGGCCCTAATTTTGTGGCGCGGATGGAACGCCACGGTGTGGAAGCGGTCGCCACCAGCGTGACGGATCCGGAAGAGGCAGTGCGCCGATACTTCCGGGGTACGTTGCCCACGCTCCCGCCGGAGCAACAGATACATGGACACAGTTGATATGAGACCGAGGATGGAGATCGAGCATCGTGAGGTGGATACAGCAGCAAATCGCAGATCATCCCTTTCGGGTGCTGGTCCTGGTGCTGGTGGTCATCGCGCTGGTTCGCGCGATCCCGGATCCGGAAGCCCGCGACGCGCATGGCCGCACTCCGCTTGTTGCCGCGGCGTACGAAGGGAACCTCGGTATGGCTCGAATGTGGTTGCTGCTCGGTGGGGACATCGATGTGGAAGAGCCATGCGGTACAACCGCACTGATGCGGGCAATTCAGCATGGGCATACGGAGATGGCCAATTGGTTGTTAGACCGCGGCGCGGATCCGGCTGCAAAGGACGAGACAGGACTCAGCGCGCTGCATCTGGCCGCCCGGAAGGGCGAGCGAGACCTTGCGGAGCGGTTGGTCGAGGGCGGGGCCGACCCCGAACTCGCGGATGCTGTTCACGAGCGGGATGCCATCGAAGAGGCTGACGATGCCGGCTACGAAAGGCTGGCCGAGTACCTGCGCGATACCACCGATCGGGATGGCCGCGCCGACCCCTGAGGACTCAGCCATACGCCTGTTCAGCGCGGTACCGATAGCCGAGCCCGGGGGTTGCCTCGGGACCGCGCATGCGCTGGAAGGGGTCGGCGGTGTTGCGGCCTGCCCGGCGGCGGGGTTGGGCTGTCAGCCCGAGGGCCGCCGGGAGCCCGACTCGCTCTCTGCTCCGGTTTCCGACCCGACGCTCCCCTGAGCGCCGCCGTTGTCGGCAGACTCGGCCGTATCCGACCGACGGGCCTCGCGCACCTCGTCGTCGGGCGGGCCAAAGACACGCCGGGTGACCCGCACGTACCAGGCGGCGGCCTGGACCTGGATGACGAAGGCGATGGCCACCACCAGAGCGGCGTTGGCGCCCTCGGCACCGAATGCGTTCATGGCGATCGCCAGGGCAATGGAGAGGTTGCGCATCACCGTGCCGTAGACCAGGGCGATGGCGTCACCGCGGGGCAGGAGTGCCTTGCCCAGCGCCGTGCTGAGCGGGAAGTTGATGGCGTAGAGCAGGGCGACGGGAATCAGGATGTAGAGCAATTGCTCGGGCGCCGCGAGGATCGTCTCCGCGTTGAGGGCCATGGCGATGAAGACGATGCCCAGCACGCCCAGTGTGGAGAGTGCCGGGAAGCGAAACGCCCAGCGATTGCGGAAGTCTTCCTGACCGAAGCGGCGCACCAGTGCGCGCTGGGTGAGTAGGCCGAGGACAAGGGGCAGGACAACGATCACGAGCACCTGTTGGGCGATGGCCCAGAAGTCCACGTCGATCTGGGCGCCCAGAAGGGCCTCGACATAGAAGGGGGTCGCCAGCGCCCCGATCAGCAGGCCGAGGACCGTCATCTTCACCGCTGCGGCGAGGTTGCCGCCCGCGAAGCCCGTCCAGGAGATGGTCATGCCGCTGGTCGGCACCAGGCCGGCCAGCAGGAGCCCGAGCGCCATATAGGGCTGATCCGCGAAGAACAGCAGCCCCAGACCGAAAGCGATGAAGGGGATGACTGCAAAGTTGACGCCCTGGGTCAGAAGCTGCGCGCGCAGGTCATCCCACCCGGTCAGGTGGGATACGCGCAGGGTGACCATCATCGGGTAGACCATCAGGAACGTCAGCGGCAGGATCAGCCAGCGCAGCGGCTCTTCCGGCAGGAGAGCGCCGTAGAGGAAACCCAGCGCGAGCATGGCCGGTATGGCCCAGGTCAGTCGCTTCTGAAGGGCGTAGAGGATGGACCACATGGGGTAGTTACTCCCTGGCGGCGTTGCGATTGTGGATCGCTGAGTCGGTGGCTCGGGCGGTCTAGGCCTCGGCCTTCACCTCCTCGGCGAGTTCGTGGAGCCACTGGGTCATGATTTCGTTGGCCAGAGGCATCGGTGACTCCATGAAGCTGACGACAAAGCGGTCGTCCAACGTCACCACCCCGATCGAGCGGGGGCGAACGGCAGGGGCCAAGGCCATGGGGAGGCGCCGGCCAACGCAGAACACCAAGTTCTTGGCGTCGTGAATGCCTGCGGCGATTTCACCATCGGGCAGGCTAGCGGTGTGTTCGTAGTGGTCGAAGGTGGCGATGTAGGCGACGCGTTCGTCGGCTTCAACCCGACTGCGCAGCTTCGCCAACAGATCATCGGCAGAGCTCAGGCCCGGGGCGCCCTTGGGCAGCTCGAGGCTGCGGATTGGATAGGCATCCTGGAGCCAGGTCAGTGACAGCTCACTCATTGTTCCTCCTATTCACAAGGTGGTCAGCCTTGCGGCTTAGGGCTCGCGGTGCGTCGTCGGGCCCGATCCAGCCTTGAGGCGTTTTCTGGTGGAGTGGGTTTCTTCCACGGATATACAACTAAACAATAGATAAATAGAATGGAATACAATTGGCTTGCCGTCAAGCGGGTCATTCAGCGCGTCGCGATGGATCGCGGTTGTCGTTCTAGTGCTTAACCCCCCGTCTTCGAATCGTTTTGGGGAGCCGAAGAGCACACCAGATTGGAGCGCCCCGATTCAGATCGGCGCGGGCCGGTGCTGGATAGCGTTCGGTTAAGTGGCGGCCGGTCGCCGGTGAGGCGGGGCGCGAGGCCCTTGTGCTGAGAAGCCTAGAGGCCGCACACCCCCCCGCAGCATCCCCCCGCCGGCTCCGGCTCGGAGCGATTCCCGCTGCTGATATAGCCGGTGCCGGTGATCAGACGCTCGACCGGGGCGTCTTCCGGCGTGTCCCCGGGCCCCTGACCGGCAAGGCGGCAGAGTTCCCCCCAGGTCGTGACCTGCTCTTCGATGCCGTGGCGGACCTCGAGTCGGGCGCCATTGCTGGGACAGCGGTAATCGTAGGTCGGCATGCGGCCCTCCTGATGTATGCGTGTGTAATGATGGAATATAGAGGCGCTGAAAGAGACGCTCAACCGTTTGAAATGGGGAGCCAGCTGTGCTGATCTATCGGCCGGGGCAGCCAATAAAGGGGATAGGACAATGTTCGGATGCATGGTCAATGCGCAGCGCAACTACGTCCGCGAGGTCAATCGCCGGACCGAGGATCAAGACGAGTCCGCCGAGGTCGTGCAGGCGGAGGGGCAGAACGCCGAGCACGCCCGCGGTGAGGACGCCACCGAGGCGGAGCGCACCGCCGAGTAGCCTCCCAACGGTGATCCGGCGCGGGTTCGGAGCGCTGAACCGGCGCCGGTGACCTTGGGGGATCCCTCTCTCCCGCCCGGGGATCCATCGGTACCCGCCGATCCGGGGCGGAGCCTGTGCCGTGGAGGTCCGGGTGCCTCGAAAACCGCCGCAGCTCTTCCACGACGAACTCATCGAGCGGGCTACCCCGCCCGAACTCCACGACATGAATCGGTTCCTGGCCCGGGTGCGGGACCGGACCCTGCTGGATACCTTCCGTCGTCTCGCCTCGGACCGTGAGCCCGAGCATCAGCCTCTGGAGCGTCAGGCCCGCGCCGCCCTGATCGCCGTGCCGTTGGTGCTCCTGGGGATCGTCTTCGCGGCGTGGTTGGCACCGCCGGGCGTGCCGGTGCTCGCCTGGGGGGCGCTGGCCGTTGGCGTGCTGGCCGGCGGGCTGGCGTTCGCCGCCTGGACGTTGGCCCGGGGCCAGGAACTGCGCAAACTGGAGGCCGAGCGGGATGAGCTGGCGGATCGTGCGCAGGATCTGCTCGGGGTCCGCGAGGCGTGCCTGCACAGCCGGCCGTGTCGGGTCTATCGCGAGCGGGTGGTCGAACAGGGGCGCCCCCTGCGCCGGCGCGAGGCGGCGTTGTTGGTGGATTATGCCGACCGCCAGAGCGGCGGGGCGCTTACGGCGAGCGCCCGCGCCCAGGCCGAGCGGGTCGATGAGCAGACGGCCGAGCGGCCCAGCGACCCGCTGGAGGCCTACGGCCGTTTCCGCGAGACACTGGAGCAGTGGCAGGAGCGCTACGGCACGTTGTCCGACGAGACGAGTCAACTCGTGGAGCAACTGCGCCAGCAGCTGGAGGTGGACAGCCACCGCGACAGCCTCTGGTATCAGCGCCTGCAGGAGCGCAAGGCTGAAAAGGCCGACAGCGAGCATCCGTTGGGCTCCGGTACCGACCACCAAGGGCCTCGGGTGGCGCGGCGATGATCGTGGGAACGAGTGGAAGACTCGCACCCGAGGGGGATCACGGACTCGGCGCTGCGGCCCGGGAGGTTCCTTCGCAAGGCGCTTTTTCGGGGGCGCCGCCCGGGTACCATGCGACGTCGCAGCAGAGCACGTAGTAATGGCCGTCGTCGTGGGAGCGCGTGGCGATCGAGAGGGTGATGCAGACGTGTCGGCCCGTGCTGGACAAGTAGGGGCGAGAGATCTTCAGCCGCCGGGGGGCGAGCAGGGCATCGCGGAAGTACGGTCGCCTCGACCAAGTGCCGCCACGGGTGTCCACGAGCGGAGCGTGGCGGGGGTCGGTCGTCACCGGGGCATCGGCTTTCAGCCCGGCGGGCAGCAGGTGTTCCCCGACTTGTTCACCGCGTTGATTGAGGACGAAGCAGCGCTGAACGCCCCGCAGGGCCATGAGATCGGCACAACTCTCGCGCAGACCATGGCCCCGGTCCAGCCGGGTTGCCGCCCGCAGGAAGGTCTGCTCGTACGGTTGCAGGGTGATTTGCTCCCGGTTGACTGCGGTAAGGGTCTCCTCGGTGAAGCGTTCGGTCACCTGATGCACCTGCGCCAGGCCGCGCTCCGCCGGAGCATGGGAGTCCAGAGTCGGCAGCGCGAAGTAAAATCCCTGGACCAGGTCGATATCGGCATCCAGGGCGATCATCGCTTGCTCTTCGCTCTCGACCCCCTCGAGGACCACCAGACTCCCGGCCTCGTGGATCAAGGCAACCAGGTTGCTGAGGATGCGGCGTTTGCTGTTGAGCGCCTCTGCGGCGCCCTGGATCAGTGAGCGATCCAGTTTGACCAGATCGGGCTCAAGCGCCCACAGGCGTTCAAAATTCGAGTAGCCGGTGCCGAAGTCGTCGAGGGCGACCAGGCAGCCCAGGCCCCGGAAGTAATCCACCGCCTCGGCCAGGGTGGTCTCGTTGCCGGGGGTTTCGAGCAACTCCACGACGATCTGGTGCTGCCGCACCCCCCCGAAGCGGAGTGCCTCCGGCAGTAGGTCACGATAGGCGTTGTCGGCGACGGTCTCCGGGCTGACGTTCAGGAACAGCCACTTCGGCGGCGCTTCGGGGTCGCCGCACCGTTGGAAGTTGGCGATATGCACAGCCTGGCTCTGTTGCTCGAGCTGGTGCAGATGCTCGAGTGTGTTGGCCGCCTCAAAGACCCGGGCAGGAGGGAGCAGCGCCCCGGTGGTCGAGCATCTGCCGCGTAGCAGGGCCTCGTAGCCGACAATGCGGCGGTGGCTGAGGCTGAGGATCGGCTGGAAGGCGCTTTCGAGGCGGTAATCGAACCATTGATCCGAAGGGCGAGGCATAGACGTCCTTTATTCAGTTGCGTCGTTCGTCCTGCCCGTCCGCGATGGGGCCGAGCTGCTGGTCAGATAAGCAGGAACCGTGCCCGCTTTCGAGGCGCGTGTCTCCTCAATTGAGTGTGTTTCCGCGGATCCCGCCGTCCCTGTCTGCACCACAGATGTGCCGTGGGGTTTGATCGATGCACAACGATTGTGCGCAAGCGCCGTAACGGTGGGGCTTTGCCCAGACGGGTCGGTGAATCGTGTGCTGGAACGATACTTGCCGCGCAAGGACAGGCAAACGACAACACGGGAGTCCTCATGGCGTTTCTTCCGACCTTCAGCCCTCGCAGTAGCGCCCGCGACCGTCTGGCGAGCCTTCTGGAAGAGCAGACCGAGCGGGACTGGGATCTGACCCTGAGCTTTTGTGAGCACGGTGTTGAGCCCGTGGTGGCCGAGCCCATGGATCGGTTCGTGGGCAAGCTGCAGGAGGAGATCGGGCGGGCCAGCGAAGCGACGGTCGCCATGGCCGAGGCGGTGCCGGAGTTGGCCGCGAACGCTCGGCAAACCCGGGAACACAGCGGCGCGCTGGCGACCACGGCCGGTAGTATTGCGAGTGCGAGCGAGCAGATGGCGGTGACGCTTGAGCAGGAATTGGCCCCGAACAGTCAACAGATCGCTGAGCTCGGGGAGAAGGTGCACCGGACGGCGGCCGAGTGTGATCAATACGGTGAGGCTGCACACCAGCGCGTCGAGGCCATCGGAGAGGGCGTCGGTCAACTTGCTGAGACGACAGCAGCGCTCAGCAGTGGGGCGTACGAGATCAGCGAGGTGGTCGAGATCATCGACTCCATCGCCAAGAGAACCAATCTCCTGGCGTTGAATGCGGCCATCGAGGCGGCCCGAGCCGGTGCCGCCGGTGCAGGGTTTGCGGTGGTGGCGGAGGAGGTGCGCAGCCTGGCAGAGCAGACCAGTGAGGCGACGGATCGGGTGCAGAAACTGCTCGATCAGGTGCAGGGTGGCGTGCAGCAGACGGTGGAACAGGTCGAACAGGTGCGCGAAGACATGGGAGCCGGCCTGGATCAGGTGCGTGCGACCCGGGACCACCTCAAGGAGGCTCGGGAGGCGGTGGGGCAACTTGGCGACGGGGTGCGAGCCGTGGCCAGCGCAACGGAGCAGATGGCGACCACGGCCCAGTCCGTCAGCAGTGATATCCAGGAGGTGGCGCAGATCGCCCAAGACATGGATGGTCGGGCCGAGGGGGTGCAACAGCTCAGCGATCGCCTGGAGTCGTTGAGCGCCGGGGCCCTGGACGCCATCGGCGTCTTTCGTCTGGATGTGCATCGCCGCGCCCGCGAATCGGTGGAGGCGGCGGCCCGCCGGTTTCAGGAACAGGACAGGTTGGAACGCGCCGCAATGGAGCAGGCCATGCGGCAGGCATTGCGGGATTCACCGTCGCTGGAACTGTTCTACGCAACAGACCGCCATGGGCGGCAGATCACCGAGAACATCGCCCGGGATGGATTCGAGGTTGCTTACGGCGAGAGTGGCCTGGGGCAGGACTGGTCGGCGCGCAGCTGGTTTCAGCGGGCCGTGCAGGACGGCCGGACGTTTGTGACCCCGCTCTACCGTTCGGCTGCGAGCCGCGATTACTGCTTTACCGTCGGCGTGCCATTGCTGGACCCCTTCGGCGCGGTCCAGGGCGTCCTGGCAGCCGACCTCTCCCTGCGTGCCCTCCACGAGAGCGGCCTTACTCCGTGTGCGAGCCCGTCCCGGGGGCCCACGGAGGCCGCGGCCACTGCTCCCACTGCCGGGTGAGCTGGCGGGCCACCTCCTGGGAGACCGCCTCGAGGAACTGCTGCTGGAAGGCCAGGGCCGATTCGGCCGAGCCACTCATCAGTTCCTGGGCCTCCTGGGGGGTCAGATCGACCTCGATGGTTACCTTCATGGGCCACCTCCGGGGTGTGGGGGCACGGGGTCGTTCAGCCGGCGTCGGGGCTGCGCGGCGGGGGGACCGGGGGGCATGGTGGCGCCGGTCTCGGCAGCTGTGTGGCCTGGCGGAGGAGCCATTCCGCCGGTCCCATGCGGAAGGCGCGCAGCCACAGGGGTGCGGCGATCAGCAGGACCAGCCAGACGCCGAGTACCACCAGCAGCTGGGTCGGCCGCCCCATCTCGCCGTACAGCCCCAGCCCGTGGCCGTAGAAGACCAGGGTACACAGCACCGACTGTAGCAGGTAACCACTCAAGGCTGTCCGTCCTACGGCGGTCAACGGCCAGTGCAGGCGTCCGAGCCAGCCGCGTTGGAAGGCGAGGATGATCAGGGCGGCCCACCCTGCGGCGACGAAGGGCACCGCCAGCTGATTGAGCTGGGTGCTGAAGAAGAAGCCGCTGAGCAATTCCCAGTCGCGCCACTCGCGGTAAGCGATCCCGACGATGCTCATCGGGACGCCGATGCCCAGGCCGTAGCCCACCACCCGCGCGTAGGCCCGGGAGCTCCAGGCGCCGGTGAGGAAGCCGTTCTTGTACGCGGCCATGCCGATCAGCATGCAGCCGAGGGTCAGCCAGCCCAGGCGTGCCGGGGTGCCGACCAGATAGCGGGTGAGGGCCTCGGGGAGGCGCTGCTCCATCTGCGTCAGCCATCCGCCCTGATAGGCCTCGATGGCCGCGGTGATCTCCTCGTGGACGGGCGGCGAGGCGGAGGCGAGCTTGATGAAGCCGGCGGTGGGCAGCAGGGTCAGCCCCCAGCCGGCGGCCATGGTCAGCAGGATGGGCAGGGCGTAGAGCGCGGCCCCCCAGGCCAGGAGCGCACGCGGCGTGCGGTCGATGAACAGGAAGGCGAGCAGCCCCATCGCGGCGTAGATGAACAGGATATCCCCCATCCACAACAGGGTGCCGTGGGCCAGGCCGATGGCGCCGAGGGCGAGCATGCGCCGGCGGTGGACCACCCAGGGGTTGATGCCGGCCGCCCGGTGGCGTTCGGCGAGCAGGACGGCGCCGGCGCCGAACAGGGCGGCGAAGAGGGCGATGAACTTGCCCTCGAAGAAGACGTGGCCGATGGCCCAGACGACGTAGTCCCAGCCCTCGAAACCGCCGAGCAGGGTCGGGCTCAACAGCCCGGCCACCGGCATGGCGAAGAGCTGGATGTTGATGACCAGGATACCCAGCACTGCCGCCCCGCGGACGGCATCGAGGCTCTCCAGGCGTTGGCCGCTGCCCATAGGCTGCTCTGTATGCCCCGGGTGGTGCATGGGTCCGCTAGGATAAAGCATTCATTTGTGTTTGAAATCGCCGGGCTGGCATCTTGGAGTGATGGATCCTGTCACCCATGCGGCCAGCGGCGCACTGATCAACCGGGTGGTGGCGCCGCGCGACTGCGGGGCGCCACGCTTTTCCCTCCGCGAACGCACCTGGATCGGCGCCGGGGCGGCCCTGTTCCCGGATATCGACTGGTTCCTGGGGCTGGTGATCGCCGACTCCCTGGTCTACTACAACCTCCATCGGGGCGAGACGCATTCACTGCTGCTGCTCCCATTCTGGGCGCTTCTGCTGGGCTGGGTGGTGGCGCGTCTGTGGCCGGGGCAACGGGACTGGCGCGATGGGGCGCTCATCTTCGCCCTGGGCACCGGGATTCACATCTTCGGTGACTGGATCACCAACTACGGGACCCAACTGCTCGCCCCGTTCTCTCGAGAGACCTTCGCCTTCCCGGTGACCTTCATCCTCGATCCGTGGATCACGGGCGCGCTCCTGCTCGGGCTGCTGTTGACCTGGCGCTACGGTGGGCGGCTCTGGGCGGCGTTGGGGCTGGCGGCCGCCGGCGCCGTGATCGCGGTCCAGTCGGTGGCCCATGTGCACGCCCTCGAGCATGCGCGGCTAGCCGCCGAGGAGCGCGGGATGCACGGGGCCCGGGTCCACGCCATGCCCCAACCGTTATCTCCCTTGAACTGGCGGTTGTTCATCGAGGGCGACGACGCCTACTGGTCGGCCCATCTGGGTTTCGGGGCGGGCGAGCAGACGGTGGATGAGACCGCCGGCCTGCTGACCCGGCACTGGCAGTCGTTCCGACCGCCCGAGGCGCTGGAGTGGGAGCGGCTGCCGCGCTTCGGCGACGGTGCAGTGCGCGAGTTCGCCGAGGCGGCATGGTGGCGCCCGGAGTTTGCCGAGTTCCGGCGCTTCGCGCAGCTGCCCTATTTGCGCAAGGTGGTCGTGCACCAGGGCGATGCCTGCGCCATCTACGCCGATCTGCGTTTCCGGATTGCCCAGGTGCCACCTCCGTTCCAGTACGCCAGTTGCCGAACGCCGGAGGGTGACTGGTATCGCGCCGATGTGGACTACTGGGAGCAGGCCATCGAGGAGCTGGAGCCGCTGCTGCGCGAGCGCCGATGACGGGCCGAGCTCAGTCGCGCACCAGGCGCAGGCAGCGGGCGAAGGCGGGGACCGAGAGCGAGTCGCGTCGTTCAGAGAGCCAGTGTGCCCGGAGGGCGGGCGCGTCCAGTTCCTCGAGTACTTGCCAGCCGGTGTTCGCCGCCAGCCGGTGCAGGGTATCGGGCCGTATCAGACCGAGCAGTGGCTCCTGCTGCGTATTCAGGGCCAGCTCGACCCCCCGCAACAGCATACGCGGCCGCCACGACAGCTCCCCGGCGGGCAGCCAGTAATCGGCGACCAGCTCGCTGCCCGGGGCCGCGACCTCCGCCAGGCCTTGCAGCGTGGCACCGATGGCCTCCGGGGGCAGGTAGTAGGTGCAGCCCATCCAGTTGGCGAACAGCGGAGTCTGCGGATCGATTCGAGCGTCCAGGAGGCGCTCGGCCAGTCGGTCGCGGGCGAAGTCCACCGCCACGAATCGCATCCGGTTGGCCACCTTGGCGGGCAGATGGGCCCGCTTCCACCACTGCATGGGGGCCTGATCCACCTCCAGCAGGGTGGTCCGGGCGAGGAGGTCCGGGCGGCGGAGGGCGGTGGTGTCCAGCCCCGCCCCGAGCAGCACGATCTGGCGGTGGCCCCGGTCCACGGCGGCGTCCAGGGCGTCCTCGGCGAAGCGGGCGCGGGTGACCGTCTGACCGCGCAGGGCGGCGAGTTCCGGGTGCATGCCCTCCATGGTGCGTAGCTGCATGGCCAGCAGTGGGGGCGGTGGTTGCACCAGCTGGCGCATCCGCGGGCTCAGGAGGGGGAGTACGGCCCGGTCGTCGAAGATCGTCGGGGCGTCGTCGAGACGGGTGTGCCAGACACGGAGTGCGGCAGCGATCTCGGCGGTCTGGCTGCGGGGGCGTTGTTCCATGGGCTCAGTCGATCACGTCGAGGCGCAGTCGGCCGTCGCTTTGCCAGCCTCGCACGACCGCCTCGGCCTGGTCACGATAGGCCGGAGCACCGCACTGGCGCAGGGCCTCGGTCAGTGCGGTTGGCACTGCCGTTCCGATGGTGCTGCGTCGTCCACAGGCGTAGATCCGGGCGTTGCGGTGGAGCATCCAGTCCACCAGCATGGCCCGCGCGTCCGCGATCCGGTCTTGCACGTAGCCGCCGTCCTCCGGGTCTCGGGAGAACGCCAGGTCAAGCCGCGTGAGCACGCCCTGGGCCTGCCACCGCTGCAGGCGCTCGGCGTGGAAGAAGTCACCGTGGCGGCGGCGGTTGCCGAAGATCAGCCAGACCGGGCCGCGTTGGCTCTGGGCGGCGCGCTCGGCCACGAAGCCGATGAAGGGGGCAATCCCGCAACCGGCGGCGATCAGGATGATCGGTTGCTGCGGGTCGTCTGGTGGGTGCATGTGCCGGTGGGTGCGCAGGGACGTTGCGATGGTTTCGCCTAGCTGAAGCCGTTGCGCCAGGAGGCTGGACGCCTTCCCGGGGCGGTTTTTGCCCCGTGCATCGGTACGGCTGGTGACGGCGACGGTCAGTTCGAGCCGGTGCGGGGCGTCGAGCGGGGTGCTACCGATGGAGTAGGGGCGTGCCGGCTCACCCTCGCCGGGGCGCACCAGCAGGAGGTCCCCGGGGCGGTAGGTCAGAGGGGTGTCGCTCTCCAGCGTCAGCCCCCAAACTTCCTGGGTGATGGGGTCGTTCGGGTCGTTGAGCTGTTCGCGCCGGCGCAGGGTCAGCTGCAGGGGCTGATCGGCCGGGATCGGTTTGGTCTGGCCTGGCTGCACGCCGACCAGTTCCGCCACCTCGCCGAGCCAGAGCTGCCAGGTGGCCTCCGGGGCGCCATCGGCTCGGGCCATGGGCAGAACCTCTTCGGCCCCGGCACGGCGCAGGCTGGTGCGCAGGCTCTCCCCGGCGGCGCAGAAGTGCCGGTAACTAGAGTCGCCGAGGGCGAGCAGTGCGAATCGTGTGCGGTTCAACGACGAGCTTTCCAGGGCCGCCAGAAAGGTGCGTCCGGTATCCGGCATGTCCCCGTCGCCACAGGTGGAGACGATCAGCAGCGTGTAGCGATAGCCGTCGAGTGCCTTCGGCTCCAGGGCGGACAGGGCGGCCTCTTCGATGCGGGCGCCGCCGCTGCGCAGCGCGCGCGCTGTCTCCGCAGCCAGTTGGGCCGCCGTGCCCGTCTGACTGGCGTAGGCGATGAGCAGATCCGCATCGGCGTCACCACGGCGCCGTCCGCCCAGCCAGCGGCGTGCCCAGAGCCAGACACCGCTGATGAACAGGAACAGCAGGGCCAGGGCGGCCAGCAGGTTGATGAGTCCCGACCAGGGGCCCGCCCAGGTGCCCTGGTGAAGCTCGGCGACCCAGCCGGGGTAGGCGTCCACCGGGGTGATCCCCTCGGCGGTGACGATCAGCTGCCGGTGGCCTGCGGTGCCGTCGACCTCCACCGTCCAGGCAGCGCGCTCGAAGCGTTCCATGCGGTAGACGTGGGTGGTCTCGGTGGCCTCGAGTTGTTGCAGGACCGGGCCTACGGCCAGGCGTCCGGCGTCGCGGTCCACCGGGGGCAGCCGGGGGGTGCCGAGCTCCAGGGCCATCAGCACGCCGGTGATCGAGACGAGCAGGAGCAGGGGCAGGGTCAGCCAGCCGATCAAGGTGTGCCACTGGGTCAGGCTGTGGCGCAGCCGGGGCCAGGCCAGCCAGGGGCCAGCGATCAGCACCAGGATCAGTGCGTAGCTGGCGACCTCGACGACCACCGCCAGGTCGAGCATCAGGTCCTTGTGCAGGTGTCGGACGGTCTGGAAGAACGCACCGCCGTAGGCGCGTTCGCCCAGGGAGGTGCGCTGTTCAAGGTCGAACGCCTCGTGCCAGCGCTCCCCGGCACGACTGAGTTCGAGCACGGCGGTCCCACCCTGCTCCAGGGTCAGGGCGCGGGTGCGCTGCTGGGGGTCGACCTCGGCCAGGAAGCGTTGCAGCTCCGCGAGCGGGATCGGTTCCTCCGCGCCCGGCGATGCCGCCAGGTCCCGGACCACCGGTTCGAGCGCCAGCAGGCCGCCGCTGAGGATGATCACCAGAAACAAGGGGGCGAGGGCGAGGGTGATCCAGCGGTGCAGGCAGAGCAGCAGCCGTCTCAGGCGGGCGGGCATGTTTGGGCTTCCTGCGAGTGGCCGCGTATGGGGGCGTCCGGTTCAGTATGGTGGCCAGCTGGCGTGCTGCAACGTCAGCGCAGCGCCACGCCCTTGACCATGGCGTGGATGGACACCCCGGGGGTCAGTCCGAGCTCCTGGCAGGAGCGGCGGGTGATGCGGGCCAGGAGCGCCTGTCCGGCGACCTCCACACGCACCAGGGCGTGGCTCGGTGTCGGGTCGTCGTCAATGGCCGCCACTCGCCCCGGCAGGCGGTTGAGCAGGCTCACCTGCGTCGGCAGCTCGCGGGCGAGGCTCACATCCCGGGCGTGGATGCGGACCCGGACGCGCTCGCCGATGGCAGCGTCCAGACGCGGCAGGTACAGGGGCGCGTCTCCGGCGTCGAGTTCCGTAAGGTGGTCTGCCGGATGGTGGCGCGCGACGGGCAGCTCCAGCACTGCCGAGGCGTACTCGCTGCGGGCAAGGGGCAGATCGGTCCGGGTCAGCAAGTCCTGGAGGGGGCCCTCGGCGCGGACACGGCCGGCTTCGAGCAGCACCATGTGATCGGCCAGTCGGGCGGCCTCGTCGAGGGCGTGGGTGACGTAGACGATGGGGATGTGCAAATGGCCGTGCAGGCGTTCGAAGTACGGCAGGATCTCCGCCTTGGTGGCGGCGTCCAGCGAGGCCAGGGGCTCGTCCATCAACAGGAGATGGGGGTCGGTCAGCAGCGCGCGCCCGATGGAGACGCGCTGGCGCTGGCCGCCGGAGAGTGCGGCCGGCGAGCGCTCCAGGAGTTCCTCTAGGCCGAGCAGACGGGTCACCTCGGCGAAGTCGCTGCGACGGTCTCCGGCCGGCGTCCGGCGTCGCCCATAGAGGAGATTGCCGCGCACGTTTAGATGCGGGAAGAGGCTCGGTTCCTGGAAGACGTAGCCGATGGGCCGGCGGTGGACCGGCAGGAAGGTATCGGCATCCTGCCAGACGGCACCGTTGACGGTGAGTCGTCCGTGAGGAAGGCGCTCCAGGCCGGCGAGGCAGCGCAGCAGGGTGGTCTTCCCCGAACCGGAGCGGCCGAACAGGGTGGTCACCCCAGCGCCGGGGAGGGTCAGGTCGGCCTGGAGGCAGAACTCGCCCCGGTCCACTCGGAACGACGCGTCGATGCCCATCAGGCGATCCCCACGACCTTGAAACGGCGGTTCAGGAGGTAGACCGCCAGGAGCAGCGAGAACGCCATCAGCAGCAGGAACAGCGAGAGGCCGTGGGCCGCGGCGTAATCCATGGCTTCGACGTGGTTGTAGATGGCGATCGACGCCACCTCCGTCTCCCCGGCGATGCTGCCGCCGATCATCAGGAGCACGCCGAATTCGCCCAGGGTGTGGGCGAAGGAGAGCACGGCGGCGGTCAGGAAGCCGTTGCGGGCCAGGGGGACCACCACGGTGAGGAAGCGATCCAGGGGCGACGCGCGAAGCGTAGCGGCCACCTCCAGCGGGCGTTCGCCCATGGCCTGGAACGCGTTCTGCATCGGCTGCACCGCGAACGGCAGGGAGTAGATCATCGAGCCGATCACCATGCCCGTGAACGTAAAGGCCAGGTGGCCGACGCCGATCTGCTCGAGCAGGCCGCCGAGCCACCCCGCTGGGCCCAGGAAGATCAGCAGGTAGAAGCCGATGACCGTCGGCGGCAGGACCAGGGGCATGGCCACCAGTGCTTCCACGAAGACCTTGGCGCGGCCCTCGGTGCGGGCGAGCCACCAGGCCAGCGGCAGGCAGAGCAGAAGCAGCAGACCGGTGCTGATGGAGGCCAGCTTTAAGGTCAGCTGCAGGGCGATCCAGTCGGCTTCACTGATCCATAGCATCGTGGGCGGTCCGTACCTCTGCGCAGTCCCGGTGGGCTACTCCGGCGGGTGGAAACCGTGTTCCCTGAGGGTCTCGCGGCCCGCGGTGCTACCCACGAACTCCATGAAGCGGGCTACAGCCTCATCCTCGGCGCCGCGTCGGGTGATGATGTAGCCGTGCTCGAGCGGATGGTGCAGTTCCGGGTCAATGGGGGTGTATTGGCCCTGTTCGGCGATGTTGGGGTGGATCGCCAAGGAGAGGGGAATCAGGGCAGCCTGCGCGGCGCCGCTTTGCGCCTGCTGCAGGGCGCGGGTGACCGTGTTGCCGGTGACCAAGCGGTCCGCCACGGCCTCGTAGACGCCTTCCGCCTGCAATGCTTCGACCGCCCGGGCCCCGTAGGGGGCGTGCTCCGGATGGGCGATGGCGATGCGGCGAAAGCTTGGATCTTTCAGGTCGGCCAGCTCGGTGGCGTCGCCCTGGTTGCGGGTCCACAGGACCAGCTGACCGCTGGCGTAGTGGCGGACCGCGGAACCGGCGTGGCCGGAGTCGACGAGTGCCTCGGGGCGTGCCATGTCGGCAGCGAAGAAGGCGGAGAAGGGGGCGCCATTGGCGATCTGGGTGCGTAGCGAACCCGAGGATCCGTAGGAAACCGCCAGGCGGTGTTCCGGGTACTGTTCCTGAAACTGCGCAACCAGGTCATTCATGGCGTGACGCAGACCCGAGGCGACGGCGATGCGCGTGGCGTCGGCGATGGCCGAACCGGCAAAGAGCCATGCTACGGCAAATCCAAGGAGCGCCAGAGCCGAGGGGCGCTTTCGAGGGTTCGCGCCGTGTCGGTGCACCGGGAGTGGCATGTACACCTCGTGAATCGGTCGTGGAGTGTCTTTTGCTCAGGGGAAGCAAGGAATGGGCCACCCACCGGCGCCGCTGCCTCAGCGGGGGCGCCGGCGGGAGGCAGCGCGGCCTTTAGCGTTTGCGGAGGATCTCGCTCAGGGCCTCGTCGAGGGTGGGGTATTCGAAGGTGAAGCCGGCCTCCTGGAGGCGCTGCGGGCGCATGCGGGCGCCGGTAAGCAGGATCCGGGACATCTCGCCAAAGGCCAGGCGCAGGGCCGGGGCCGGGGCGGGCAGGAAGGCCGGGCGATGCAGGTGCCGGGCCAGGGTCCGGGTGAACTCGGCGTTGGTCACTGGCTCCGGCGCACCGGCGTTGAAGGGGCCAGCGAGTGCCTCCTGATCGAGCAGGAAGAGGATGATGCGCACCAGGTCGGTGCGATGGATCCACGGCATATACTGCTTGCCGCTGCCCAGCGGCCCGCCCAGGCCGAGGCGGAAGGGCGTCAGCAGCTTGGCCAGGGTGCCGCCGTCGCGGTCGAGGACCAGCCCGATGCGCATCAGCGCCACGCGGACGCCGTGGGACTCGGCCTGGCGCGCCGTCTCCTCCCAGCGGGCGCAGAGCTCGTGGACGAATTCCGGGTTGGGCGGGGTCTCTTCGGTGACCTCGCGGTCGCCCTGGTCGCCGTAGTACCCCATGGCCGAGGCCGAGACCATGACCTTGGGCGGGGTTTCGAGCTGTCCACACAGGTCGACCAGGGCCTGGGTGATGGTCAACCGAGAGTCGAGCAGGCGTTGCTTTTTGGCCTCGGTCCAGCGGCCCTCGGCGATCGACTCGCCGGCCAGGTTAATGATCGCCTCGGGCTGACTGTCGACGAAGTCGGCTACACTCGGGCGGACGTTGGTGCGCGGTGGCAGGGCGCCGCGGGCGCGTTCGGGGTTGCGTGAGACGACCAGCAGCTCATGGCCGCGCTCGTGGAGGCGGGCACACAGGGGCTTGCCGACAAAGCCGCTGCCACCGGTGATGAGAATTCGCATGACGCCCTCCCGTATTGAGTCTCCTGCGTATAGTATTGTCCAGCCTACCGCGACGGTGGAGGCAGGCAAGCCTGTCGGGGTGGCCGGGGAAGCGGTGTGTACGGCCCATCTAGCTTGGCCGATGCGGTAACATGCCGCAGGCCGGGGCACGGCCGCGCCTTGCATTCCACGCCGCAACCTTTACGTTATGCCGTAACCGGCGATACCGTTGCATGAATGGATTAAGTAGCAACAGGGGGTCTACATGACGAACGAGGCACCGGATGATCTGGATCGTGGGCGACGGCGGTTCCTGACCGGCGCGGCGAGCGTGGTCGGTGGCGTCGGCGCGGTGTTTGCCGCGGTCCCGTTCATCGGCTTTCTCCGCCCCAGCGTCGAGGCGCAGGCGGAGGGTGCGCCCATCGAGGTCGACGTGAGCAAGCTCGAGCCGGGGCAGCGCCTTGAGTTCGAGTGGAAGGGCAGCCCGATCTGGGTGGTCAGCCGCACCGAAGAGCACCTGGAGACGCTGGACAAGATGGTGGACCGCCTGCGCGATCCGGACTCCGAGCGGGATCAGCAGCCGGAGTATGCCCGGAACAAGCACCGGTCCGTGGACCCCGAGGTCTTCGTGGTGGTGCCGATCTGCACCCACCTGGGATGCATCCCCACGTACTACCCTGAGATCGAACCGATGGACTTCGACGCCGACTGGCTCGGCGGGTTCTTCTGCCCCTGTCACGGGGCTCGCTACGATATGGCCGGTCGGGTCTATCGGGCGCAGCCTGCGCCGACCAACCTCGAGGTACCGCCGCATCGGCAGGACGGCGACAAGCTGGTGATCGGGGAACACCCTGAGGATGCCGATATGTCGGATCCGGTCTAGCGCGCGGGCGCCGCGCGCTGCCGGATTACGGCAGCAGTCCACAAAAAAGGCCCGCCCCTGCAGAGGGGCGGGCCTTTTTTGTGGTGCGCCGCACCGCTGCGGCGCGTCGGTCTAGTCCTCCGTAGGATCGTGGTGGACCCGGTCGCTGGCGGTCGGTGCCGCCGGAGTGATACTGGCCGGGCTCGGCGAGGCGGAGGCCACCTGCGCTAGGCGCATTGGCGGAGCGTTCCCCTGGTGATCCTCCCCGAAGTAGATTGTCCGGTGTGGGAAGGGGATCTCGATACCCGCGGCATCCAGGCGCTTCTTGACCAGCCCGTTGTAGGCCCGGCCGACGGCCCACTGCATGCCCGGTGCCGTCTTGATGCGCACCCGGATGTTCACCGAGTTGTCCCCCAGGGAGACCACCCCGTCCACGGCGAAGTCGTCGTAAAGGGCGTTGCGGATATCCGCGTTCGGATGCTGCTGGAGGTCCTCGTAGGCCGCCTCGAGCTCGGGAATCACTTGGTCGACATCCTCCCGGTAGGCCACGCCGTAGCTGCCGACGTGGTAGGCGAAGTGCCGGGTGAAGTTCGAGACGCTGTCCACCGACGAGAACGGGATGAAGTGGTAGGTCCCGAACAGGTCGCGGATGTTCACCGAGCGGATGGTCAGCTTCTCGACGGTGCCGGTGACGCCGCCGGCGGTGATGATATCGCCGACATCGATGGCGTTCTCGAGCTGGATGAAGACCCCGGTGATGATGTCCTGAACCAGTTTCTGGGCGCCGAAGCCGATGGCCAGGCCGAGGACACCGGCACCGGCGATCAGCGGGCCGATGTTGATGCCGATCTCGGCGAGGACAATCATCGTGGTCATGGTGATCAGGATGATCGCGATGGCGTTGCGGAACAGGGTGAGCAGGGTCTGTTCCCGCGCCGACGGCGTACCATGGCCCACGTCCGGGTTCAGGCGGTGCTCGATGAAGCTCGCTGCCAGGAGCCACACCGCCGTGGCGGCGAGCAGCACCAGGGAGACCGAGAAGATGACCCCGAGGGTCTGCAGCCCCCCCTCGGAAGTCAGCCATCCGGAGAAGTCGAACAGCTGCCAGGCATCGAGTACGGTGGCGATGACCACCACGATGATGGCGGTTCGCACGATCTTCAGGACGAACGGCAGGTAGCTGTTCAGCCGTTGCTCCAGGAGCGGGAAGTGGCGTCGGTTGCGCTCACTGAGCCGGATGCGCCGGGCCGTTGCCTGAGTCAGGACGATGGCCAGGAAGACGCCGATGCCGATGGCCAGCGCGGTCTGTAGGGTCGCCTGCCCCATGAAGGCCAGTGCGGCGTCCGGTTGGGTGATCGTCACCACGGCCAGGGCACCGAAATAGAGGATGACCACCCAGTGCCAGACCCAGGCCAGGGACGAGAGCATGGTGCGGGTGAACAGTACCTTGGACTGCGCGGCACTGGCCTGGAGACGCTCCCGCACGTCGTGGCGGTTGCGCAGGGCCAGGACCACTGCGTAGCCGAAGGCGAGCACCATGACGATGAGCACCGCCAGCTGCCCGACGCCTTCAGCCACGGCCATGGTGGCAAAGGGGCCGATAAACAGCAGGCCGTAGCCGATCAGCCCGGCCATCCGGGCCAGCCGTTTGCCCCAGTAGTTGGCATGCTCATCGTCGGTGGCAATCAGGCGCAGGTGGGGGTTGCGGCGCGCGAACAGGATGCGCAGCAGAGCCTTGACGCCCTCGACCATCAGAAAGGCGTTGAGGAACAGAGACTCCCGCGCCTCGATGCCGCCCACATCGCCAACGAAGGACAGGGCGATGGCGTAGCCGGCAATCCAGGCCAGGAAGATGGTCGCCAGGTCGGCCAGCGCGGCGCCGAGCACACCGACGGTGCGACGGACCGTGCGCAGGCGGGCGTCCCCTCGCTGCGCCCAGCTTTCGGCGCGGTTGAACACGGGGCGCGCCAGCGGCCGCAGCAGCAGGAGCAGACCGATGGTGACGGCGATGATCAGGCCCAGGTCGGCCAGCTCCTGGGCGAGTGTCCACAGCTGCGGGCCGAGGGCCTCGCCCTCGAAGCCCTTGAACAGGTCGCCGATCGCGCGCAGCTCCTCTCCAAGGGTCTGGGCGGCGCCCTGGGTCAGTTCGGCCACGCTGCGCGCCGGGTTCTCTTCCGGTTCTTCAGCCAGGGCCAGCGCGGGCACAAGGGCGGTGAGGGCGGCGGTGAGCCAGGTGAGCGGGTGTCGGGTGAACACTCGGGATCTCCTTCTCCGGATCGTTGCCGGTTAGCGTAACGGTAGTGGCGGACTGCTGACCACGTGTGCTGCTTCAGTGTCGATCGGCGATGGATTACACTCAGATTCAGGCTCAATAGGGAGGAAGTCACCGTGAACTGGCTCAGAGTGGTGCCCTGGGCGCTACGGGCAGCGCGCGTGGCGCGCAGCGCGGAGCAGGTCCGTCGCGAGCGCGGTGGCCGACGGGTCACTGGTTATGATACCGGGAAGGCGGCCGGGCGGGCCCTGCGGCGGGTGCTGAAGTAGCCGGAGCGCTCGGTTCACGTGCTCAGCTGACGGCGTAGGATCTTCCCGCTGGGGGTCTTGGGTAGCTCGTCCACGAAGTGGATCTCGCGCGGCGCCACCGCCGCGCCGAGGCGCTGTCGTGCATGGGTGATGAGATCCCGGCGCAGCTGTTCCGGGGCCTCGGGAGGGCGGCGGGTGACGACCCAGGCCGCGACCAGGGCGCCGGCCACCGGGTCGGGGATGCCGCTCACCCCGCATTCGGCCACCTCCGGGTGGTGGTTCAGGACCGCCTCGACCTCCGCTGGCCCCACCATATGCCCGGCGGTCTTGATGACATCGTCGGCTCGGCCGATAAAGCGCAGCTCGCCTTGTTCGTCCCACTGGGCTAGGTCGCCGGAGCGGTACCAGTTGTCGACGAAGGCGGCCCGGTAGCGCTCCGGCGCGCCCAGGTAGGCGCGGAACATGGACGGCCAGCCGCGGCGGATCAGGATCTCGCCGGTGGTCCCCGGTTGGGTCACGGGGGTGACGGTGTCGCCATCGGCCTCGGCCAGAATCAGCTCGACGCCCGGCACAGGGCGGCCCATGCGACCGGCGCGGACCGGCGCATCACCGTACTGGGCGGTCATGATGGCGCCGGTTTCCGACTGCCACCAGGCGTCCCGGGTGGGGCGGCCCAGATGGTTCTCGGTCCATTCCGTGAGGGCCGGGTCCAGGGGTTCGCCGGTGCTGAAGATCCGTTCGAGTCGGGACAGGTCGAAGCCCTCCAGTGCCTCGGGGCCGGCTCGGCGCAGCATGCGCAGGGCCGTGGGTGCCGTGAACCAGCACCGAACCCCCTCCGTGGCGAGGATGCCGTACCAGCGCTGGGCGTCGAACTCGCCTTCATCGACCACCAGGGTGGCGCCGCAGAGCAACGGTGCGAGGATGCCGTAGGAGACCCCGGTGACCCACCCCGGGTCGGCGGTGCACCAGTAGCGCTCGCCCGGGGCCAGGCCTAGCACTTCGCGCCCGGTGGCCAAATGGGCCGCGGCGGCGCGGTGGACGTGGAGCACCCCCTTGGGCGGGCCGGACGTGCCACTGGTGAAGTGCAACAGGGCCGGGTATTCGGCGCCGGTCGCCATCGGCTGGGGGGCGGCGTCATTCGCGCAGAAGGCCTCCCACGACGCTGCGCCGGGGGCCTCGTCATCGACCAGGACGACGTGCTCCAGCGCCGGCAGCGCGCCGCGCACCGGGGCAATGCGCTCCTCGAAGAGCCGCCGGGTGGTGATCACCACCCGGGCTTCGCCCAGTTCCAGGCGACGGCGGATCGGGTCGGGGCCGTAGACCGAGAACAGGGGGGCGTAGACGGCACCGTGGCGCAGGGTGCCGAGGGCGGCCAGGTAGAGCTCCGGGCGACGTGGCCCGAGGGTGCAGACCCGCTCGGCCAGGCGCACGCCGCGTCGCTCCAGCGCCCGGGCGAAGCGTAGCGCGCCGTCGAGCAGATCCTGGTAGCTGTACACCTGGCGTTCGCCTTCGGCGCCGCGCCAGATCAGTGCCTCCTGCCCGCCGCGGCCGGCGGCGATGTTCCGCTCCAGGCACTGGTACGCCAGGTTGAAACCGCCGTCGTCCTGGGCGCCCAGCCACTGCCGCTCCACGGTCTCCCAAGAGAATGAGGCCTCGTCTGCGCCCATCGGCGGTCCGTTATCCCGGCTGCTGACCATCCCGCTATCCTGAGTCCGCCCTCTGTTGCGGCGCAAGGGGGCGGAGCGGCCATCGGCGATCCCGGTGTGCGGTTACCGGGGTGTAAACCGGCGGCTGGTACTCCCGCGACGGCACCGTTCTTAGGTACCCTATGCGGATCGCCTGCAATCGTTTATGACAGAGGAGCCATCCATGGCGGATAACCGTCGCAGCCGAGTGATCACCCAGGGCGTGGCCCGAACCCCCAACCGCGCGATGCTGCGCGCCGTCGGTTTCCGGGATGAGGATTTCGAGAAGCCGATCATCGGGGTCGGCAACGCGCACAGTACGATCACCCCCTGCAACGTCGGGATCGGCGCCATGGCGCGGCGCGCCGAGGAGGCGCTGCGCGAGGTGGGGGCGATGCCGATGAAGTTCGGCACCATCACCGTCTCCGACGGGATCACCATGGGCACCGAGGGCATGAAGTACTCCCTGGTCTCCCGCGAGGTGATCGCCGATTCGATCGAGACGGTGGGCGGTGGCCAGCGGATGGACGGCATGCTCGCCACTGGTGGCTGCGACAAGAACATGCCCGGGGCGATGATGGCCCTGGCCCGTCTGGATATCCCGGGTATCTTCGTCTATGGCGGCACCATCAAGCCGGGTCATTACAAGGGCGAGGATCTCACCGTGGTCAGCGCCTTCGAGGCGGTGGGGCAGTACAACGCCGGCAACCTCTCCGAGGCCGATCTCAAGGGGGTCGAGGAGAACGCCTGCCCCGGGGCGGGCGCCTGTGGCGGCATGTTCACGGCCAACACCATGTCCAGCGCCTTCGAGGCCATGGGCATGAGCCTGATGGGCTCGTCCACCGTCTCTGCCGAGGACGACGAGGCCCGGGATGTGGCCGCCGAGGCGTCCCGGGTCCTGATGGACGCTGTCCATCACGACCGGCGCCCGTCCTCGATCCTCACCCGCGAGGCCTTCGAGAACGCCTTTGCGGTGGTGATGGCCCTGGGCGGCTCCACTAACGCCGTGCTCCACCTGCTGGCCATCGCCAATACCGCCGAGGTGCCGTTCGACCTCGACGACGTCGAGCGCATCCGCCGCAAGGTGCCGGTACTCTGCGACCTCAAGCCGTCGGGCCGGTTCGTGACCAGTCAGTTCCACGAGGTCGGCGGCACGCCGCAGGTGATGCGCATCCTCCTGGAGCAGGGGCTGTTGCACGGCCACTGCCAGACCATCACCGGGCAGACCATCGAGGCCCTCATCGGCCACCTGCCGCCGGAGCCGCCGGCGGATCAGGAGATCATCATGCCCTTCGATCGGCCGCTCTATCCCGAGGGTCACCTGGCAATCCTGCGGGGCAACCTGGCTGAAGAGGGTGCCGTGGCCAAGGTCAGTGGCATCCAACAGCGCCGTATCAGCGGACCGGCCCGCGTGTTCGATTCCGAGGAGGAGTGCCTGGAGGCCATCCTGGCCGACGGGGTGCAGGCCGGTGACGTGGTGATCGTCCGCTACGAGGGGCCCAAGGGAGGGCCCGGCATGCGCGAGATGCTGGCGCCCACCTCGGCGATCATCGGCAAGGGGCTCGGCGATGCGGTGGGGCTGATCACTGACGGCCGTTTCTCCGGCGGGACCTACGGGATGGTGGTCGGGCACGTGGCGCCTGAGGCCTACGACGGCGGGACCATCGCGCTGATTGCCGAGGGCGATACGGTGACCATCGACGCCGACCAGAACCTGCTTCAGGTGGAGGTGGATGACGCGGAGCTCGAGCGTCGCCGCAGCCAGTGGCAGGTGCCCCGGCCTCGCTACCGTCGCGGGGTGTTGGGCAAGTATGCGCGCCTGGCGGCCTCGGCCAGTCGCGGTGCAGTGACCGACGCCGACCTCTTCCCCGAGCAGGAGTAGGCCCAGCAAGGATACGAGCCGCAGCGGTGCCGTCGATGAGACGGCACCCGCTACAGCCATGCTTATCAGGAGGGAAGCCATGAAGCTCCCTGAGATCATGACGGATAAACTGGTCACCGGGCATCCCGATGAAGGTGTGCGGGAGGCCTTTTTCAAGATGCGCTACAACCACATCCGGCATCTGCCGGTGGTGGATGAGGATATGGCGCTGCTGGGGATGGTCACCGATCGCGACCTGCGGCGTCCGGACTGGGTCGACGAGGCGCCGGACATCGCCCACGTCTACTACCTGGACGACAACATGGCCCTCAAGAACGTCATGACCCGCCACCCGGTCGTTGTCCACACCTACGACCCGGTCCAGCGGGCTGCCCAGCTGATGCGGGAGAACCGCTTCGGTGCGTTGCCGGTGCTCAACAAGGAGCAGCGGCTGGTGGGCATGGTCTCCGCCGTGGATATGCTCCAGATCCTTGAGGAGCTGCTCGATAAGTTCGGGTCGCCGGAGGGGATTGGCTGAGCCTGCGCGGCGGTCGACGGCGATGGGGTTGGGGCGCCCGGCGCTCGGACAGTGACGGGGAGGATTGCACGTGTCTGCGCTTGGGCCGCGTCCCACCGAGCCTGAGGCCTGGCAGGGATGGCTCCGGGAGGCCGCCGGTCTGCTGGTGCGCCGGCCGGCGGCGTTCCTTGGCTACACCGCCGGCGTCGCCGCGGCGCTGCTCCTCGCACACTCAGTGGCCTGGGCGCCCCTGCGGGGATTGCTGACCTTATTGGTGGTGGTCCTGGCCCTGGTGCTGTTCGTTCGCCTGGCGCTGGTGGCGGACTACAACCGCGATGCGCGGCCATTCTACGTCCTGCCGGGCAATCTGGACGGCGCCGTGGCGCTGACCGCCGGCGCCGGGCTCTTTGCCGCCTACGGGGCCCTCGGGCCGTTGCTGTTCTGGCCCCTGGCCGACTCGCTGGAGACGGTGCTTACCGGGGTCGGGCTTTACGAGGAGCGATTGGCCTCGGGCGCACCCGCGCCACCGCCCCAAGAGGCCTTCGCCATCGGTCCGGTATTTGTCGCCGGCGGTGTCTGGGCGCTGGCAGCGGTTGGTGCGCTCGCCGGGTTGCTCGCCTTCGGGCAGTGGTTCCTGCTGCCCATGGTGGCCCTGCACGGCGCGCATCCCGGGATGGCCATGTGGATGAGCGTTCATGCCTACGCCGTCAATCCGGTGTCGATGACCGGTCTGCTCGGCCTGCTCCTTGCTGCCGTCGGTGTGGTGGTGCTCACCGTCGGCTGGCTGGGTGTCCTGCTGCTTCCGGTGTTCGGGGCCGTGCTCTACACGTCGTACCGTGATGTCTTCCTGGCCCGCGCGGAGAATCATCCGCCGGGTGTGCCGGTGCTGACCGAGGCCGAGTTGCTCGATCAGCCCGACGACAGTGTCTGACGGAGCCGCTTACGCGGCGCCGTTCGCACCGGCGTCTGCCGGTGACGCTTCGCCAAGCGCCGTATACCGGGCATCCCCCTGGAGTTGGGCGCGGTGTAGGCAGCCGATCATGTCACCGATCGCTGCCGCCGCGTCTGCCCAGACCGCATCCCCGTCCGACTGAGCCATCTCCAGGTAGCGATCCCGCTCGGCGAGCAGTACCGCCTCGAGCTGATCGGCCGGGAATGGACGGACGTGTTCCGGGTCGACCGAGTCCGGCCGTCCGGGTAGTAGGGCGTAGAACCAGCCGGTCTGTTCGCCGTGGTCACGATGGGGAGGGACCAGGCCGTGGGCGATGAATCCGCCCGCGACGGTGGTGGCCTGGCCGTTGCGTTCCGCGTATTGCGGGCTGACCAGTGCGGTAAACATGGTCGTTGGACTCCCGGGCGCTATCAGGCCCTGTATGGCTAACCAAAAGACAACTTATGCTGTCCTGCAGCAAATGTTACTACCTGCCGTAGCAAATGTGAACCGCTCATCATGTTTGTCAGCTTCAGGGGCATGCGCCGGGCCCGCGGTATCGGCACAATGGGACGATGATCTGGATCCTCTTGCTGGTGCTGCTGCTCGGCGCGGTGTATGGACCCGGCCTGTGGGTGCAGCGCGTGATGCGCCGTTACGCCGAGCCGGGCAATCGGTATCCGGTCACTGGGGGTCAGCTTGCTCGTGAGCTGCTCGACGGCTGTGGGCTGAACCGCATCCGGGTCGAACGGACCGAGCGGGGCGATCACTACGATCCGCAGGCGGGCGCGGTGCGGCTGTCGGCCGAGCATTACGACCGCCGCTCGCTGGCGGCGCTCACCGTTGCCGCACACGAGGTGGGGCACGCCCTTCAGCATACGGCGGGTTACGGGCCTTTCGTCTGGCGCCAGCGGCTGGTCCGCGCCGTGGGGCGGGCCCAGCAGCTGGGTGCCGTCCTGCTGTTGGCGGCCCCGGTGGTCGCCGGTGTGCTGCGGGTGCCCGGGGTGGCTGCGCTGTTCCTGCTCGGCGGTGTCCTCAGTCTCGGTTCCGGCGTCGTCGTGCACCTGGTGACGCTGCCCACCGAACTGGACGCGAGCTTCCGCCGGGCGCTGCCGTTGTTGCGGCGCAGCGGCTACCTCTACCCGGATGTGGATCCTCCCCACGCTCGACGGATCCTCAGCGCCGCAGCGTTGACTTATGTCGCGCAGTCGTTGGCCTCACTGCTCAATTTCTGGACGTGGTTGCGGGTGCTGCGGCCCGGACCCTGATCCGAGCGCGGCGGGGTGCAAGCCAGTCGGCTCGAGTTCACGGCCGGCCCCGGGCGGGTTCAAGGGTGCGGTTTGCGGGCCGATACCCTGAATAGTGCGCGCAGCGGTGGAGCAGCGGGTGGAAAGGGTATGAGGCAACGATACGGCATCTGGGCAGCCGCGATCCTGGTGTTGGTCGGCTCGCTGGGCAAGGGGTTGGCGCAGGCGGAAAACGGGCCGCGGGACGGCGTCCGGCTGCCGGTGCTGGGCCCTGATCGCGAGACCATCGATCTGCTGCGGACTCGCCCCGAGGAGGTCGAGCGCCGGATGCGCGAGCGTGAGTCGCCGGATCCGGGGCTGACCGCATTGTCGCCGCTCCCGGTGCCGGATGAGCTGTCCGCCGAGGAGCCCGCTCCGGAAGCCGCCGCCGAGGTGGTGGATGTGGACCGCATCCGGGTCTCGGCGAGTGCCCCGGGGGAGGGCGTGGTCCAGGGCGAGGTGGCATTAACGAATACCGCGGACCAGTCCCACCGTTTGGTGCGGGTGTTCACCGAGGCGGCCGAGGAGGCTTTGCTCCATACTGTGGAGCGACGCGGGGGAGTCGCGCAGGTCCAGCGCCTGGGCGGGCTGCTCCTGCCCCCGGAGGAGCAGGTCGAATTGCGCCCGGGTGGGCCGAGGCTCCTGCTGGTCGATCTGCGTCGGCCGCTCAGCCAGGGGGAGGCGATCACGCTGGAGCTGTACTTCGACGACGGCAGCCGCAAGCGCGTCGAGGCCCCGGTACAGCAGCCGGTGCCGGGCCGGTAAGCGGCTCATGGCTTCGGCCTTTGCGAGGGGGGTGTCGATGGACCGGACGCGGCGATTCCACCCGCGCTGGCTGCCCCTGGCGGTGTCGATCGCCTATGCCGTCCTCGGCCTGTTCTGGATCCTGGCCACGGATGGGTTGCTGATTGCCTGGTTGCCCGCGGAGTGGCTGCCGGTGGGGCAGGTGGTCAAGGGGGTGGCCTTCATCCTGGTCACAGCCGGGCTGCTCTACCTGCTATTGAGACGGCTGGCCCGGGCGGCCCGGGAGCGCGAGGATCTGCACGGGCAGTTCAGGAGCTTCGAGACGCTGGCCGAGCATATCCCGGACGTGCTGGTGCGCCTCGATAACCAACTGCGTTATCTCTACGTCAACCCCGCTTTCGAGGCGCTTACCGGGGTCGACCGGCGGGAAGCCCTCGGGCGTTGCCAGGAGGAGGTCGGCTATCCGCCGCCGTCGCCACAGTGGCAGGCGTTGCTCGAGCGGGTCCGAGATTGCGGGCAACCCGAGACGCTCAGTTTCGAGTTCACCGATGTGCGCGGGCAAACCTGCTCGCTCCAGGCGCGCCTGGTCCCGGAGTTCGACGCGGGCGGGCAGGTCGTGTCGATGCTGGCCTTGGTGCGCGACCTAACCGAGCTCAACCGAGCGCACCAGCGCGTCTCGCAGCTGGTGCGGCTCTACGCGGCGCTGAGTGCCACTAGTCAGTTGATCGTGCGCCTGCCGGAGCGCTCGGCTCTGTTCCAAGAGGTGTGTCGCATCGTGGTCCGCCACACGGATCTGCGCCTGGCGTGGATCGGTCTGGTCGACGCCGAGACCCGCCAAGTCGTGCCACAGGCCTGGGAGGGCGACCAGGCCGGGGTGGCGTATTTGGAAACGATCCGGGTCAGCGCCGATCCCGCCAGTGCCGAGGGGCGGGGGCCGGTAGGACGCGCCATCAACGAGGATCGGCCCGTGGTCTTCGAGGATTTCCTGGGGGCGCGGGAAGCCGCGCCGTGGCGGGCGGCTGCGACGCAGGCGGGGTTCGGTGCCGTGGCCGCCTTTCCGCTGCGTCACGGCGGCGAGCCGGTTGGCGCCCTGGCCGTTTACGCCCCGGAGGCGGGTTTCTTCAGCGAGGAGATCCGGTCGTTGCTGGTCGAGCTGGCCGAAGACGTGGGCTTTGCCCTGGACCACTCCGCGCAGCTGCAGTATCTGGCCGAACACGATCTGACCACCGGGCTGCCCAACCGTTCCTGGCTGCTGGGGCGCGTCGCCCAAGGCATTCGGCGTGCCAGCGACAGTGAGCGTTTCGCCGTAGCCTTCGTCGACCTGGACCGTTTCAAGGTCGTCAACGACAGCCTCGGCCACGATGCCGGTGATCAGCTGCTGCGCCAGGTGGCCGAGCGGCTGGGCGAAATGGTGCGGTCGGGGGATGAAGTGGGGCGGCACGGCGGCGACGAGTTCTTGATGCTGCTCCACGACTTGGAGTCGACGGAGCAGGTGGCGCAGCTTGTACAGCGGGTTCTCAACCGCTTCCGCAAGCCACTGCGGATCGACGGCCGCGAGGTTGCGGTGACACCGAGCGTGGGGTTGAGCGTCTACCCCGGCGATGCGGCGGACGCCGACGGCATGGTCCGCGCGGCCGACACCGCCATGCACCGCGCCAAGGATGAGGGCGGCAACCGCTACCGGTTCTTTACCGAAGAGATGAATCGTGAGGTCCGCCAGCGCGTCGAGCTGGAGGCGATGCTGCGCAACGCGGAGCAACGTAACGAGCTCGAGTTGTGGTATCAGCCTCAGGTTGCCCTGAGCACCGGGCAGGTGGTCGGCGTTGAAGCGCTGCTGCGCTGGCACCACCCGGATCGGGGCTGGATCTCGCCCGGTGAGTTCATCCCCGTCGCCGAGGAGAGCGGGTTGATTGGAGCCATCGGTGAGTGGGTGATCGGGCGCGCTTGCGATCAGGCTGCGGAGTGGCGGGGCCGCGGGGTTCTGCAGGTGCCGGTGGCGATCAATCTCTCGGCGGCGCAGCTGCGCGGGACGGGTCTCCCGGCGGTCATCCAGCGGGCGCTGGGGCGTCGCTCGCTGCCTGCCGAGGCGCTGCAGCTGGAGATGACCGAAAGCCTCTTCTTCGAGGACGACGTGAACGTGCGCACGGCCATCGCCGAACTCCAGTCCCGGGGACTGCAGCTGGCCGTGGACGACTTCGGCACCGGCTATTCCAATCTGGGTTACCTGAAGCGGTTGCCCTTGGCCAAGATCAAGATCGACCAGTCCTTCATCCACGGCGTGCCGGAGGAGCCCGAAGACTGTGTCATCACCCGCGCCATCATCCATATGGCCCAGGGTCTGGGGCTGCGGGCGATTGCCGAGGGGGTGGAGCGGCCCGAGCAACTGGAGCTGCTGCGCCAGCTCGGGTGCGACGAGGTGCAGGGGTATCTGTTCAGCCCGCCGGCGCCGGCCGCCGCCCTGGAGGCCCGCTTGGCCGAGGGCGGAGACTGGGGCGGCATGCCGGCCGCCGGTCGCGGCGCGGCCGGTTAGCGGGAGGGCGCCTCGACGCGGAAGAAGCGGCGCGCCACCCGGCTGGAGGTCTCGGCGAGTTCCGTGACATCGCGGCCGGTATAGTGGGCCACCGCCCGCCCGATGTGGGGCATCAGGCACGGCTCGTTGCGTCGATTCTTGACCGGCAGCCCGACCTGTTCGGGGTTGACGTCGCGGGGGAGCAGGTAGGGGCAGTCGGTCTCCACCATCAGCCGTTCCGGCGGGATCACCCGCACAGCGTCCCGCACGGCCTGGCCACGCCGGTCGTCGCAGATCCAGCCGGTCACCCCGATGTGCAGGCCCAGATCCAGGTACGCCTGAGCGATCTCGGGACCCTCGGTGAAACAGTGCGCAACCCCGTCCACGAGGTGGTCGCGGTAGGCGCGGAGGATCTCGCTGAACCGCTGGTGGGCATCGCGCTGGTGCAGGAAGACCGGCAGCTTGAGCTCCGCGGCCAGTTCCAGGTGGCGTTCGAAGACGCGTTGCTGGACCTCCGGCGGGGAGTGGTTACGGTAGAAATCGAGTCCGGTCTCGCCGATGGCGACCACCTCCGGCCGCGAGGCCAGATCGCGCAGGACCGACTCCGAGTCGCTGGAGAAGGTCTTCGCCATATGCGGATGGAAGCCGGCCGTGGCGAAGAGTCGGCCGGGGTGCTGCGCGGCGAGGGCCTGCGCCTTGACCGATTCGCTCTCATCGGTCCCGGTGACGAAGAGCTGGCTGACCCCCGCGGCCTCGGCACGCTCGAGGACCTGGTGGAGATCCTTGCGAAAGGTGTGGTGGGTCAGGTTGGCGCCGATATCGATCCATTCCATAGCCGCGGGATTGTAAGCTCGGTGGGCTCAGGAGACCAGCCCGGCGCGCAGCGCGCACCTCGGGCGACAGGAGTGCTAAGGTGCCCGCATAGGTTTGAGGGGCTCCGCTGGAGCCGGCGCACCGGCAGAGGATCCGAGCGATAGATATGGCGACGACGCTGGCCTTCGATGTCTACGGCACCTTGATTGACACCCACGGCGTGACCGAGGCGCTGCGCCCCCACCTGGGGGATCGCGCGCTGGCCTTCGCACGCAGCTGGCGCGAGCGGCAGCTGGAGTATACCTATCGGCGCACGGTCATGGGCGAGTACGCGGACTTCGCGGTCTGCATCGCGGATGCACTCGACCATACGGCCCGGTCCTTCGGTCTGAGTCTGAGTGCCAACGAGCGCGATGCCCTGCTGCGCAGTTATCAGCGACTGCCCGCCTACCAAGAGGCCGAGCTGGCCTTGCGCGAACTCCACGAGGCGGGCTACACCAGTTATGCGTTCTCCAACGGGAGCCGTGAAGCGGTCAGCAAGCTCCTGGGCGACAACGCCCTGCGCACCTACATTGAAGACATCGTCAGCGTCGAGGTGGTGGAGGCGTTCAAGCCCAGTCCGCAGACCTACGATGCGTTCCTCGCGGAGGTCGGCAGCCGGGCGGAGGAGACCTGGTTGGTTTCGGGGAACCCCTTCGACGTGATCGGCGCCCGGGCCTGCGGCTGGAAGGCAATCTGGGTACGCCGTCTCCCGGGTGCGGTCTTCGACCCCTGGGGGCCGGAGCCCACGGCGACCGTGGCGTCGCTGTGCGATATCCGGCGCCTCCTGCCGCCTGTCTGATTCGGGCCGCTTGCCTGGCGGCACCGGGTCTCGGAGAATCGGAGGAGCTATGGCAAAACTCCTGCTCAACCTGCGCGGTGTGCCCGAGGACGAGGCTGAGGAGGTGCGCAGTCTCCTCGATCAGTACCACCTGGACTACTACGAGACGCCACCCAATCGCTGGGGCATCACCCAGGGCGGGATCTGGCTGCGTGATACGGAGCAGTACCCGCAGGCCAAGCGGCTGCTCGACGAGTACCAGCGGCGGCGGTTCGAACGGGTACGGGCCGAGTACGAGGCGATGCGCCAGCGGGGCGAGTTGGAGACGGTCACCCAGCGCATCCTGCGGGAGCCGCTGCGCTTCCTGATCTACTTTCTCTTGATGGCGGTGATTCTCGCCTTCATGACCGTCCCCTTCCTGCACTTGGCGATGAGTAGCTGATGATGCGAACCACCTACAGGAATCTGCTGGCTGTCGCGGCCATGACCCTGGGGGGCAGCATGGTGGTCGGTGCCGACGCGCCTGCTGCCGACGCCCCGGAGACGCTGGCGGAGCATCTGGCCGTCATGAATGCCCTGACTGTCAAAGGCCGCACCATGCGCGACAGCGAGATGGGCCACACGGCCTACGACGAGACGCTCAGCGGTGAGCCGATGGGCGCCGTGGGTAACCGCTGGCTGGCCCTGCTGGAGGAGCTGGAGGGATACCGGGAGGAGGGCGAGGGGCTGCGTGGCGCCGAGCCCCGGCACTACGCCGACGCCACCTACCTCTACCACATGCACCACAGCGCCGGCCGGTTCGAGGATCACGGCCTGTTCGATCCGATGACCCACGCACCCTCGGCGCTGTTGGTCGGCAACGGGCGCTTCGTCATGGAGTCCCTCCAGGAGGGGGGGCGATTCCACACCGATGCCGACCGGGAGTCGTGGACCCCGCAGAGCATGGCCTACGGCCTCGACGCCTTCCACGGCGTGGCCTACGCCTGGGTGCGCTGGGACAAGCCGGGCGGGGCCGAGGACATGGGCCTGCTCAGTGCCGAGCAGATGCGCGAATGGTTCGGGCACGAGCCGGAGGATGCGGTCGCGGTCGCCCGGGATGCTGCCGAGGTCCTGGATGACGCCTGGGATACCGAGTCCGGCACCTACGACCTTGGGGAAGGGCCGGTCTGGGAGCTCGACGCCCTGGCCTCCCTGATCCGCGGCCACAAGGGGCTCTATGAGCTCCTCTACGTATTCGGCGATGGTGAAGAAGATGAGCGCCAGGCCGAGCGGCTGTTCGAGCGCGCCGCGCGCCTGGTCGAGGCCGTCCTGGGGGAGGACGGGGTCGTTGAGTCCTGGGGCCTGCCCGCCCGGGTGCGCTTCGAAGATGGGTACGCGGTGGCGGACAGCGAGGATGTCGATGTCGAGGCCCAGTGGCGCTGGGTCCATCACCTCACCGGCGGGTTCGCCCTGCTGCGCGAGAACGAGGGGACCAGCCGTTTCCTGGAACGTCGCCGTCCCGGGCTGAGCGAGGAGATCGGAGGGGCCATCGACCGCCTCATCGAGGGTGCGCTGGCACACCAGTTGTCGGAAGGGGAGGTGGTGGCAAGCCTCGATTACGACAGTGGTGAGGTGCGTGATCCTGACGCATCCCTGACCACCCAGGCTGCCCTGGTCATGGGCCTGGGGAACGGCTATTCTGCCGGCGAGAGCTTCCTTCGCCCCGGCGATTGGGAAGGCGCGGATGCGGAGGCCGAAGATCGGACCCGCGCCGTGTACGACGCCATCCTTGGGCATGGGCGGGGGGTCTCTGGTAGCATGACTGAGACACGATGACGCGCGAGAGTACTTAACGATGCAGGTAGCTAGTGAAAAGGTCGTCACTTTCGATTTCACCCTGACCGGGAGTCAGGGCGAGGTGATCGACCAGTCCCAGGGTGGCAACTTCGCCTATCTCCACGGCAGCCAGAACATTATCCCGGGTCTGGAGAAGGCGCTGGATGGCAAGGCGCCCGGCGATGAGCTGAATGTCACCCTGGAGCCGGGTGAAGCCTACGGCGAGCGTGACGAGCGGCTGATGCAGAGCGTGCCGAAGGAGGCGTTCCCGGAAGGGGCCGAGCTGAACGTCGGCGAGCGTTTCCAGGCGCAGGGGCCGGATGGTAGCCCCATCCCGATCACCGTGGCCGAGGTCGGCGAGCAGGAAGTCACCGTCGATGCGAACCACCCGCTGGCCGGTGAGACCCTGAACTTCGACGTGAAGATCGTCGACGTTCGTGAGGCCACCGAGCAGGAGCTCGAGCACGGGCATCCGCATAACGACGCCGCGTAGCGTCGCCGGCCTGATTCAGGCCGGAAGCTGAAAGGGCCGGTCCCGCGTGGCGGGGCCGGCCCTTTTTGATGGTGCGCCGGGCACGGCGCGCAGCGCCGTGAACCGATCCGTGTGCACGCCTGAGTGGATTCACACCCGGAAACGCCCGACCTGATCCCGTAGGTCCTCGGCCAGCTGGGCAAGTCGCTGGGAGACCTGGCCGGTGTCCTGCACTGAACTCCGCGTTTGCTCGGCCGTATCGCTGATCAGCGTCAGGTTGCGATTGACCTCTTCGGCCACCTGGGACTGCTGTTCCACCGCGCTGGCGACCTGGTTGGTCATGTCCTCGATCTGCGTCACCACGCGCGTGATCTCCTGGAGGGTGTTCCCGGCGGCGGAGGCCTCTTCCACGGTCCCCTCGGCCTGCTGACGGTTGCGCTCCATAGCTTGCACCGCCTGCTGGGTGCCGTTCTGGATGCCTTCGACCATCTCCTGGATGCTGCCAATGGAGTCCTGGGTCTTCTGCGCGAGCTTGCGCACCTCCTCGGCGACTACGGTGAACCCGCGTCCGCTCTCGCCAGCCCGTGCCGCCTCGATGGCTGCGTTGAGGGCGAGCAGGTTGGTCTGGTCGGCGATCCCCCGGATGACCTCAAGGACCTGTCCGATGCGTGCGCTCTGCTCATCCAGGGCGCGGATGGCCTCGGCGGAGTCACGGACATTGGTCGCCAGGTCGTGGATGGTCTCGATGGTGTGGCCGACGCCCTCCTGACCCTGTCGGGACTGCTGGCTGGCATCCCCGGCGGCGTTCGCCGTGTCCTGGGTGTTCCGGGCGATCTCGTTGATCGAGGCGCTCATCTCGTTCATCGCCGTGGCCACCTCGGAGGTCCGCTCTTGCTGGTTCTGCACCCCCTGTTGATCCTCCTCGGCGCTGCGCTGCAGCTGTTCCGTGGCCGAGGCCATCTGGGTGGCGGAGTCGCGGACGACGCGCACCATCTCGTGGATCTTGTCGACGAAGCGGTTATAGGCCGCGCTGAGCTCGGCGATCTCGTCGCGGCCCTCGGCGTCCAGACGCCGGGTCAGGTCGCCATCCCCGGCGGCGATGTCCTCCAGGCTATCGACGGCACTCCGCAGCCGGGCGGTGAGGTGACGGGACACCAGCGCCGCCAGGCCGATGGCAAAGAGCACGGTGATCGCCAGGCTACCCACCGTGATCTGTGCCGCCTGGGTCTGCTGCGCCGCCGCCTGCTTGGCGTGGCGGTCGCGCTCGGCTTCGAGGATTTCGCGCAGTTCGCCGAGCTGATCCTGGAATACCCGCCGAATGGGCTGTGCCTCTTCATGGTAGAAGGCCTCGGCCTCGTCGAAACGCCCGGCTTCCTGCAGCTCGACGATCCGCTCGCCGACCTCGTGCAGCGCAATGTGCGGTTGTTCGAGGCCGTCGACGGCCTCGCGCAACGCCTCACTGGCCGATTCGTAGTGCTCCGACCCCTGGTAGTCGTAGAACCACTCGCCGAAGGCGCATGAGGTGAAGTCCAGCTCCCCGGTGAAGGTCTCTTCGAGCAAAAAGCTGTCCGCCAGCTCGTTGGTCCAGCTTAGGTGCTCGACCTCACGCTCGACCAGCATGGCGGACTGCTCCATGTAGGCCATGGCGTCCCGGTTCTCGTTCGCGGTGTCCTGCAGGGCCCAGTGAGAGAGCAGGCCGCTGGTCCCCATCAGGATCACGATGAGGCCGAAGGAGATACCGAGCTTGTAGCGCACGGGCCAGTTAGCGAGCATTAGGCGGATCCTCCCCGGTTGCCGTGGACACTCCCTGTGGAGAAGTGACCGGCTCGGACCTTATCACGCGTGGCGGGTGCCATCAGGGTAGTGGTGGGCAATGCGCCAATGCGCCACACCGTGGGTCCCGGGTCTGTGGCTTCTGCACCGGGCGCATGGGTTGCGTGGCGGCAGCAAATCTGGCTGAGTAGAACGAGACGTCGCCTCAGGGACGAGGCACGGATACGGGCAGCCCCCCAACAGGCTGCTTAAGGACCTCAAGGACGAGGGCACAACCATGGATGTGGACCGCAGGAAGGCGGTTCGGGGTGATCGCCGCCCCGGGCGCTCCCCGTGCGCCGGCTCCGCCCCCGCACGACGTTCGCTGATACCCTCCGTTACGGCTCGCCCCCTTGGCTGGGGTGTGGCACTGCTCCTGTGTGCCTGGGCGGCAGCAGGGTGTACGCCCCGGGTCGAACTCGACATGACCGCCGGGCCTCAGCTCAACCCTGGACCGCAGGGGGAACCGCTCTCGGTCCTCCTGCGAGTCTATCAGCTCGACGACCGCACGCCCTTCGAAGACGCGGACCGCGCGGCACTGACCCGGGATGACCGCGCCGCGCTGGGCGGCTGGGAGCAGCGGCGCGAGCTGGTCCTGCAACCCGGCGAGCGCAAGGAAGTCGAGCTGGAGATGGCCGACCCGGCCGGTTATCTGGCAGTGGCCGTCTTCTACCTCGATGAGCAGGCCGAGCGCTGGCGTCTCCTGGAGCCTTTGCCGGAATCCTTCCTGGGGATGCGCCCCGGCCAGAGGATCACCCTGGCGCTGGATGGGGGTGCGCTGTGGGCGGGCAGCGAGGCCGAGCGCAGGCGCGCCGCCTGGCAGCGGGAGGATGTCGCCGGGCAGCGTTCGGCAGGGCTTTGACATGGACGTCACGGCATTGCTCCAACGACCGGTCTGGGCGGAAGGCGTATTGCTGGGGCAGCAGCACTTCCAGTGCTGGGAGCGCTATCTCGAGGCGGCCCAGGCGCGTCGCCTCAGTGCGGTTACCCCTCACGCCTACGGCCTGCTGGGCCTTGTGGTCGAAGAGGCCCCCCTGGAACAGGGCGTGCTCCGGCTTCAGGCCTGCCAGGCGCTGCTGCCGGACGGGCGTTTGGTCGCCCATGGCCACGGTGATCCCCTGGAGCTGGATCTGACCGGCTCATCGGGGCAGGAAGGCGTCGTCTACCTGACGCTGCCGCGCAACAATCGCGTCCGTGATCTGCCCGGCTACGCCGATGGGGGGAGCAGCGCAGCCTGGCGGCCGCGTTTCGTGCAGCTCGCCGATCAACACGACGAGCAGCGCGAGCGTGAAGTCCTGCTTGCCGACCCGGAGCTGGCGCTGGGGACGCAGCCGCCATCGGGTGCCCGGGTCGGACTGCCCGTGGCGCGTGTGGTGCCAGGCGATGCAGGTGGGTTTCGTCTCGATCCGGCGTTTTTGCCCGTCGCCTGCCGGCTGGATGCTTCCACTGGATGGCAGACGCTGCTCGGGCGCATCACAGCCCGCGTAGAGAACCGCTGTGCCCGTCTGCGCGAAGAACAGGGGGCCACCGGGCGGGTCAGCGCCTTCGAACCGGGCGAGGTGGCGCGGCTGTTGCTGCGCCAGAGCCTGGAGCCGGCGGCCTGCGCCCTGCGCTCGTTGGTCGCCAACCCCGCCAGTCACCCCGGGCAGCTTTACGACATCCTCGCCCGCCTGGTGGCAGCGCTGTCGGCGCTCTCCGAGGTGACCTCGCCGGCCGAGACGGTACCGGTCTACGATCACGACCGTCCGGCTGCCGTGTTTACCGCGCTGGAGGAGGGGCTGGAGCGCCTGCTGGATCAGGCCATGCCTCGCCAGACCCGCGGTGTCCGCCTGGTTTGCGAGTCCGAGGCCGTGCTGGTGACCGAGGGTGCGGAGCAGCCGCTGATGGAGGGGTGGACCTTCTTCCTGGCCGTGCACGGCGCGGCCGACCCGGCTGGCGACTGGATCGCGCGCCTGCCCATGGATCTGCGCGTCGGCCCGCGGGAGGCCCTCGAGCGTCTGGTCGCCGCCGGGGTGGCCGGTGTGCGCCTGGTCCATGCCCCCAGGCCGCCCGGGCAACTGCCGGTCAAGAGCGGCTACGAGTACTTCCGGTTGGAGCCGGCCGGGGAGCATTGGGAGCAGGCCCAGCGTGCGGGGGGACTGGCCGTGTACCGACCGGCCGAACTGGCCCACCTGCGGATGGAGATGGTGGCGCTGCGCGAGGAGGAGAACCCATGATCGCGGCGGAGCAGGCTGCGTCGCCGCCGACGTCGACGGGGTCGCTGCTGGAGGTGGCGGAGCCGCTGTTGCGCGAAGCAGCGTCACTGCGTGACGGCCGAATCGCTGCAGCGCAGGGAGATGGGCTGCGTGAGCGGGCGCGGCAGACGCTGGAGCGGTTGCGGGAACGGGGCCTCGCCGCCGGCCTGGGCGATGCCGCCCTGGCCGATGCCGAGCGGGCGGTGGTGGCGTTCCTGGACGAGGCGGTGATCGCCTCGGCGCATCCGGAGCGGGCGGCGTGGCTGGCGCAACCGCTCCAGGTCGAGCGCCTCGGCGAACGCGCGTCGGGTCAGCGTTTCTTCCAGAGGCTGGAGGGCCCTCGCGAGCAAGCCCCGCCGGCGGCGGTCCTTGAGCTGTACCTGGCCTGCCTGTGGCTCGGCTTCCAGGGAGTCCACGCTCTGGAGGATCAGGCGCTGCTTGATGCGCATCGCCATCGGCTCGGCGAGTGGCTGGCCGACCGGACGCCCGCGGCACCCCCGCCGCCCCCGGCGTCGGCGGGCACGGATCGGGGTGCCGGTCAGCATGTGGGCTGGTTCTGGTCGGCGGTGGCGGTGCTTGCTCTCGCGGCGCTGGCCTATCTCCACACCGGGGTGCAGGTGGAGCGGGCCGCCGAGGCTGCCGCCGAAGAGATCGAGGCTGCCCGGGAGGTGTTGCGGAGGGGCACGCCATGAGAGGGCAGGCGTCCATCAGTCAGGGGGCGGTCGGGTGGCTGCGGATGCCCGCCTTCCTGCGGCGACCGTTTGTGTGGCTGCTGGTGGCCGTCCTGCTCGCCGCAGTGGCTGTCTGGTTCGGCCTGCCGTTGTTTGGCGTCGATCCGGCCGGGTGGCGTCTGGCAGGCGTCCTGACCCTGTTCGGGGTGGCTGGTCTGGCGGTCGGGGCTGTTGCGCTGCGGCGCGCCCGACGGCTGGATCGGCAGCAAATATCTGGGGACGAGGCCGAGGCCCTGGCCGCGGCCATGGATCGCCCCCTGCGTCGGCTGGACCGCCCCTCGGGGCCAACGGTGCCGGGGACTGGTGGGCGATACCGTGTGCCTTGGTACTTGGTCATCGGGCCCGCCCGGTCGGGTAAGAGCCGCCTGATCCGCTGCAGCGGTCTTCACTTCCCCGACGACGATGATGAGTGGCTGGCTGCACGCGGTGACGGCGGCACCCGCCATTGCGACTGGTGGCTTTCCGATCGGGCCGTTTTCCTCGATACAGCTGGGCGCTACACCACCGATCCCCCCGCGGAGACCGGCTGGTATCAACTCCTCGGTCTGCTCCGGCGTGTTCGCCGGCGTCGCCCCGTCGATGGGGTGCTGGTCACCATCGACGCCGGCGAGCTGGCCGAACTGGATGCATCGGGACTGAGGCGATGGGCGCGGGCCCTGCGGACGCGCCTCGCGGAGCTCGAGACCGATCTCGGGGTGCGGCCGCCGGTGCTCCTGATCGTGACTGGAGTGGACTGTCTCCCCGGCTACGAGGCGTTCGTGGCGGCAGCCGGGGGCGGTTCGTGGTGCGGGCCCTGGGGGGCAGCGGTGGAGTCGGCCGCTGACCCCGGCCTGGCGGCGCAGCGGCTGCAGGCGCAGGCCGATGAGGCGCGCCTGGGCCTGATGGCGGCTTGGGCCGGGGAGACCGATGCGGTTGGTCCGTTCGCCTTTGCCGCCGATCTGCGTTCGGTGACCGGCCCTTTGGCGGAGCTGCTGCGCCTGCTGTTGCGCCATGACCCTTATCGGCGCTCGCCGTCCCTGCAAGCGGTGTACCTGACTGGCCATGCACCCGGACGACCGAGCCTGACACCGGGGCTCTTCACCCAGGCTGTCGTCCCGCTGGCACGGGGGCTGCGCCTCTCCGCCCGGCGGCTGGCGGTTCGGCGGCTGGCCCGGGTCGCGCTGGTCGCCGGGCTCCTCGGTGTCGCTGGCGTGCTCGGGCACGGTACCGCCGAGCAGTACCAGAGCCGTCTCGCCCAGGCCACGGCGGTGGCCGAGGGGGCCGCCGCCGTGGCCTATGCGGTGGGCACCGAGGATCCGGAGGTCGGCGCCAAGCTGGAAGCGGTCGAGCGGGTCCAGGGGCTGAAGGATGGGCTCCGACAGCGCTCTGAAACCGGCGGCATGGCGGCGTTCGCGCTGGACCCGGGCGGCCGGCGGGTCGGCGAGCTGTACGCGCAGCTGCGGGGGCTTCTGATTGAACTCGCCGGCCAGGCCCTGTTGCCGGATGCGGGGCGGGCCGTGCAGCAGCGGCTCGAGGTATTCGCCGACGAGTGGCCGGGACTCGAACCGCCGGAGCGCCAGGCCCGCCGAGAGGCGTATCGGGAGGCCCTGGGGGCTTGGCTCCGGCTCACCGGTGAGGATGTGCCGGTCGACGATGATCGGGTGGCCGTCCTGCTGGCCCGGCTCGTCGCCGCTGAGCAGGGTCTGGGTACACCGGAGGCGGAGAGCCCGTTGGTCCGCGGCCTGTCCCGCGCGCTGTCGGACCCGCAGCAACGGCGCTCCGTGGGGGAACGACTCGACGGGTCACCCGGGCGTCGTCTGGTTGAACGGGCCCGGGAGCAGCTGCGAACCCCCGCCCGGCCGGAGCCGATCCTGGAGCGGCTGCTCGCCGAGGCCGAGCTGGACTTGGCGCCGTTAACCCTCGAGGCGATCGCCCCGGGCGGTGCCTCGCGCATCTGGTCGAGCCAGCGGCCGGTATCCGGGGCGTTCCGGGGTGCCGCCTGGGAGACCCGTCTCCGGCCGGCGCTGGAGCGAACCCTGGAGGGCCTGCGGCACCCGGATCCCGTCCTCGGCCGCAGCCGGCGGGACGTGCTCGGGGACCAGCGGTCCTCGGCCTTGGCCAAGGACGTCGAGGCGCGTTACCTGCGCGCCTTCGTGGACCACTGGCTGGATTGGTTGGAAGGGGTGCGCTGGCAATCGGTGGGCGGCGGGCGCGAACAGGCCGCACAGCTGGAAGAGGCCGCGGATGCCGGTGCCCTGGCGGCGCTGCTCGAGGGGGTACACGCCCAACTGGCGGCACACGCCGGCGACGTTCCGGTGGCGGCCCTGGGGCAGCAGCTGGGCCAGGATCTCGGTCGGTACCGACACGATCCGAGGGGACGGGAGCTCTTCGCCCTGCTGGGGTCGGGAGAAGAAGAAGGCGACGCGGGACCGCTGCCCGAGGTCGAGGCGGCCCTCTCCCGGGTGGCGGAGCAGATCGGCCAGCAGGCGTCCGCCGCCGACCCGGGGCGCAAGGCCATGGAGCGGGTCGCGCTCGCCCTGGCGGGCGAGGGGAGTGGCTGTTCGCTGCGCGCGTACCGGACCACAGTCCGGCAAGCGTTGGGCCCGACCTCCAGCGCCGTACGCAGCGCGCTGGAACCGGTGCTCCTCGGCGGTATGGATGCCGCCTGGGCGCGGTTGCGGGCCGAGGCCGCCGAGGAGCTCGAGGGGCGCTGGCAGGCCGAGGTGGTGGAGCCGTTTCGTCGCTACCTGGCCGGGCGGTTTCCGCTGGATGCCGACGGTGCGGACGCCGCCCTGGGGGACTTCGAGGCCTTCTTTGCACCCGAGTACGGGGTGTTGTGGCAATTCAAGACCGAACAGCTTAGTCCGTTCCTGAGCGGCAGCGACGGCCAGGGCGGTGAGCGGCGCTGGCGGGGCGGTGGGGTGGGCATCACCGCCGAGGTGGTGGGGGCCCTGGGCGTGGCGGCCCGAATTCGCGACGGGCTGTTCGAGGACTCGGGGCAGCTGCAACTGCGCTATCGGGTGTCGCCGGTCGCCAGCGCCGACTGGGTCGACATGCGCTGGGAGTCCGACGGCGAGGCGCTGCGCTACCGCAACGGCCCGCCGGTCTCTGCGAGCCTACGCTGGCCCCAAGGGTCCCCCGAGCCCGGCCGAATCGCCGCTGTCTCTGCCCACAACGGCGCGATGGGGCGGGTCGAGGCGGAGGGCCCCTGGGCGCTGTTCCGGCTGCTCAGCCGTGCCGAGGAGCGCGAACAGGTCCGTTCCAGTGCGGTCCGCGTGCGCTGGTCGTTGCATGAAGCGCAGGAGGCGTCGCATCAGCCGGTGGAGTTCCTCCTGCGCACCGAACAGAGCACCCCACTGCTGCAGTGGGGGGATCTGTCCCGCTTCCGTCTGCCGACCCGTTTGACCCAGGAGGAGGCGTGACCGAGGAGTGCCATCCCGATGCGACGGACCACCCGCTGGGGCTGCCGGGGCGTGTCCTTGCCGCCCTGGACGGGGATGCGGACGTAGGCGCCGATCCACGCCACGGTGAGCGGTTCGCTCGCCTGCGCGAGGCGGTCCAGCGGCTGGGCGGGGCGGATTTCGCCCAGGTCGCCGAGGACGCGGCGGTCCTGCTGGAGCAGGAGGCCAAGGATCTCCGCGTGCTTGGTTACCTGTGCCTGGCCGAGCTCCAGGAGCGTGGACTCGAGGGGTTTCGCGCGGCGCTGGCGGCACTGCACGGCGCTCTGGCCGCGTTCGGCGAGCGGATCCATCCGCAGCGGGACGGTGGCCGGCGGGCGGCCATCGAGTGGCTGTCGGAGAGGCGCATGCTGGCCCTGCTCGATCGGGCGGCCGGCCGCGATGATCCCGAGCAGCTGCGCGCCCTGGAAGCGGAGCTCGACCGGCTGGGCGCGGAGCTGGAGCGGTTGTGGTCGGACCCGCCGGGGCTGCGGCCGCTGCGCAACTGGGTGCAGGAACGGCAGACCGCCGTTGCCGTGGCCACCGAGCGGACTGCGCCTACGCAGCCCGGCGCGCGGGAGGATGACCGTTCGCCGGGTCCGCCGCGAAGTGGCCAGGAGCTGGGACGGCGGCTGCGCGAGGCGCTGGATTTCCTGCGCAGCGAGGGCGAGTGGCTGGCGATGACCGCGCTGGCTCGCGCCTGGCGCTGGGGGCGGCTTGGACCGCTGAGCGCCGACGATGGTCGGCTGCGCATCGAGCCACCGCGCCAGGTGGCGCTGACCGCGATACGAAGGCACGTCGATGAAGGCGCCTGGGAAGCGGCCTACCTGGCCGCCGAATCGGCCTTCCTGGAGCCGGGCGGGCACCTCCAGCTGGAGATCCAGGCCGTCGCTGAACGGTCGGCGACGGCGATGGGGCGAGACGATATCGCTGCGTACATCCGTGCGGCAGCGGCGGAGTTGCTACAGCGCCACCCGGCGTTGCCGGATCTGCGCTTCAGTGATGGCAGCCCATTGGTCCCCCCGGGACAGGTCGCCTGGGTGGCCGATCGCGTGGGAACGGGTGACGAATCGCCATGGCGGGAGGAGGGTGAGACCCCGGTGCAACTCGGTGAGGCGCTGGCGTTGATGCGCAGCGAAGGACTGGCAGCCGCGCTGCGGCAAATCGATGCCACGCCGCAGCGCAGCGGTCGCGAGCGCTGCGCCCAGGAGCTGGTTCGGGCGCGCCTCTGCCTGGATGCCGGCTATCCCGAGCTGGCCCGGGCGCGCCTTGAGCTGCTGGCGGCGGAGATCGAACGCCGGGGGTTGGACGAGTGGGATCCGGAATCAACGCTGGCGGTTTGGCGGGAACTGGCGCTGGCACTGCAAGCCAGCGAGCGCGACGGTCAGCTCGATCGCGAGCAGGTGGCTCGGCGCCTGCTCGCACTGCGCCACCGGGTGGCGCGTGCCGATCTGGAGGCGGCGATCGCCTTCCCCTGACCGGGCCCGGTGGCGGGACCGGTGGAGTCCATCGATGCCAAGGAGCAGGCCATGGAGAGTTTCCAACAGGAAGTGCCGAAATCACGGGTGAACATCACCCTCGATGTGGATACAGGGGACGCCCGCAAGACCCTGGAACTGCCGCTGAAGATGCTGGTCCTGGGCGACTTCAGCAACGGCCAGGCCAGTGGCCGTCTCGCCGAACGTGAGCGCGTGCCCATCGACCGGGACCATCTCGACGCCGTCCTCGGCGACCTCAGTCCCTCCCTGCAGGTGACGGTGCCGGATACCTTCCGGGGGGACGGGTCGCAGATCCGGGTGGCCCTCAAGATCGACGGTTTCCACGCCTTCAGCCCCGAGGCCGTGGCCCGGCAGATCCCGCAGGTCAATAACCTGCTGGCGATGCGCAATCTGCTCAAGGATCTGAAGTCGAACGTCCTCGATAACGCCAGATTTCGGCGCGAGCTGGAGCGCATCGTGCAGAACCAGAAGGAGCTGGAGGGGGTGATGGGCGAGCTCAGGCAGATCGCCCCGCTGCATACCGGGGAGGAGGACCGAGAGGCCGGCTCCTCGGGCGAATCAACGGAAGCCGACCGGGATGGTCAGGAGTGAGCCATGAGTGAGCAGACGAGCGCAGATAGGGCCGCAGAAGCCACGGCCCCGGCGGCAAGCTATGCGCACCTGTGCCAGCTGGCCGAGGTCGAGCCGGTCTCCGGCGCCCTGGAGATCGCCACCTTCCAGGACTCGGCGGTCATGGCGGACATCCCCTCGGAGAGTCGATTGACCGCTGCCCTGCAGGTGTTCCTGGATCTCGCCAGTCAGGACGGCGAGCTGGTCGAGCGCATCGACAAGGCGTTGCTCGACGAGTATATCGCCCGCATCGACGCGGCGGTGAGCGAGCAGCTCGACGCCGTCCTGCACCATCCGGAGTTCCAGCGGGTGGAGTCGGCCTGGCGCAGCCTGCGTTTCCTCGTCGAACGCAGCGATCCCAAGGCGAACATCAAGCTGGAGCTGCTCGATGTCTCCAAGGAAGAGCTGGCCGGCGAGCTCGAGGATGTCACTGACATCACCCAGTCCGGCCTGTACCAGCACGTCTATGTGCAGGAGTACGACACCCCGGGCGGGGAGCCCTTAGCCGCCATGGTCTCCAACTATGAGTTCGACTGCTCGGCGGCGGACATCAACCTGCTGACCGAGGTATCCCGGATTGCGGCGGCGGCCCACTGTCCCTTCCTCGGTGCCGTCGGCCGGGACTTCTTCGGCAAGGCCTCCCTGGATGAGGTGGTCCGGATCCCGGATATCGCCAGCTATCTAGATAAGGCCGAGTACGCCCGCTGGCGCGGGTTCCGCGACACCGAAGACGCTCGGTACGTCGGCCTCACCCTGCCGCGGTTCCTGCTGCGCCTGCCCTACGGGGCCGACAACCCCACCCGTGCGTTCGACTACCGCGAGAACGTCACCGGGGTCGATCACGATCGCTACCTTTGGGGGAATGCAGCCTTCGCCTTTGCCGCCAACATGGCCCGTTCCTTCAAGGCCTACGGGTGGACGGTCAATATTCGCGGGCCGGAGTCCGGCGGCAAGCTCGAGCAGCTGCCGATCCACGTCTTCGACCTCGGCCGTGGGGCGCAGACCAAGACCCCCACCGAGGTGCTCATCTCCGAGAACCGCGAAATCGAGCTGGCCGAGGCCGGATTCATCCCGCTGAGCTTCTACAAGAACAGCGATTACGCCTGCTTCTTCTCGGCCAACTCGGCGCAGCGTCCGGCCCGCTACAACAGTCCCGCGGCGACGGCGAATGCCCGGATCAACGCCCGGTTGCCGTACATCTTCCTGGTCTCCCGTCTGGCTCACTATCTCAAGGTGCTGCAGCGGGAGAATATCGGCTCGGCCAAGAGCCGGCAGGACCTGGAAAACGAGCTCAACGATTGGCTGCAGGGGCTGGTGACCAAGATGCAGAATCCGGATCCCGATCTGGTCGCTACCCGCCCGCTACGCGAGGGGGTGGTGGAGGTCGAGGAGGTCCCCGAAAACCCGGGCTTCTACCGGGTCAACATGTCGGTGATGCCGCACTTCCAGATCGAGGGTATCGACCTGAAGCTCTCGCTGGTGTCGCAGTTGCCGACCTGAAACCGCCCACACTCAAGGAAGAGGAGGCGAAGCCATGGCGATTCCTGCCTACATGTGGCTCAAGGACGATCAGGGCAACGAGATCGAGGGGTCGGTGACCATCACCGACCGCGAGGGCAGCATCGAGGTGCTCGGCTTCGAGCACGAGCTACGCATCCCCACGGACAGCGACACCGGTGCCCTGACCGGTACGCGCAAGCACGAACCGTTCGTCTTCACCAAGGCCTTCGATTCGGCCTCACCCTACCTCTACAAGGCGTGCAGCAAGGGGCAGACGCTCGAGGAGCTGGTGCTGAGCTGGTACCAGATCGACGAGTCGGGCAACGAGCAGGAGTACTTTCGGCACACCCTCAACGACGTGAAGATCACCTCGGTGCGCCCGGTGATGCACAACGTCAAGGAGGCCGATAAGGAGCGCTTCCCGCACATGGAGCAGGTGGCCATCCGCTATGGCCGGATCACTTGGGCTTACGTGGACGGGAACATCGAGTTCTCCGACTCCTGGACCGAGGGCCGGTGACCGGCCGAAAGGCGGGCCGGGGGTCGCTGCCCTGGCCCGCCCGTGGAGGTGCAACGTGACGGTAGGGCTTTTCGATCGCCTGGAAGGGGGCACTGGTCGCCCGCCGCCGCACACCGGGACGATGCCTGGGAGCGAGAGTCGGGCGAGCGTGGTTCGGCACATCCTCCGGTTGCTGGCAGCGCGCCGCGGACGCCCGGCCCACCTGGCCGGCTACGGACTGCCGGACCTCTCGTCCTACTACCACGATCTGGACGGCGCCGCTGCGTGCTTGGCGACGGCCGCTCAGGAGTTGATCCCCCGTTACGAGCCCCGGGTCGTCAGCCTGGCCGTGCACGCGCAGCCCGCTTCGGTGGAGACGGGCTACGTGCTCTGGCTGGCGTTGCGCGCGCAGCTGCACCGGGGCAAACACCTGACGCTGGAGCTGGCGGTGGACGGAAACGCCGGCGTACACCTGCTCAGCGGAGGTGGGGATGGATCTGCGTCGGGCGTTTGAGCAGGAGATGCGGCGGTTGACCGAGGCCGGGTCGGCCTTCGCCCGCGCCTATCCGGGCGAGGCCCGGATGTTGGGCCTGGACGATCCCCACGATCGGGACCCGTACGTGGAACGGCTCCTCGAGGGGCTGGCCTTCCTGACCGCCGGGGTTCACGCCGAGCTCGCCGCCGGGATCGAAGACCTCCATCAGCAGTTGCTCCATCTGGCCGCCCCGGAGCTGGCCGAGCCCTGGCCAAGTGCCACAGTGCTGGCCTTCTCGCTCGCCCCGTCCCGACCTGAGCCGGTGGCGTTACCCCGTGGCGCCACGGTCTGGTCGCCGCCGGAGTGCGCAGATGGGGTGGCGATCCCGTTTGCCACCCTGGCTGCTGGCACGGTCGAGCCGATCGAGGTGGACCGGGCCGAGTGGCTGCCGGGCCCGGAGGGCGGCAGTGAGGTGCGCATGGTGCTGCGGTTCCCGCCGGCGGATGCCGCGGCACCGAGCCTGCCCGGGGTGTTGCCGCTGCTGATCGATGCCGAGGCGGGTCTCTGGGAGCGCCTGCGTGCCGCGCTCCTGCACGGGGTCCGGCGGGTGCGGGTGCGCTGCGACGAGGCGGATCCCGGGCGGGTGATCGGTGGGGGGGAGCTGCTGGCCCCGTGGCTGGCGGAAACGGTGCAGGACGGCCCCGGAGAGCCGATTGCGCCAGCGCTGAGCCACCTGCGGTGTTTCTTTCTGGCCCGGCCGCTGCTTGCCTGGGTTCAGCTCGGCGGACTGGAGCGGGTTTCGCTGCCTGCCGGGGCCGACCGCCTGGAGGTCTGTTGCGAGCTGGACTGGCCGGCGCCGGGCGCGGCCGCGGCGGATCGGCGACTGTTGCTCAGCAACTGCCTGCCGGCGGTGAACCTCGGGTCCACCGATGCCGAACCGCAATGGATCGAGGCCGGGCCGGGTCCCTTCCCGGTGCGCAGCGATGGAGACGGTCCGGGGCGCCGTGTGGTCCATCAGGTCCTCGGGGTCCGCGTGCGTGCTGCGGACAGCGGTCGGGTACGGGCTTATCACCCGCCCTGGCAACCGCAGCTGGAAGCCGGGGAGGCTGGTATATACCGCGTGCAGCGGCGCGATCCGGACGCGGGCCACGGCGTTGCCGTGTGCCTGGACACACCAGCGGGCCCGGGCACGCTCGGCGCGCGCCTGCGTTACTCCCACGGCGAACTGCCGCGCCGGTGCTTGGGCCGGGGAAACGTGACGCAGCCCGGGGCCGAGGTGCCGGACGGGGTGACGGTGACCAACCTGCGGCGGCCGACGCGCTTCCAGCCGGCCCCCCTGGAGAGGGGGCGGGGCCAGGCCCTGTCCCGCCTGGTCCGGGGGGATCTGGAGCGGTGGGCGACCCGGGAGGGGGTGCAGGAGCTGATTGCCGGCCTCGCCGACGCGCCGGGCAGCGCGGCGGCGGAGGCCTGTCACGCCGCGCTGAGGTCACTGGTGTGCACCTCGGCGGTACGGGTCCGGGAGGGGGTGGTGGAGACGGGGCTGCACGCCACCCTGGAGCTCGACGCCCGACCTTGGCGGGATCCGGGCGAGGCCTACCTCCTCGCTGAATGTGTCTATCGGGTGCTGGCCGCCTGGACGCCGCTGGATCGTTATCTGGAGCTGGTCTTACATCTGGAGCCGCACGGGGAGGTGGCCCAATGGCCACGACGGTAACTGCCCCCGATACGGCCGTTGCCCACGTCGTAGCCCGGGGCCCCCGTCTGCGGCTGTGCGAGGCCGTCTGGGCGCTCGAGCACGCCGGCCTGACGGCGCTGGCTGCGGACGAGCCGGGGCCGGGGTACCACATCGAGCCGGCTGCGGACTGGACCTTCCCGGCCGCCGAGATCCGCCGCTGTCGGCAGATCAGCGAGCGTCGGGTGGCGATCGAGGCCAACGTCCTGGCCCTGCTGGGGCCGGAGGCCCCGTTGCCGAGCTACTGGCTGGAGGCGGCAGCGCGGGAGGACCCCACCGGGGAGCGGGTGCAGGGCTTGTTGCGCATGCTCAATGCTTCGGTCTATGCGGCGCTGCTAGCGGGATGGCGGGCGATGCACGGGCCGGCGTCATCGGCTCCCTGGGCGCAGGCCCTGGCGGCTTTCGGGGTCGGGTCGGGGGGCGGTCTGAGCGGGCTCGATCTGTTCCTTGCCCGGCGCCCGAATCGAAGCGGCCTTTGCCGGCTGGTTCAGCGGGTCACGGGGCAGCGGCAGGTGGAGGTGGTGGATCGCCAGCCGGTGGTCCACCCGTTGGGGCCGTTTCCGCTGGGCCAGGGTCACGGACCCCGTCTCGGGGAAGGTTGGGGACTGGGCGGCATGGTCCGTGTCGCCGGCGGCCTGCTGGGGATTCGTATTGGCCCGTTGGCGCCCGCCACCGCCACCGGGCTCATCGAAGAGGAACGGTTCAGGCGCCTCGGGCTATGGCTGAGCCGTTACCTCGGGCCCGTGCCGCGTGTTGAGGTGCAGATCATGGCCGCCCCGGGGCGGCTGCCTGCCTGGCGTCTGGGGGCAGGCGCCCGGCTGGGTGGGGCCACGTGGCTCGGCCGGCGGTCGGCCCGAGCCGTGTCGTTGCCCCTGCCGGGGCGGTCCACGGCGCCCACCGGGACGACAGCGACAGGAGAGACGCAATGAAGGGGAGTGCCAAGGAAGGCGGTGGCGCGCACGCGCTGTTTCGGGTGCGTCTACCGGGATTGGACCCGGACGTGCTGCGGGTCGAGCAGATTGTCGGTCATCAGGCACTGGATGACGGTGACCGTCTGCAGGTCCGGGTGTGTGGCCCGGTCGGGGATCGGGTCCGGGAGTGGCCCGGGCAGCTGGTCGCGTTGACCCTGGGTTGGGGGGTGGCGCCGCGAACACTGCACGGGGTGATCAGCGAGGTGGCCCTCTGCGGGGGGGAGATGTCCTCGCGGGCGGCGACCCTGACCGTGTGCTCGCTGCTCCATCCCCTGGCCGGATCATACCGGCGGCGGGTCTATCGGCGTTGTTCGGCCTTGCACATGGCCCGCGAAGTCCTCCAGGGCGCGCTGCCCGACGGGGTGTCGGTCACCGTGGGGGTGGAGCGGTCCCTGCCGGAGCGGCCACTGGTCGTCCAGGGCGCTGCGGATGACCTGGCCTTCCTGCGCCGGGTGTTGGCCCGGGAGGGGTGTTTCCCGGTGGTGCGGGATGCCGGTGGGCGGCCAGAGGTCCGCATCGTCGATCATCTGGCGCAGGCCGAACTCGACGCGGCGGCGCTGACCTGGCGCCCGGGCGGTGGGCCGACCCCGACCACCCGGGCGACCGTCTCCGAGGTCTCCCGCCGCTGGACGCTGCAGCCGGGGCAGGTGCGGGTCGGCGGTTTCGATCCGGCGTTGCCCGACCGCGGGCGTCCCGCCACGGCAGGCACCGACGCCGCGGAGGACAGTCCGATGGAGTTGGGGCTCCACGGGGTCACGGCGGGTGGTGAGTCGGCCCATGCAGAGTGGGCCGAGGCCGTGCACGAGGCCTCCGCGGCCCAGCGCTGCCGTATCGAGGCGGTCGTGGCGACGCCGTTGCTGCCCGGGATGCGGGTGGTCATCTCCGGGCATCCGGAGGCTTCGCTCAATGGCGCTTACTGGGTCTACCGCGCCGAGCACGAGGGGGACCAGGCCGCGGCGATTCACGGCGGTGGTGGTGCGGATCGGGTGGACTACCGGGGGCGGGTGGAGCTCCTGCCGCTCGACCCCGGTTACCGGCCGGCCCCGGTGCCTGCACCCGCGATCCCGGGGGTCGCCGTGGCATGGGTCGCTGGCGGGGATCCGGAGCGCGCCGAGGTCGACGAGGCCGGGGCGTACCGGATTCGCCTGTTCGACGAGGCCGAGGCGGCCGATGGGGTCGAGGCAGCCCCACCGGGGCCGCCGGTCTGGGCCGTCCAGCCGAGCGCCGGTGCGCAGCACGGCCTGCACTTGCCCCTGCTGCCCGGGACGCGCGTGGCGGTGGCGGGGTTGCACGGCGACCTGGAACAGCCAGTGATCCTGGGGGCCCTGAGCAGTCAGGATCAGCCCGGTCCCGTGACGGACCGCAATCCCCACCAGCACCTGCTGCGGACCGCGGCCGGGCAGCGCCTGCTGCTGGACGACCGGCCCGGGGCCGAGGGGGCGGAGCTGGCCGTGGGCGAGGCCGCGCGACTGAGTCTGGAGGGGCACGAGGAGGCCCCCGGGGCAACGCTGGAGGCCCCCAACGGTTATCTCGAGCTGGCCAGCGGCGGAGAACAGCGCGTGCGCAGCGGTGGCGATCAGCGGCTCGATGTGGCCGGGGCCTATCGGGTGGAGGTCGAAGGGAGCTACCACCTGGAGACGGAGGACGGCGCGTTGCACTGGTTTGCCGGCGACACCCTGCATCTGGAGACCGGCGCGGGGGATCTGCTGCACGAGGCGCCAGACGGGGAAGTGGCCCTGAAGGCGGGGCGTCAGGTGTCGCTGGATGCGGGATCAGGATTGCGGTTGATCGCCCGACAGGGTGCGGGCGACTGGCAGGTTGAATCGGGCGCGCTGCGCCTGGAGGCGGCCGGCGACGTCGCCCTGGTCAGCACCGGGGGCGGCTGTCTGCAGCTCGGCGACGGCTTCGGGCTGCGCATCGAGGACAGTGGTGCGGTCTATGTCGAGGGGCGGCACATTGAGCTCAGCGCCGAGCAATTGGTGATCGCTGCCGACCGCATCGAGGAGGGGCGGTGATGGGCGGGCCGCCGCAGCCGCGGCCTTGGGCCGAGCTGGAGGTCGCGGGGATGCGCTTGCTCCTGCGACGGCTCGAGGGGGAGGAGGCGCTCTCGCGGCCCTTCCGGTTCCGGGTGACCGGGCGGGGGGATGGAGGCCTCGAGGGCGGCCTGGAACTCCTCGGTCAGCCGGCACGGTTGCGCTGGGGGGATGGTCTCGGGGGCGCGCGCTCGCTGGCCGGGCGTGTGACCGCCTGGCAGACCGGTCCGGGTACGCGGAGCAGCGCGGACCGGTTCGAGGCGGTTATCGAGCCTGGCTTGGTGCAGCTGGCAAACCGGGCCGATCATCGGTTCTTCCCCCGGGTCCATTTGGAGGATCTCACCCGGTGCTGGTTGTCCGCCGTTGGCTACGAGTGGGCCGATCCGCGTTGGCGGGTGCATGAGGCGCCGGCCTGGCGGTGCGGGGTGCTGCAGGCCGGTGAGAGCGATTTGGCGCTGTTGCAGCGGTTGTGGGCCCAGGCCGGGGTCACCCTCGGCTGGCTGGATGGGGCGCGTGAGCAGCCACTGCTGACCGACAGCGCATCCGGGTTCCCTTGTGCCGAGACGGAACTGCGGCTGCCGGGGACGGATCCGGCGAGGGGCACGGCGGAGCCGGGATGGCGTTACCGCATGCAGCCCGCCCACCCACCACGGCCCGCACCCGTCGGGCTGGACGGCGACGTTAAGGCGCACTGGATGCGGGTGCGACGACAGGCGCAGGCCGTTCGTCAGGCCTGGCTGGACGTGGCGACACGGCGCGCCGGCCTGGGGGCCGGATTCCGGGTCCCGGTGGTCGTGGCCGCCGAGGACGGCGGGCGCGAAGTCGCCGACTGGGGGCGCTGGTGCCTGATTACCCGGGTCCGGCACCGGCTGACGTGCACGGCCGATGCGCCGGGCGGTGGCGGGGAGTACCGGGCCGAGCTGGAGGCGGTACCGGAGATCGTCGGTGACGCGGCGCTGCCGTACCGGCCGCTGGAACCGGCGCGATGCCCGCGCAACCTACCGATCCCAGCGCGGGTCTGCGCCGACGGGAGCCGGGGGGCGGAGGCGCAACGCAGCGGTCTGTATCTGCCCGAGTCCGTGGTGCGGCTGATGCCGCTGCCGCACGGCGCGCGCCGTGGCGCCTGGCACGTGCCGCTGGTCGACGGGGAGCGGGTGCTGGTGGGCTGTCTCGACGGCGATCCCGATGCGGCGGTGATCCTGGGCAGCCTGCCGGTGGCCGGTCAGGATCACCCCGGGGCGGAGAGCCGGGGCCAAGCGGGGGCCTATACCACGCCGGGAGGGCGTCGGCTGCTCCTGCCCGGGGCCGGACGTTGCGGTGAGGGGCACCTATCGGCGGTGGTTCTCGATGCGGGGGGTGGTTCGCCCCGGGTCGCCGTGACGCGTGGCAACGGGGACCACGGGGATGGTGCGGAGCTGGATGCCGGAGCGGGGCCGCTGGGTCTGCGTGCCGGCGCGGGGGGGATCCGTGAGCGGGCCGGCGGAGAGCGCCGCGAACGGGTCGCCGGAGACCGGCGGGTTGCTGCGCAAGGCGGGGTCGAGGGGCGCAGCGAGCAGACGAGTTCGTTCCAGGTGGCCGGGCAGGCACGGCTCGGCGGCCACGACTCGCTCACCGCCCGGGCTGGGCGCGAGTTGCGCCTACACGCCGGCAAGGTGCTGCAGGTCCTGGCGGCCGACGGAACCCGCTTGCGGACTCGGCAGGGCGATGGCTGCTGGCAGGTGGAGCGCGGCGATCTCCGCCTGGCGGCGGGCGAGGATATCGTCCTCCGCAGCCGTGGAGGGGTGGTGACGCTGCGCAACACCGCCGGCTCCGCCGGCATCACCGTGGACGCCCAGGGCGGCGTCCGGATCTGGGGGCGGCAGGTGATCCTCGACGCCGAGGGCGCGCTGCGCCTCGACGCCGAGGTCCACCACCGGTCCGGTGACCGTTAGCTCGCCCGCTTGTGGCGCTTACGCTCGCTCTCGGTCAGCAGCCGCTTACGCAGGCGGATCGACTGCGGTGTGATCTCGACCAGCTCGTCGTCGTTGATCAGCTCCAGGGCGTACTCCAGCGTCAGCTGCATGGGCGGGGTGAGGATCACGTTCTCGTCGCTGCCGGCCGCCCGGACGTTGGTGAGCTCCTTGGCCTTCAGCGGGTTGACCGTCATGTCCGCGTCACGGCTGTTCAGGCCGATGAGCATGCCCTCGTAGACGGGGTCGTTGGGCGAGACCATCAGCCGCCCCCGCTCCTGCAGGTTGAACAGGGCGTAGGCCACCGCCTTGCCGTCGTTGCCGGAGATCATCGCGCCCTCGCGGCGCTGGCCAACCTCCTTGTCGCTGCGGGGGCCGTAGTGGTCGAAGACGTGGGTGAGGATGCCGGTCCCGGAGGTGAGGCTCATGAAATCCGTCTGGAAACCGATCAGCCCCCGCGCCGGGATGGTGTACTCCAGGCGGACGCGGCCATTGCTGTCGACCTGCATGTCCTGGAGGCGGCCGCCGCGTTCGTTGAGGGCATCGATGACCGCGCCCTGGTGATCGCTCTCGATGTCGGCGACCAGGTGTTCGTACGGCTCCTCGGTGCGCCCGTCCTCGCCCGTGCGGGTGATCACGGCCGGGCGCGAGACGGCAATCTCGTAGCCTTCGCGGCGCATGTTTTCGAGTACCACGGACAGGTGCAGGAGCCCACGGCCGGAGACGTGGAAGCGGTCCGGATCGTCGGTGGCCTCGACGCGCAGCGCGACGTTGGACTTGAGCTCCCGGTCGAGACGCTCGCGGATCTGGCGGCTGGTCACGTAGCGCCCCTCGCGGCCGGCGAACGGTGATTTGTTGACCTCGAAGCCCATGCTCACCGTCGGCTCGTCCACGGTCAGCGCCGGCAGGGCCTCGACCTGCTGTGGGTCGCACAGGGTATCGGAGATATCCAGCGGATCGATGCCGGTGATGGCCACCAGGTTGCCCGCATCGGCGGACTCGATCTCGACCCGCTCCAAGCCCAGAAAGCCGAGCAGGGTCTGGACGCGCCCGCTGCGCTCGTTGCCTTCCCGGTCGACCACGGTGACCGAGGTACCCGGCGTGACCTGGCCCCGCTTGATCCGGCCGATGCCGATCTGGCCCAGATACTTGGAGTAGTCCAGGGTGGTGATCTGCATCTGGAAGGGGCCGTCGCTGTCCACCTGCGGCGGGCGCACCTGATCGACGATGGTCTGGAACAGCGGGGTCATATCGCCGCTGTCGATGTTCGGCTCCTCGCCGGCGTAGCCGCCCAGGGCCGAGGCGTAGATCACCGGAAAATCCAGCTGCTCCTCGGTGGCGCCCAGATCGGCGAACAGGTCGAAGGTCTGATCGATCACCCAGTTGGGCCGTGCGCCGGGGCGGTCGATCTTGTTGACCACGACGATCGGCTGTAGGCCGAGGGCGAACGCCTTCTCAGTGACGAAGCGGGTCTGCGGCATCGGACCGTCCTGGGCATCGACGAGCAGAAGGACGGAGTCGGCCATGGAGAGCACCCGTTCCACCTCGCCGCCGAAGTCCGCGTGGCCGGGGGTATCGACGATGTTGATCCGATACCCCTGCCAGTCAATGGCGGTGTTCTTGGAGAGGATGGTGATGCCCCGCTCGCGCTCGAGGTCGTCGCTGTCCATCACCCGCTCGGCGTCTCCGCCGCGGGCGTCGAGGGTGCCGGACTGCTGGAGCAGCTGATCGACCAGGGTCGTCTTGCCGTGATCGACGTGGGCGATGATGGCGATGTTGCGGAGGTTTTCGACCATTCGGTTTACCAGGTTCCCGTGTTTTGCATCGAGGCCCAGGGGTCCTGCTCGGGCAGGGGGTCACCGGCCTGCAGCAGCTCGATGGAGATCCCGTCCGGGGAGCGGATGAAGGCCATGTGGCCGTCCCGGGGCGGGCGATTGATGGTGATGCCAGCGTCCATCAGACGTTGGCAGGTGGCGTAGATGTCCTCGACCCGATAGGCCAGGTGGCCGAAGTTGCGGCCGCCTGTGTAGGTCTCCGGGTCCCAGTTCCAGGTCAGCTCCAGCATCGGGGCCTTTTCGCTCTTGGCCCGCTCGGCGTCGTCCGGGGCCGCGAGAAAGACCAGGGTGAACCGCCCGCGCTCGCTCTCGCGGCGACTGATCTCGACCAGCCCGAGCTGGTTGCAGTAGAAATCGAGAGAGGTCTCCAAGTCGCTGACCCGGACCATGGTGTGCAGGTACTGCATGCTGCCGCGCCTCTCAAGCGCTTGCCGCTAACTGGTAACCGCCCAGTCTAACAGCATCGCCGCCCCGCCCGATACGATCGCCGGCGTGGGCGGCTGGCGTGACGGGAGGCGGACCCAGTAGGATAGGCAGGCCATTCGAGCCGGGGTCTATCTTGCGCAAGTTCAGGAAGAACGACTATACCGGTGAGCGTCCCAACTGGCGGATCATCGCCAGTCTCCTGCCTTACCTGAACGAATTCCGCAACCGAGCTCTCCTGGCGCTTGGCCTGCTGGTGCTGGCCAAGCTCGCCAACGTGCTCGTCCCGGTGGCGCTCAAGTTCCTCGTCGATCACCTCGACGAGGTGCGCGGCACCGAGGCCGCGCTGTTTGTGCCGCTGGCGCTGGTGGTCGGCTACGGGCTGCTGCGCTTCTCCTCAACGTTGTTCCAGGAGTTGCGTGATGCGGTCTTCGCCCGGGTGGCCGAGCGGACCATGCGGCGCGCGGCGCTGCGCGTCTTCGAGCATCTCCACCGACTCGACCTGGGGTTCCACCTGGCCCGGCGCACCGGCGCTCTGGCGCGGGATATCGAGCGCGGCACCAGTGGGATGTCGTTCCTGATGCGTACGCTGGTCTTCAACATTGTCCCCACGCTGCTCGAAGTGCTGCTGGTGGCGCTGATCCTGGCCGTCGCCTTCGATTGGGGGTTCGTGGTGACGGTGGTGCTGGCCGTGATCTTCTACATCGCCTTCTCTCTGGCCGTCACCGAGTGGCGTACGCGCTTCGTGCGCGAGGCCAACGAGATGGACAACCAGTCGAACACCCGGGCCGTCGACAGCCTGCTCAATTACGAGACGGTGAAGTACTTCAACGCGGAGCGTTACGAGGCGGAGCGCTACGATCGCGACCTGGCCGCCTGGGAGCAGGCGCGGATCAAGCACCGTCTCTCCCTGGCGGCACTCAACTCCGGTCAGGCGTTCATCGTCGCTGCGGCGATCACCGTGATGATGGGCATGGCGACGTTCCAGGTGCTGGAGGGGCGGATGAGCCTGGGTGATCTGACCATGATCAACGCCTACCTCCTCCAGCTGTTCATCCCCCTCAATAACCTGGGGTTCGTCTACCGGGAGATGCGTGAATCGCTGATCAACATTGAACGCATGTTCGGCCTCATGGATCAGCACCCGGGGGTGCCGGATCGGGAGGATGCGGCGCACCTGGCGCCGGATGGCGGGCGGATCCGCTTCGAAGGGGTCCGCTTCGGTTATCAGCCGGATCGGCCCATCCTGCGGGGGGTGAGCTTCACCGTCGAGCCGGGCCAGAAGGTGGCCCTGGTGGGGCCGAGCGGGGCGGGCAAATCGACCATCGCGCGGCTGCTGTTCCGGTTCTACGACGTCGATGCCGGGCGGATCACCGTCAACGGTCAGGATCTGCGCGATGTGACCCAGCACAGCCTGCGTGCGGCCATTGGCGTGGTGCCGCAGGATACCGTGCTGTTCAACGACACCATCCGCTACAACATCGCCTACGGCCGACCCGATGCCAGTGAGGCGGAGATCCGTGAGGTGGTGCGCCGGGCGCACCTCGACGGCTTCATCCGCGAGCTGCCCAACGGGCTGGATACGCTGGTCGGTGAGCGGGGTCTGAAGGTTTCCGGAGGCGAGAAGCAGCGCATCGCCATCGCCCGGGTGCTGCTCAAGGATCCGCCGCTGCTGATCCTCGATGAGGCGACCTCGTCGTTGGATTCGGCGGCGGAGCGGGCCATTCTGGCGACGTTGCAGGAGGTGGCGGCGCAGCGCACGACGCTGGCCATTGCCCACCGCCTGTCGACCATTCAGGATGCCGATCAGATCCTGTTGATCGATGGCGGCCAGATCATCGAGGCGGGGACCCACCGTGAACTGCTCGAGCGCGACGGCGCCTACGCCCGTCTATGGCGCTACCAGGAGGGCGTGATTCGATGAGCGCTTGCCAAGACCTGCACTGCCACTCTTCGGCCTCGGACGGTCACCTGGCCCCCGCGGCCGTCGTCCATCGCGCCGCGGAGCGGGGGGTGGAGACCCTGGCCCTAACCGACCACGACACCGTTGCGGGGATCGAGGAGGCGCGGGCGGCGGCCGCACCCCTGGGGCTCCGGTTGGTTGCCGGCCTGGAGCTGTCGGTGCTCTGGCAGGGGCGGACCTTTCATGTGGTCGGCCTCGGCGTTGATCCCGACGAGCCGGGACTAAAGGCTGGTCTGGCGCAGATGCAGCGGGCCCGGCAGCTGCGTGGCGAGGCCATCGGCGAGCGTCTGGAGCGTGCCGGGCTCAGTGGTGCGCGGGAAGGCGCGCGGGCCGCGGCGGGGGCGGCGGATATCACGCGGGCGCACTACGCGCGGTGGATGGTCGACAACGGCAAGGTGCGTGGTTACGAGGAGGCGTTCCGGAGGTATCTGCGCCGGGGACGGGTGGGTTATGTCCACGGTGACTGGGTGGCGATGGAGGAGGGGATCGAGTGGATCCGCGGGGCCGGCGGGATCGCGGTGCTGGCCCATCCACTCGGCTACGACCTGACGGGTGCCTGGATCCGCCGGGTGCTCGATGCCTTTGCCGCCGCCGGTGGAGAGGGTATGGAGGTCTCCTGCGGGACCTCACCCGAGCCGCGGCAGGTGCAGCAACTCGGTGGCTGGTGCCGGCGCTACCGCTTGTTGGCCTCGATCGGATCGGATTTCCACGGCCCCGGCCATCCGAGCCGGGAGCTAGGTGCGGCGCCGCCGCTGCCCGGCGATTTGCCTACAGTGCTGGAGGCGCTCACCGAGCGAGGCTGTTAGACCGGCGGAGTCTTGGAAGGGCTTCGCACCGGAGGGGCTGTTGGGGTATGGTCTATCCTTAAGCGGAAGGATAGGTGATCACAGTGATAGCTCGGCGCTGGTTGGCAGGCCTGCTGGTCCTTGCGGTAGGGGTGAGTTCCGCGGCGGGTGCCGAGGATGTCGAACCGCCCATTCCTGGCGAAGAGGCGGCGGCGGAGCCCGGTTCCACGGCGGACCATTCGCAGTTCTCGATCCTTGAGGGGCCTTTCGAGACCGGCCCCGAGGTCACTGAGGCGTGCCTGCAATGCCACACCGAAGCTGCCAAACAGGTCCACAGCAGCATCCACTGGACCTGGACCTACGAGCAGCCCGAGACCGAGCAGACCCTCGGTAAGCGTTACGTGCTCAACAACCTGTGCATGGGGATCGCCGGCAGCTATGAGCGCTGCTCCTCCTGCCACGTCGGGTATGGTTGGGAAGATCGCGACTTCGACTTCACCGCCGAGGAGAAGGTCGACTGCCTGGTCTGTCACGACACCACCGGCGATTACGTCAAGTTCCCCACCGCCGCCGGCCATCCGCCCTACGAAGACACCGAGTTCCGCGGCACCCTGTTCGAGGCGCCGGACCTGGCCCATGTGGCACGGAACGTCGGCGATACCAGCCGTGCCACCTGCGGCAGTTGCCATTTCGAGGGGGGTGGGGGCAACGCCGTCAAGCACGGCGATCTCGACAGCTCGTTACTCGACCCGCCGCGCTCCGTCGACGTGCACATGACCCCGGACGGCGCTGACTTCAGCTGCTCGAACTGCCACGAATTCACCGGCCACATCCAGAGCGGCAGCCGTTACCACCTGACGATGCCGGACACCGACGATGCCCCGGTGCCGGCGCGTCCGCAGGACAAGCCGGCCTGTGTCGCCTGCCACGGCAGTGAGCCCCATGAAGGGCGCATCCACGACAAGCTCAACGCCCATGGCGAGTTCATCGCTTGCCAGACCTGCCACGTGCCGGAGATCGCCCGGGGCGGCTATCCGACCAAGACCCTGTGGGACTGGTCCGAGGCCGGCCGACTCGACGATGACGGTCAGCCCATTGTCGAGAAGGACGACGAGGGGCGGGTGGTCTACGACGGCATGAAGGGGGTGTTCGAGTGGGACGAGGACTACCCGCCGGATTATCGCTGGTTCGACGGCAACATGGTCTACACACTGCCCGACGACACCATCGATCCGGACGACGAGGTTCCCGTCAATCGGCCCCAGGGGCAGCCGGGCGAGGAGGGCGCCAAGATCTGGCCGTTCAAGATCATGTACGGCCAGCAGCTGTACGATGCTGAGCATCATACGCTGCTGGTGCCCCAGCTCTTCGGCAAGGAAGGCGATGAAAACGCCTACTGGCAGAACTACGACTGGGACCGCGCCATCGAGGCCGGCATGGAAGAGGCGCGTGCCGTGGGACAGACCGAGATGGTATACAGCGGTGAGTACGGCTTCGTCGAGACTCGGATGTACTGGCCGGTTAATCACATGGTGGCGCCGGCCGAGGAGAGCGTCGCCTGCGTCGACTGCCACAGCCGGGATGGCCGCATGGCCGGGCTGGATGGGGTCTACGTGCCGGGGCAGGATCGCCATCCGCGGATCGAGGCTGTGGGCTGGACGGCGGTCTGGCTGACCCTGTTCGCGGTGCTGGGCCACGGCGGCGTGCGCTACTACCTCTACCGTCGAGAGCGCCTCGGCAATCGCCATGGCGAGGAGGGCTCGAGCTCGTGACGCAGGTACGCATCTTCACCCGCTTCGAAATCTTCTGGCACTGGGCTCAGGCGGTGCTGATCTTTGGGCTGCTGCTCACTGGCCTGGAGATGCACGGCAGCTACGCGCTGCTCGGCTTCGGTGCGGCGTTCTCCACGCACATCGTGCTGGCCTGGGGGCTGATCGGGCTCTGGGCGTTTGCCATCTTCTGGCACCTGACCACCGGCGAGTGGCGGCAGTATGTGCCGACGGGCAGTGGACTGGGGCGTACCGTCGGCTATTACGCCTACGGCATGTTCTCCGGCGAGGCCAAACCCTTTGCCAAGACGCCTTCGGCCAAGCACAACCCGCTGCAGCGGATGGCCTACTTCGGCTTCAAGGCCGCGATCGCCCCGGCACTGTGGGTCTCGGGCCTGCTGCTGCTGTTCTACAACTTCTGGAACGACACCCTGCTCGGGGCGCTCCTCTCGCTGGGTGCCGTGGCTGGCGTTCACCTGGCAGCGGCCTTCGCCATGATCGTCTTCCTGATCGGCCACATCTACATGGCCGCGACCACCGGAAACCCGTGGTACGAATACCTGAGGGCCATGGCCACGGGGTATCACAAGGAGTAGCCCCCTGCCGAGCGTCCCGGCGCGGGCGGCGTCGATCCGTGATCCCGGCGGCCGCTCTGGTGAGGCGAGGCCGCGGGTGGTAGCGTCGGGGCATGCGTAGCGTCATCCCGTTCCTGCTCGTGTTGCTCGCAGGCCTTCTCGGGTTGGTCGGCCCCTTGACGGTGGCGGCGGCTGACGAGGGTGAAACGGCCGTCGAGCTGCCCCGTTTCCCGTCCATCAGCCCGGATGGAGAGAAGCTGGTCTTCAGCTGGGGGGGCGACCTCTGGCGGGTCCCCGCCGAGGGTGGCACAGCGACCCGGCTGACCGGCCATCGTCTGGACGATCTCCACTCCGCCTGGTCCGGCGACGGGGATACGCTGGTGTTCTCCTCCTTGCGGGACGGTTACCTCAACCTCTGGCGCATGCGGCCGGACGGGACGGGACTCAGGCAGGTCACTTACGGCGATCGTTTCCTGCGCCACCCCGGTTTCGGAGTGGGCCGCGATGGCGAGCCGCTGGTGACCTTCTCGGCGCAGCTTGAGGCGGATGTCTACCGGGACCAGCGCCCCTACGGCGTCGCGCCGGGGGGCGGCGAGCCGCAGCGCCTGCATGACGCCTTTGGCTCCGAGCCCAGCACCTCCCCCGATGGGCGATACGTAGCCTTCACCCGTGGCGGGGCCTATCACGGTTGGAGTCGCCGCCACTACCACGGGCCCGATGCCCGCGATGTGTGGCTCTACGACCGCGACGAGGAGGCGTTCTCCCCGTTGACCCAGCGTCGTGCCGGGGACGACGGCCAGGCACAGTGGTTGGATGAGCGGACCCTGATCTTCCTCTCGGACCGTGAGGACAACACCGTGAACCTCTTCCGCGCGAGGGTGGAGGGGGCGTCCGGTGGCGTGGAGCGCCTGACCCACTTCGATGAGCGGGATGTACAGGCGTTCGATGTGGCGCCCGAAGCGGGTCGGGCGGTGTTGCAGGTCTGGGATCGGCTCTACCTTCTCGATCTGGATAGGCTCGATGCCGAGCCGGAGCCGGTGGCGTTGCGGGCCGGCGACCCGGGGCACGACCGCTACGAGCTGCGCTCGGTGGACCGCCAGGTCAGTGAGGCCGCGCTGAGCCCCGACGGCGAAGTGATGGCGTACATCGCCTACGGCCGGGTCTACGTGCGACATATGGATGAGCACAGTCCGACTCGCCCCGTGACCCCGGATACCCACGCCCGTCATCGGGACCTGCGCTGGTCGCCGGATGGTCTGCGGTTGTACTTCACCCGGGATGCCGACGGCACTGAATCGATCTACACCGCCGGGGTGGCCCTGACCCGCGAGGAGGTACGCCGCGGCTGGGTGGCCTCCGGGGAAACGGGGGGTGCACCGCGCCCGGCGCGACCCGAGACCGGGGCGGACGCGTCAGAGGGGCAGGAGTCAAGCGGCGGGGATGGCGCAGCCGCCGACCCGGACGACCCCTTCGCCCCCACCGACCCCATCGAGCCGCCGTCGGATCCCGACCCCGGCGACCCGGGTCTCGAGCCCGCCCTGACGGAACCGGATACGCCGCCGGAGCCCGATCCGCAGCCGGCCCCGGACCCGGAGCCCGTGCCGGAGGAAGCCGATCCGGTGGCACCGGCCGCGGATCCGGATCGCTGGCACGACGCCCTGCAGTTCACTCTGCGTCCTCTGGTGCAGAGCGAGGAGCACGAGCGCGATGCCAGGCCGTCCCCGGACGGTACCCGGATCGCATTCCGCCGCGGGCGCGGCGATCTGGTGGTCCAAGACCTCGACGGGGGCGGCGAGCGCACCCTGGTCGAGGGGTGGGACGCCACAATCGACTGGCGCTGGTCGCCCGACGGCCGCCACATCGCCTATACGCAGAACGACCTGGATTTCAGCGCCAACGTCTTCATCGTCCCTGCGGACGGGTCGGCGGAGCCGGTCAACATCACCCGTCACCCACGCAACGATCTCAATCCGCACTGGTCAGCCGACGGTCGGGTGCTGACCTTCATCTCCAACCGCAGCGGGGATAGCTACGATCTCTACCGGGTCTACCTGGATCCGGAGCTGGCGCGTTACAGCCGCCTGGAGCTTGACCGCTACTATCGCCAGGGGCGCGAAGCGGCGGAGCGGCGTGAGCCGCTGCCGGTGCTCACCCCGGGTGCCACGGATGTGACTCGGACGGAGACGGTGACCCAGGAAGAGCCGCCGGAGCTGGAGCTCGAGGGTGCTTGGCGGCGCGTGGAGCGAGTCAGCAGCGCGGCCGGCAACGAGTACGCGAGCCGGATGACCCCGGCCGGCGACCGCTACGTCTTCAATAGCGCCGGCGAGGGGCTGATGGTGATGAACTGGGACGGCAGCGAGCGGCGCCGCCTGGGCCCGGTGGCCGATATCCAGCATCTGACCCTGCGCGGCGATCGGGTGGTCTACGTCGCCGGAGGGCGGGCCGGGGTGGTGCGGCTCGGCGGTGGCGAGCATCGGCGCCCTGACATCAGCGACCGGATCCGCATCGACCGAAAGGCCCAGGGCGTGCAGAAGTTCCGCGAGGCGGCGCGCATCATCGAAGAGGGGTTCTATCGGCCGGACCTCAAGGGCCTGGACTGGGAGGCGCTGGTATCCGATTACGAGGCCTTGATCCGCCGGGCGCGGACGGCCAGCGAATTCAGCGACATCGCCAATCGCCTCATGGGCGAACTGGCCGCCTCACACACCGGGGTGAGCAATCCCGGCCCCGGGTCGGCCCTGCGCGAGCCCTCCGGGCGGCTGGGGATTCGACATGAGCGCGTCGAACTGGCAGACGGGCGCCCGGGATACCGGGTCGAGTCGGTGGTTCCCAACGGGCCGGCGGCCCACGGGCCTATGCCCCTGCAGAGCGGCGATACCATCGTGGCCATCGACGGCCGCGGAATCGACCGCGATGAGACCCTGCTCCAGCGCCTGCGGGGCCGGGTCGGTGATGAGCTGCTCATCGCCTTCCGTCGGCCCGAACCGGAGGGGGACGGCAGGCAGCTTTTGCACACCCTGGTAACGCCCGTCGATTATCGGGGTATGGCCGAGCTGCGCTACGACGCGTTCCGGGAGGAGCGGCGCCGGCTGGTGGACGAGCGCTCCGATGGCCGGCTCGGGTACATCCATATCCAGGCGATGAACCAGGCCTCCCTGGAGGCCTTCCAGGGCAGTCTCTACGCGGCGGCGGAGGGCAAGGAGGGGCTGATCATCGACGTCCGCAACAACGGCGGCGGGCATACCACCGATCGGATCCTCACCTCGATCATGGCGGCCGAGCACGCCTACACCATCCCCGCGGGCGCCGACCCCTCGCGCACTGGTCACTACCCGCAGGACCGCCTGGATGCCCCGCGCTATACGCTGCCCATCAACATGGTGGCCAACGAGAAGAGCTACTCCAACGCCGAGATCCTGGCGCACGCCTTCAATACCCTCGAACGGGGCACCCTGGTGGGCGAACAGACCTACGGTGGCGTGATCTCCACCGGTCGGCACGCCCTGATCGACGGTGCCACCGTGCGCCGTCCCTTCCGCGGCTGGTATCTGCCGGACGGCACCGACATGGAGCACCACGGTGCCGAGCCGGATATCCGGGTGCGCCAGCGCCCGGAGGATGAAGTGGCGGGCCGCGATCGGCAGCTCGAGGCGGCGGTGGACGACATGCTCGAGCAGCTCGACGACCGGGAGTGAATCAGCGTCGGGCCGGGGCAGGGCGGTGCACGGTGGGTCAGTCGGACGATCCGGCGGGTGCCCTCAGGAAACCGATGAGGTGTCGGGCCAGGGGGTCGGCGCGCAGGGTCAGGACCTGTTGCAGCGCCTCCTCGGCTGCGCCCCGGTCGCCGGCGGCCATCTGCCGGACCCCTTCCTGGAGCCTCCGATCGGCGGCCTGATCGGTGCACCGCAGCAGTGCCAGCTCCATGCCGCAGCGCCGGCAGTGCTGCGCCTGATCGTCGGCCCGGGCGCGACAGTTGGGGCAGCGATCCATCAGGACTCCAGGTAGAACACCAGATCGGACAGGGCCTCGCGGGCCTGTTCGAGGGCGGCCTGATCCTCCTGCTGCAACGCGTCGCGCAGCTGCTCGATGGCGTCGACGAGGTCCTCGCGATCCTCGGGGGTGGCGTGATCGAGGAGTCGTTCGGCCCGCTCGATTAACTCCGTGCTCCGGTAACCGGCCGAATCGGTCATGGTCTGCTGGGTGGCGGCGTCGCTATCGATCAGATCCTGGACCCGCTCACGGGCTGCGCCCATCTCCTCCCGTTCGAAGCGCGCCGTGGCGCTGTCGATGGTGATCTCCTTGCGCTTGCCGGTGAGCTTCTCCACCGACGAGACGTGCAGGATGCCGTTCACGTCCAGGGAGAAGGTGGTGATGATCACGTTGCCGGCGGGTACATCGCTCAGCCCCTCGATGCGGAATGAGCCGATCTGGGTGTTGTTCAATGCATCCGGGTCCTCCCCCTGGAAGACGCGGACGTCGATCGCCTCCTGGCCATCGTAGGAGGTGAAGAACGCCTCACTGCGGGTCACCGGGATAGGGGTGTTCTTGCGGATGACCGGGATGAAGCAGTACGGGTAGCGCTCCCCGTTGAGCTCGGCGATGGCACTGGTGCCGAAGGTATACGGGGTGACGTCGACGAGCATGCTCGCCACCTTCTCGCCGGCGATCACGCCCCCCTGGATGGCGGCGCCCATCGCTACGCACAGATCGGGGTCGATCTCGCTGCGTGGCTGGAGCCCGAGCAGCTCCTCGAGTCGCTGCTGGATCCGGGGGGTGCGGGTTGTGCCGCCGACCAGCACGATCTCGTCGAGGTCGGTGACGGCCAGCTCGGCGTCCTCAAGGGCGATGCGCACAGCCTCCAGGGTCTCGTCGAGGAGGGGCTCAATCATCGCCTCGTAATCCGCGCGGGTCAGGTCCACCGACAGATTGACAGGGCCGTTGCGGCCTTCCAGCAGGTAGGCCTCCTCGATCCGGGCGATCGGGGCGCTGGAGAGCTCCATCTTGGCCGCCTCGGCGGTGTGGCGGAGTCGCGCCATGGCGCGTGGGTCGTCCGCCGGATCGATCCCGTGTTCGTCCTTTACGTGGGCGCGCAGCTGATCGACGATCAGGGCGTCAAAATCGTCGCCGCCCAGGTGGTTGTTGCCGTGGCTGGCGAGGACCTCGACCACATCCTGCTCCATACGCACGACGGAGACGTCGAAGGTGCCGCCGCCGAGGTCGTAGACGAGGATGTGCCTGCGCTCGGCTTGGTCACTCTCGTAGGCGAGCGCGGCGGCCGTGGGTTCGTTGATGATGCGCACGACCTCCAGCCCGGCCAGTGTGCCGGCGTCGCGGGTGGCCTGGCGCTGGGCGTCGGAGAAGTAGGCCGGCACGGTGATCACCGCCTTGCGCACCGGCTCGCCGAGTTGCACCTCGGCTGCCTGCTTGAGACGGGCGAGGATCACCGCGGAGATCTCCTGGGGCGTGTAGCTGCGATCCCCCAGCGGTACCTTGATGTCTTCTCCCATGCGCCGCTTGATCGAGCGCACGGTTCGCTCCGGGTGCAGCGCCAGCTGGTTGCGGGCCGCGTAACCGACGAGCAGGCCACCCTCCTCGTCGAGCCCGACGGCGGAGGGCATCAGGTAGGCGTCCTCGACCTCGATGAGCTGCACTTGGCCGTTGCGAACGACGGCCACCTCGGAGTTGGTGGTGCCCAGATCGATGCCGATGATGATGTCGTTCACGACTTGCTGTCCTTCTTGTTGACGATGACCTCGGCGGTGCGCAGGACCCGGCCGCCGCGCAGGAAGCCCTGACGGACCTCGCGCACCACGACGCCGTGATCCGCTCCGGGCTCGGTGGTTGTATCCACGGCGTGCATGGTCTGCGGGTCGAAGGGCTTCTGGACGGTCTCCTGGACCTGCACACCGCGGCGCGCCAGGATCTCATCCAGGTGGCGCAGGTTCATCTCCATGCCCTGAGCCACGCTGGACAGATACCGGCGGGTACCGCCGAGCCGAGCCAGCCAGCCGGGCCGGTGGGTGGCGACCTGTCGGTGTCCGGCGGCGAGGCGGTCGCGCAGATCGAGCAGTTCCTGGAGCACGGCCTGTTCGGCGTCGTCGTGGGCCAGATCCGCTCGGCGGCGTTCCCGCTCCAGGTGTTCCTGCAGTTGTCCATTCTGCTGGCGCAGCATCTCACAGTCCTCGCTCAGCTGGTCGAGGGCCGATTTGTACTGGCGCGACTCGAGGCGGACGTCGTTCTTGAGTGCCGCCATCTCGTTGAGCAGGGTGTAGAGGTCCGGGGTCTGCGGTGCCTGCTCCTCCTGCGGCGCCCCATCGCTGCGTTCCAGGTAGTCGCGAAAGCGCGCGACCAGCGCCTCGCGCTCGTTGCTGTCCATCAGCCCTCGCCCCTCTGCCCGAGCACTGCGCGAAAGCTCTCCTCATCCGGGCGCCCTGGGGGGTGGGCCGGCGCCGCCCGGTCCAGGATATCCAGTGCGGTGGCTGGCAGGGTATCGAACAGGTCGTGAGCCAGGCGCATTCGCTCGGTGCGGATGGCCTGATACGCCTGGCGCAGTGCCTCGAAGCGCCGGGGGTCCCGCTCCGGCGGGCAGCCCCTGACCGCTGCCAGGTAAGCCCCATGGATGGTTTCGTCCTCCGCGTCGCGTGCGACGCCCAGGCAGAGGTAGGGATCGGCGTGTTCGATTTCGGGGCTTGGCATCGGGTTCAGGGTCTTATCCATAGACGGTGTTCGGGTCAAGGGGGCTGCGTCGTTCAGGCACCGCTCTCCGGGTGGGGGACCAGTCGCTTGATCAGTTCCCCGGCCCGGTGTGCGGTGCGCTTGTCGTCGTCGCGGCGTGCCTGCCGGAAGGCCCGGCGGAGCTGGTCGAGTTCCCGGCTGGTGGGGCGGCCACCGCCGTCCTGCCGATACCGGGCTTCCAGGCTGTGTACGGTGAACAGCGGATCCTCCAGCCGGTGGCGCAACGCCTCGCGTGCGAAGCGGTCGCGCAGTTCGTCCTGGCCGACCGCGCGCAGGGCCTCGCAGACGGCGGCGTAGTCGTCCAGGCTGAGTGTCTTGATGCGAACGGCCCGACGCAGGGTCGGGGCAAAGGGGGCCAAGGCACGCTCCGGGACATCGTCCGTGGTTGCGGCGACCTCGTGCATGCGCTGGGCGAGTTCGAGCAACGCGGGGCGTTCGATCCGCTTCGGCGGGGTCAGGCCGCTTCGTGTCAGTACCGTTTCGGCCGGTTGACCGGCCCGCTCGGCTTCCACCGCCAAAGCCAGGGCGCTGCCCAGTGTGTCGCCTTCGGCGGTGGCGCGATCACGCAGTCGGCGTGCCTCGGCGCCGTTACCGTGGCTGGCATCGACCACGGCCCGCAGACGCTCCAGCTGGGCTCGGGCCGGGGCCGACTCCGCCCAGGCGTCGGCCTGATCGAGGGCAGCGCGAGCGGCTTCCGGGTCGTCCTCGGTGCAGGCCGAGCGAGCTCGGGTTAGGAGCGCCTCGTGCAGCACCGCCCGCGCGCGGCGGTTGATCGGGTCACGCTCGAGGAGGCGCCCGGCATAGACGGCGGCGCCTTCGAAATCCTCGCCATCCAGGGCGATCTCCAGGGCCTCCTGTAGCAGACCAAGATCCTCGGGCCAGCGGGCCAGGGCCTGATCCATCGCCCGCCGGGCCTGGATGGGGCGGCCGCACTCCCGGTGGCGCTGGATGAGCAGGCGGTGACCGGGGAGGTGGTCGGGATCCAGCGCCACGCTCTCGGCCAGGGCGTTCTCCGCCTCGGCAGCCAGCGGGGTGTCGAGCAGATGCAGATCGCTGACCAGGTGGCGCTGGATGGCGGCGATCCGCAACGCGGCCCGATCGCCGGGGGTCGGCTCGGCAGCGCCGCGCAGCGCCTCGATCACCCCCTGCCAGGCGGCGAGGATTGCACCCGGGTCATCGGCGTGAAAGGCCTCGGTCCGCCAGGCCTGGAGCAGGGCACGCTCGAACTCGTCGGCGTCCTCGGGGGCGTGCACCGCCGGGTGGTGCAGGGCGTAGCGCAGACGCTGTTGCCGAGACCAGTCTTCGCCGAGGTCTTCGCGCCAGTCGGCCAGGACCGTCACCGGGTCGGTGGCCTGTTCCGGTGCCTCGGGGCTGAACAGCTCGCGCCAGAGCCGGTAGCGTTGGGCTGACCAGCCGCGCAGGGCGGTGGCGAACCGGCGCACCGGCTCGCTCACCGTGGTTAGCGCCGGCAGCAGTTCGGGCTCGGCCAGTCGGGCCAGGCGCACCGCGTCGGCCAGAGGCGCGAAGGGGGAGTTCTCGTCCATGCCCGCAAGCAGCCGCTCCACGGCCCGCTCTTGCCCGGGGTCGCTCATCAGGGCCTTGAGGACGGTCACCCAGTCGCGGTAAGGCGATCGATACGGGATCGCCCGCAGGTATCCGGCGGCGGTCTCATCCTCGCCGGCGCAGTAAGCCGCCAGGGCGGCCTGCGCGGTTTCGCCATCGGCTCGCACCGGGTCTTCGGGGTCTAGGGTACGGAGTGAGTCGGGGTGGACGAGAGCGTAGGCGGCCAGGTGAGGGCGGGCCCGGCTCAGTGCCTCGCAAGCACCGGCCTCGCGCAGGCGCGCGTAGGCCGACTGGGCCGTATCGATCTCGCCCAGCTCCAGGAGCAGGCTGATCTGCTCGGGCTCCGGCAGGGCACCCGGGCAACGCCATTCGCGATTCTCCCAGATGGCCAGCGCCTCGCGCGGCATCCCCTTGGCGGTGAGCTCCAGTGCCCGACCGCGGTATGCGTCGGCCAGCCCTTCGGCCCAGACCACCTCGGGCTCGGTCTGGGCGAGGGTGCGGAAGTGCTTGATGGCCTCGCGGTAGCGCCCATCCGCCAGCGCCTGGCGCGCGTACGGTTCCACGGTCAGGTGGGCGGCGTGCAGGGGCGGTTGCTGCTGTTCCCGCGGGGTCATTGGATCGGCCACATCGGTCCCTTGCTTGCGACTCCGGAATGAGGCCCTCGGTGACGAGCGCCCCATGATGGGCATGATACGCGTGCGGACAGCTGTGCTCATCCTCCTACGGTCTGGACGATGGAAGGCCGGGGCGAACAGGATCGTTTGGGGTGACGAAAAACGCCATTGATGATGGTCAAAAAGATTGCTGACTGATAATTTAATGCGCGATGCTAGCCGGTCCGGTTTCGCTGCCCTGTCGATGGAAGGGGGGGTGCGAGGGACCTGGCGGTGCAGCGCACGATCAACAAAGGTGAGGCATGAGCGTCGATTTCTTCTATAACTTTCTGGCAGGCCTCGGATACACCCATCCGGTGCACCCGATTGCGGTCCACGTCACCATCGGCCTGGTGGTGGCTGCGCTGGTCTTTGCGCTGCTGGCCCTGTCGCCGCGCTACGAGAAGTATGCGGTGACGGCCCGCCACTGTGTCACGCTGGGGTTCATCATGGTCTTCCCGACCATCCTCCTCGGCTTCATGGACTGGCTCTACTACTACGGTGGGGGGTGGACCACCACCTTCAAGATCAAGGTCACGTTTGGTCTGATCCTAGCGGTCCTCCTCGGCATCGCGGCCCTGCTCCCGGCCAAGCTGACCTACCGCTCGCCAGCGGTGCTGGCCAGTTACCTGGCGTCGTTCCTGGTGGTGGTGGTTCTCGGCTACTACGGCGGCGAGCTGGTGCACGGCTCGGCCAGTCCCCCGGCGGAAGAGGAAGAAGAAGACGATCCCGACGGGCGGGTCTCCTATGCGCAGATCGATCGGATCATGCGGGACGCCTGCGTCTCCTGTCACGCACCCGGCAACGACATCTGGGATCTGGACCTGACCACCTACGAGGCGCTCATGGAGGGCAGTAAGAACGGGCCGATCGTGGTCCCCGGTGAGCCTGGCGAGAGCGAGCTGGTCAAGCGCATCGACGGCACGACGGAGCCGCAGATGCCCCTTGGTGGCAGCCTGTCGCAGCGGGATAAGGACCGGATCATCCGCTGGGTGGAGCAGGGCGCCGAGAAGGACTGACGGCATGGCAGGGGCGCAGATCCTCCAGCCCATCCACTGGCCGCGCACGGCCCACTACCCCGGGGCGGTAGAACGGTTGCAGCCCTGGGTGAAAGAGCTTTGCCCGGAGCCCGGTACGCTGGTCCTGGTCACCGGCCGCAATACGCTGGCGTACCTGGCGGCGGCGCAGGAGGCCGTGGACAGCCTAAAGGCGCAGGGGTGGCGTGTGGCGACGGTCATCGTCACCGGCGAGCCGAGCGCCGAGTGGGTAGATGAGCAGCGTCAGGGTATCCCGGCCGGCGGTTCAGATCTGGTGATTGCGCTGGGCGGGGGGAGTGTCCTCGACGTCGGCAAGACCCTGGCGGCGATGGCCTGTGAAGAGGGGCCGACACGGGCCTACCTGGAGGGCGTGGGCGATCGGACGCCCTCCGGGCGCCGCCTGCCTTGGCTGGCCGTGCCGACCACCATGGGGACGGGCAGCGAGGTCACCCATAACGCCGTACTCGGCCAACCCGGCCTGGAACAGGGCTACAAGAAATCCCTGCGTCATCCCCATTACGTGGCGGATCGGGTGGTTCTCGATGCGCGGCTGACGGCGTCCGTGCCGCGTTCGGTGGTTGCCAGTGCGGGGATGGACGCCTTTTCGCAATTGCTGGAGAGCTACCTGGCGCCCACCTCCTCGCCGCTGCTCGACGGCTGGCTGGTCTACGGCCTGGAGCTGGCCGGTGGGGCCCTCCCGGAGTTGATCCGCCGCCACGGCGATGCCGATCTCGAGGCGCAGCGCCACGACATGGCGCTGGCTGCCAGTCTCTCGGGGGTGGCGCTCACCTATACCGGGCTAGGCATCGTCCACGGGCTCATCGGGCCGCTCGGGGCGGTGGCGTCCGTCCCCCACGGGGCGGCCTGCGCCAATGTGCTCCCCCCGGCGATGGCGCATACCCTGCGCCAGGCTCGAGCCGTGGGCGGGGCGTCTCGGCAGCGGGTGGAGGATCGGATGGCTGCGGTCTCCGGCCGGCTCGGCGGCGAGGCCCGGGCCGACGCCCTGGTCGAAACCCTAGAGCACTGGCGGCAGGAGGCGCGTACGCACGCCGGACTGGTGGGGCTGTCCGGCTACGGCATCGAGCCCCGGCACCTGGAGGCCGTCGTGGCGAAGGGATCGAACCGGCGCAACCCGGTGGCGCTGGATGCCGAGCAGTGGCGGTCGATCCTGGAGGAGAGCCTTTAGCAGCCGCGGCTGTGCGCCGGGCAATCATTGCTAATCCAGCTGTTCGCAGGCGAGGCCGATCAGTTCGTAGAAGACCGGCATGCGGTCGCCGGCGGCCCGAAGCAGTGCGCTGGTCCTCGCTCGATATTCGCGGTGCCGGACGTGCTGGAGCGGAAACAGCCGGGGCAGGATGCGCTCCTCGTCGCGGGAGAGGTAGCCGCGCAGCTGGGCGCAACCCCGGTTGTGGGCACGCCCGAGGGCGCCGGCCATGGCTGCGGCATAGGGCAACGGGAAGCTGCGGCCGTAGATCCTGCGCAGGCTCTTCAGATCACCGAGCTGGTCCCCGCCCTCGCCAAAACGCTTCAGGAAGGCTGGCTCGACCCGGACATCCTGCAACAGGGCGTCCCGCGGGGTCCGGTCCAGGGCGGCGCTGGCAGCGGTGACCTCCTGCTCCGCCGGGGGGGCGGTATAGACCACGTGGATGGTATCCCGCGCCCGGCCCGAGGCCACGAGCGCGAAGCGGAAGTGGCTTCGAAAGGTGTCGACAGGGTGGCTCATCGGTGGGCGTGGGTCCTGGGTTCGCGTTGCGGGGCGTTGGCAGCTGCCATTGGAAGTATAAGACACCGCGTCCGCGGGGGTTGTCCCGATGCCGGAATTGGGTCACGAACCCGAGGAGCCGGGGAGCGCCCGCAGGTGCCAGGCGACCCGGCCAACCGCGGAGTGCGCTGTATGCATACGGGGTCATCACCCGGCATGGCTGCGCGCCTCTAGGTCCTGCCACCGCTCGTAGGTCGACTCCAGGCGCGCCTCCAGTTCGGCCAGCTGTTCCTGCAAGGCCGACAGACGGCCGTCGTCGCTCTGGTAGAGGGCGGGATCGGCCAGCTGCTCATGCAGCTGCGCCTGCTCCCGCTCCAGGGCCTCGATGCGTTCCGGCAGGGCGGCGAGTTCCTGCTCCTCATTGCGCGTCAGGCGTTTCCGACCGCTGCCGGTGGTGCTCGCCGCCGGCGTTCCGGTTGGACTGGCGTGGCCCCGCTCCTTGGTGTTCTTTCCTCCCCGCTCGGAGGGGCGCTGCGGTGCTGGGCCGGGGCGCTGTCTCTGCCAGTCGCTATAGCCCCCGGCGTATTCGCGGAAGCGCCCATCCCCTTCGTAGGCCAGGCTCTGGGTGACGACTGCATCCAGGAACGATCGGTCGTGGCTGACTACCAGTACGGTGCCGGAGAAATCCAGCAGTCTCTCCTCGAGGAGCTCGAGGGTCTCGGCATCGAGGTCGTTAGTTGGTTCGTCGAGGACGAGCAGGTTGGCCGGCTGGCTGAAGAGCCGGGCCAGTAGCAGGCGGTTGCGCTCGCCGCCGGAGAGGGCGCGAACCGGCTGACGGGCCCGTTGGGGCGGGAACAAGAAGTCCTGCAGGTAACTGAGCACGTGGCGGGACTGGCCGTTGATGTCGATGTGCTCGCGCCCCCCGCCGACGTTGTCCTGAACGCTGGCGTCTTCGTCGAGCACCGCGCGTTGCTGGTCGAAATAGGCGATCTCCAGCCGGGTGCCGCGCCGGATGACCCCATGGGTGGGTTCCAGCGCCCCGAGGAGCAGGCGGATCAGCGTGGTCTTGCCGCAGCCGTTGGGGCCGATGATGCCCACCTTGTCGCCGCGCAGGATGGAGGTGTTCAGGTCGCGGACGATGGTGGTGTCGCCGTAGGCGAAGTGGACCCCCTCGGCCTCGGCGACGATCTTGCCGGAGCGTTCGGCCTCCTGGACGCTGAAACGCGCCTTGCCCTGGTGCTCGCGGCGTTCGGCGCGTTCGGCGCGCATGCGCTGGAGTTCGCGGACCCGGCCCTGGTTGCGGGTGCGCCGGGCCTTGATCCCCTGGCGGATCCACGCCTCCTCCTGGGCCAGGCGCTTGTCGAATTCGGCGCGCTGTTGCTCCTCGGCGTGCAGGCGTTCCTCGCGCCGGCGCAGATAGTTCTGGTAATCGCCGGGGTAACTGATCAGCGCCCCTCGATCGATCTCCACGATGCGGGTAGCGAGGCTCTGCAGGAAGGTGCGGTCGTGGGTGATGAATAGCAGCGCCCCGGGCCAGTCGCGCAGGAACCCCTCGAGCCAGGTGATGGCCTCGATGTCCAAGTGGTTGGTGGGCTCGTCGAGCAGGAGCAGGTCCGGATCGGTGACCAGGGCGCGGCCGAGCAGTACCCGCCGCTGCACGCCGCCGGAGAGGTGCGCCATGGGGGCGTCGGGGTCAAGGTCGAGGCGGGAGATGACCGCCTCCACGCGCTGCTTTAGGTCCCACCCGCCCTCGGCGTCCAGGGCGTCCTGGCAGGCCTGCATCTCGTCGAGGCGTTCGGTATCTCCGGCGGCAACGGCCTCGGCCACCCGGTGGTAGCGTTCGACGGTTTCGCCGAGTGCGCCCAGGCCGGCGGCGACATGTTGATAGACCGTGCCGCTGGTGTCTTCGGGCAGTTCCTGGGCCAGTTGTGCGACGCGGACGCCGGGGTCGCAGAGGACCTGGCCGTCGTCGGGCTCAACGGCACCGGTGAGGATGCGCATCAGGGTGGACTTCCCGGCGCCGTTGCGCCCGACCAGGCAGACCCGTTCCCCGGGGTCGATGGTCAGGTTGAGGTTTTCCAGCAGGGGCGGATGGTGCCCCAGGGCGAGTTGAACGTTGCGTAGCTCGAGTAGCGGCACAGGCTCCCTCAGTCGGCAGGTTCCAGGCGGTAGATGCCGCCATCGGATTCGTCGGTCAGCAGATAGATCCGTCCCTCGGGGCCCTCCTGGACGGCGCGGACCCGACCCACGGCGTCGCGCAGGATCTCCTCTTCGTGGACCACCGTGTCGTCCTCGACGACCACGCGGCGCACCGCCGGGCGCACCAGCGCGCCGGCCAGGAAATCCCCCTCCCAGCGCGGGAACGCCTCGCCGCTGTAGTGATCCAGCCCCGAGGGTGCGATGGCCGGGGTCCAGTCCCGGATGGGCGATTCCATGCCCTCGGCATGGCGCCCGGTCCCGATCGGTTCCTGGGTGGCGTAGTCGCGGCCATGGGAGATGATCGGCCACCCGTAGTTATGCCCGGCCTGGACCCGGTTGAGTTCATCGCCACCTCGCGGCCCGTGCTCACTCTGCCAGATCTCACCGGTCTCCGGGTGAATGAACTGACCCTGGGCGTTGCGGTGGCCGTAGGTGTAGATCTCGTCGCGCACCTCGTCGTCTTCAACGAAGGGGTTGTCGGCGGGCACCGAGCCGTCGTCCTTCAGGCGCAGGGTGGTCCCGACGTGATTGCTGTTGTCCTGGGCGCGGTGGCTGTCCGGATCGTGTTCGTCATCGCCGCGGTCACCGACGGTCATGAGCAGGGTCCCGTCCGGTTTGAAATCGATCCGTGAGCCGTAGTGCCGCCCGGGGCTGGCCCCGGCATCGGCCACCAAGAGCTCCTCGAGGTCGGTCAGCCGGGGCGCGTCTTCATCGAGGCGTGCCCGCGCCAGCGCTACGGTGGTCTCGTCGGCATCACCGTGCGCGTACGTGAAGTAGACCTGGCGGTTGTCATCGAAGTCCGGATGGAGGGCGATATCGAGCATCCCGCCCTGGTTGCGGGCGAAGACGTTCTCGGGGCCGCCTGATAGGCGCTCGACCTGGCCGTCCTCGATCCGGTTGATGCGGCCCGGGCGCTCGGTGACCAGCATGCCGCCGTCGGGCAGGAAGGCCAGCCCCCAGGGGTGTTCCAGGTCCGTGGCCACCTGCACGATGCGCACGCCGTGGTACTCGGTGTCGTGGTTGGCCTCGATCACCTCCCCGGCGAGGGCGGACCCGCCGATCAGCGGGAGACCGGCGAGGGCAGCGACGCGCGGCGTGACTCGGATCATGGCGCTTGCTCCGTGCTAGCGTAGACGGTGTGCGGCCCCTACCATTCAAGCAGAGGAGGTCCGTCGTGGACAGTCTACGCTCGCGTACCGGTGTTTCGGTGGAGGCGATCGACCTGCACTTCCAGGGCAAGCCCGGGCGTATCGCCAGTTTTCTGATCCGTCATCAGGGCGGGGCGATGCTGATCGAGAGCGGCCCCGGGAGCACAATCGGCGGCCTCGAGCTGGAGCTTCGCCGGCGGGGGCTGGCACCGGGGGATATCACCCACCTCCTGTTGACCCACATCCACCTGGACCACGCCGGTGCGGCCGGCTGGCTGGCCCGTCAGGGCGCCCGCGTGTATGTGCATCCGCGGGGTGCCCCGCACCTGATCGATCCCTCCCGTCTGCTCGAGAGCGCCGCGCGGATCTACGGCGACGACATGGACCGCCTCTGGGGGGAGTGCCTGCCCGTTCCCGAGGAGCAGATCACCACGCTGGAAGATGGCGATGAGGTCGCCGTCGGCGGGATTGGTGTGGTGGCGCTGGATACCCCGGGGCACGCCGAGCACCACTTGGCCTTCCAGCTCGACGACATCTGCTTTACCGGGGATGTGGCCGGGGTGCGCATGCCGCACTCCGGGGTGGTGGTTCCCCCGGCACCACCGCCGGAGTTCGCCCCCGAGCGGTGGCGACGGAGTTTGGCCCATATCGCTGCGCAGCAGCCCGAATACCTGGCGCTGACCCATTTCGGTTTGTTCCTGGACCCTGCGGAGCATCTGGCTGCCCTGCGCCGGGGGCTGCGGGCGGTGTGCCATTGGGCCGACGAGAACGTGCCCCGGGCAGCCGACGTCACCGATCTGCAGGCCCGGTATACGGACTGGCTGGAGGCGTGGGCGTTGGAACAGGGGCTGGACGCGGCCGACTGGCCCGGGCACCAGGCGATCAATCCGGCGTGGATGTCGGCGCTAGGGCTGCGGCGCTACTGGAAGCAGAAACAGGGTTGAGACCCCGCCCTGTTGGTACCAAGAGGAGGCTGCATGGCAGCGGTTTTGAGCTACGACGATCTGCCCATGGAGTGGGTTGGCAACTGGTCCGGGCGGCGCGCGGCGTTGACCCCCGAACGACTGGCGCTCTACGAGCCCGACAGCGAGCGCTGTCTTACCTATCGGCAGGCCGATCGACGAGCCGAGCGGGCAGCGGCGATGCTGACGGAGACACTGGGGATCGGCCCTCGCGAACCGATCTGCCTGCTCTCGCGCAACCGGCTTGAGGCCGTCGATCTCTATCTGGCCTGCGGCAAGACCGGGGTGGTTCTGGCGCCGCTGTCCTATCGTCTGGCGCAGAGCGAGCTCAGCGATCTGGTGCGGCGCATCGCGCCCCGCGCCCTGTTCTACGACGAGGCGTTCGCCGACCTGGCCGGCAAGCTGGATCTCCCGGCGGGGGCCCAGCGCATCGAGTTGGCCGATGGCCGGGGGCCTTACTTCGAGGCCGTGGAGGCCGGCGAGGGTCCGGCCAGTATTCAGAACCGGCCGTTGGCGCTCGCCGACCCGTACCTCTACGTTCACACGGGCGGAACGACGGCGACGCCCAAGATCTGCGTGGTCTCCCATCGTCAGATGGTCTGGAACGCTATCGACATCCTGGTCACCAGCGGCGGCTCGCTGGGGCCGCAGCAGGAGTTGCTGACCTTCCCGCTGTTTCATATCGGTGGCTGGAATACGTTGACGCCGGTCTTCTACGCCGGTGGCTACACCGTCATGCCGCGCAGCTTTGATCCGGGCCAGGCTCTGGAGCTCATTGAGGGGGAGGGGATCACCCACTTCGGGGCTGTTGAGGCGATGCTGCAGCTCATGGCTGAGCACCCGCGTTTCGCCGGGGTGGATATGAGCACCCTGGAACAGATCACCACGGCGGGGGCGCCGTGCTCCTCCTGGACCATGCAGCCGTTCTGGCAGCGCGGCGTGCGGGTGAGCCAGTCCTACGGGATGACCGAGGCGGGGCCTTCCAACTTCCTCTATATCGGCGATGACCAGGGGATCGACGAGCTGCGCGAGCACCACGATTCCGTGGGGACCTCGATGTTCCACACGGACTACCGCATCGTCGATCCGGAGGGACTGGAGAGGGTGCCAGCGGGAGAGGTGGGGGTGCTGCTGATGCGCAGCCCGCACAACTTCGATGGCTACCTGGATGAGCCCGAGCGCAGCGCCGACACCCTGTTGGCGGATGGCTGGGTCTACAGCGGCGATCTGGCCTACCAGGACGATGAGGGCTACGTGCGCCTGGTCGGCCGCGTGGACAACATGTTCATTAGTGGCGGCGAGAACATTGCCCCGGAGGAGGTGGAGCGGGTCCTGCTGCGCCACGCCGGCGTGCGCAAGGCGGCGGTAGTGGGTGTGCCCGATCCGCGTTGGGGGGCGGTGCCGGCGGCGGCGCTGGTCGCGCGCGATGGGGCCGAGGTGGATGCGGCGCAGATCCGGCAGTTTGCCGAGCGTGAGCTGGCACGGTACAAGGTGCCGCGACTGATGCGCTTTTTTGAGGAGCTGCCGCTGACCGGGGCCGGCAAGGTGGATCGCAACCGCGTCCGCGAACAGCTGACCCGAGAGAACGCAGCGGCATCAGGAGAGGAGCAGGCATGACGGATCGATTCGGTAACGCGCGAGTGCTGGTGATTGCCGGCTCGGATTCGGGCGGCGGCGCCGGCATCCAGGCCGACCTGAAAGCGGTCATGGCGCTCGGCGGCTATTGCTGTACGGCGATCACCGCCCTGACGGCGCAGAATACTCAGGGCGTGCAGGATGTGCACACGGTCCCGCCTGGCTTCATCCGTGCCCAGATCCGCTCGGTGCTCACCGATATCGGGGCCGACTGCGTGAAGACAGGCATGCTCCACGATACGGCCGTCATCGACGCGGTGGCCGCCGAACTCGACGCCTTGGCCCCCGGGGTGCCGTTGGTGGTGGACCCGGTGATGGTGGCCCAGAGCGGCGATCGCCTCCTGGCCGAGGCTGCGGCCGAGCGACTTGGCGACGTGCTCCTGCCGCGGGCGACGTTGCTCACGCCCAACCTGCCCGAGGCCGAGGTACTGCTCGGGCGCTCCGTCCCCGCTACCGAGTCCGGTCTGCAGGAGGCCGCGCGGGCCCTGCGCGGTTACGGCGCCGAGGCCGTGCTGGTCAAGGGCGGGCACGCCCCCGGCGACGAGGTCATTGATTGCCTGGCGACTCCCGAAGGCGAGGTGTGCTTTCGCAGCCGACGCATCGAGACGAATTCCAATCACGGCACCGGGTGCACCCTGGCGAGCGCCATCGCCGCCGGTGTCGCCCGTGGGTTGCCTTTGAGCGACGCGGTGCCGCACGCCCGGGATTACCTCCAGGAGGCGTTGCGGACCGCCCGTGGTCTCGGGGGCGGTGCCGGGCCGGTCAATCACGCCTTCAATGTGCCCCCTTACTGAGGGGGGAGGGGGCGGTGTGCTGCGGCAAATTGGCACAGAGCGAGAAATGGACTAAACTGGTCCACAATAGAATCGCTCAAAACCGTGAGGGCTGTGCCATGTACGCCAATGCCGATCCCAACACCCTGGTGCAGGTTACTGCCCGCGGACGCTATGCCGTCGGTGCGGTCCTGCATATCGCGCTGCACGACGAGATCGGCCCGGTACCGCTGGCCGAGATCTCGGTCTGTCAGAACATTTCCACCTCGTACGTCGATCAGATCTTTGCCGATTTGCGGCCGCACCGGATCATTGAGGGGATCCCTGGGCCGGGTGGGGGGTATCGGTTGGCCCGGCCGGCTAGCGAGGTGACGGTGGCCGAGATCATTGCGGCGGTGGAGCGCCGGGAGGCCGGTACCACTTACCGCAGCGCGCTTGAGGGCGCTGTATGGAGCCGGCTGATGGCGGATATCGCCCACTTCATGGAGCGCCTCACCGTTGCCGATCTGGTGGAACGGCCGGCAGCACGGGAGTGGCTGGCACGCCAGTACCAGACCGGTCCGTGGCGCTGCGAGGTATGCGGCGTACTGACCGAGCGAGGGCCCAAGCATCCCACGCACCGCTCGGCGCGTGCGCGGCGCGTGCGCTAGGGCCACGCAAGCCGAGGGGCGGGATCGTCCACCCCCCCCCCGATGGCTTGGCTTGTGGCGTTGGGCTAGCCGAACCGCCGTTGCACGTAGGACTCGACGATCTGCTCGAACTCTTCGGCGATCTGATCGCCCTTGAGGGTGACCGAGCGCTCGCCGTCGATGAACACCGGTGCCGAGGGCTGCTCACCGGCGCCGGGCAGGCTGATGCCGATATCGGCGTGGCGGCTCTCGCCGGGGCCGTTGACTACGCACCCCATGACGGCGATCCGCAGCCCCTCGACGCCGGGGTAGCGCTCGCGCCATTCCGGCATGCGCTTGTCGATATGGTTGCGGATGTGCTCGGCCAGGTGCTGGAAGAAGTCGCTGGAGGTGCGCCCGCAGCCCGGGCAGGCGGTGACCCGCGGGGTGAAATCGCGCAGGCCCATGCTCTGCAGGACCTGCTGGGCAACCTCGACCTCCCGGGTGCGGGCTCCGCCGGGATCCGGTGTGAGCGAGACCCGGATGGTGTCGCCGATCCCCTCCTGCAACAGGATGGCCAGGGCCGCGGAGGAGGCGACCACACCAGGGACCCCCATGCCGGCCTCGGTCAGGCCCAGGTGCAGGGGGTAGTCACAGCGGCGGGCCAGGTCGCGATAGACCGCCACCAGATCCTGGACGCCGCTCATCTTGCAGGAGAGCACGATGCGATCACCCGGCAACCCGAGTTCCTCGGCGCGCTGCGCACTCTCCACCGCCGAGGTGACCACCGCGTCGCGCATGACGGTCTCCGGCGGCAGCGGCTGCTGGCGTGCGGCGTTGGCGTCCATCAGCCGGGTGAGCACGCTGTCGTCCAGGCTTCCCCAGTTGACGCCAATGCGTACCGGAAGGTCGTAGGTGCAGGCGATCTCGATCATCTCCGCGAACTGCGGATCGCGCCGGCTGCCCTTGCCGACGTTGCCCGGGTTGATGCGCATCTTGGCGAGGGCCTCGGCGCACTCGGGGTGGCGACGCAGCAGCTTGTGGCCGTTGAAGTGGAAGTCGCCGACGATGGGCACCTCGACCCCCATCCGGGCTAGCCGCTCGCGGATGCGCGGCACGGCCGCCGCGGCTTCCTCGTTGTTGATGGTCACCCGGACCAGTTCGGATCCGGCGCGAGCCAGATCCGCGGCCTGGACCGCAGTGGCCACCTCGTCGGCGGTGTCGGTGTCGGTCATCGACTGGACCACGATCGGGGCGTCGCCGCCCATACGCAGGCCACCGATGTGGACTGTTCGGCTGTGGCGCCGGGGCGACGGCTCGGCTTCAATGGGACGGGTTTCTGCATCCATGGTCGCTATTGTAGCGGAATCCGACGTCGACCCGGAAAACATTCGTCTTCTAGGATATCGCCAGGCCTCGGCGGCCTCCGGCGAGGCATTTTCAATCAGGGAGGCACAATGATCGAACTTTATAGCTGGCCGACGCCCAACGGGCAGAAGGTCCACATCGCCCTCGAGGAGATGGGGCTGGCGTATCGGGTCCACGGGGTGAACATCGGCAAGGGCGAGCAGTTCGCCGAGCAGTTCCAGCGCATCAGCCCCAATGGCCGCATACCGGCCATTGTCGATAGCAGTGGGCCCGACGCAGAGCCGTTCTCACTGTTCGAGTCCGGCGCGATCCTGATCTATCTGGCCGAAAAGACCGGGCAGTTCCTGCCGTCCGATCCGGTGCCGCGGATGCGCACCATCGAGTGGCTGATGTTCCAGATGGGCGGGATCGGTCCGATGTTCGGTCAGGCGGGCCACTTCCGCAATCAGGCCCCGGAGCGGGTGGAGTACGGTATCGAGCGCTACACCCGGGAGACCGAGCGGCTGCTTAAGGTGCTGGATCATCGCCTGGGCGAGGTTCCCTACCTGGGCGGGGCGGCATACACCATCGCCGATATGGCGACCTACCCGTGGGTGCAGGTCGCCGAGCGCCTGGGGCAGCGCATGGGCGACTTCCCCAACGTGCTGCGTTGGTCGGACGAGATCGCTGAGCGGCCAGCGGTGGAGCGGGGAATGGCGGTGCTCAAGCAGGAGTAAGCCGGCGCGGTGTGTGCGGCTCGCCAGGGCTTGCTACCGCGGCTTGCCAGTGTCCGGGGTGATGCCGTGCTGGATGATCTCAGAGGCTGCCGCCAGGGCGTCGGCCTCGGGGACACAGTCCTGGCTCCAGATCAGGTGGCGCTTACCCATGAAGAATGCCATGCCGATCAGAGCTAGGGCTTGGGTGTACGGGTCGCCGTTGCGAACTTCGCCACGGGCCTGCGCGGCCTTGAGTCGCTCGGCGTAGCCGCCCGCCAGGGTCTGGAAATACCAGCGGTGGGCCTCCGGATCGACGAACTGCGACTCCATCACGATCCGGTAGAGGTTTTCGTGTTCCCGGCAGAAGCGTAGAAACGCCTCCAGGCCGATGCGCTCGGCCTCGGCCCGGTTGGCCGCGTCCTCAATGGCCTCGCTGAGGTAGCGGCGCATGGTTCGGTTCATGTGCTCGACCAGGGCGCGGAAGATCTCCTCCTTGGAGCGGTAGTAGAGGTAAAACGTACCTTGGGCCACACCGGCGCGCTGGGTGATGCTGCTGATCGATGCGGTGTGGAACCCTTTCTCGCCGAATTCCACCTCGGCGGCGGCGAGCAGTTTACGGCGCGTCCGCTCCCCGCGCTCCGTGGCCGGCCCCACCCCCTGGGTCAAACCGGGTCTGGTCTTCTCCATGGCCATTCCGCAATTGGCTGGTTAGCCTGCTTAAACTAAGTTGACCGATTGAAACCTGTCAAACCGCAACGAAGACAAGGGAGGAGTTCCCCGTGCAAGCCGTTGACCGTCTGCTGCAGATTATGGAGCGCCTGCGTGACCCCCGGCAGGGGTGCCCCTGGGATGTCGAGCAGGATTTTTACTCCATTGCGCCGCATACGGTCGAAGAGGCTTACGAAGTGGCGGATGCCATCGAGCGCAGGGATATGGAGGCGCTGCGCGATGAGTTGGGGGATCTGTTGCTGCAGGTCATCTTTCACGCCCGCATGGGCGAGGAGGACGGTTACTTCGATTTCCAGTCGGTGGCCGAGACCCTCGAGGCGAAGCTCATCCGCCGCCACCCCCATGTCTTTGGCACGTCGCAGGTGGCTGAAGCCGAATCCGTGACCCATCATTGGGAGGCGATTAAGGAGCAGGAGCGTCGGCACCGGGGCGGGGGCCACAGCGCCCTCGACGGCGTTGCCACGGCGCTGCCTGCCCTGGTTCGAGCCAGCAAGCTCCAGCGTCGGGCGGCCCGGGTGGGGTTTGACTGGCCGGACCATCGGGGGGCTGCCGCCAAGGTTCGCGAGGAGCTTCAGGAGGTCGAGGCCGAGGTCCACGGTCCCGCCGAACGTCGCGAGGCGGAGGTGGGAGATTTGCTGTTTGCCGTGGTGAATCTCGCTCGCCATCTGGACGTGGATCCGGAGACCGCTCTGCGGCGTGCCGGGCAGCGCTTCGAAGGGCGCTTTCGGGGCGTGGAGGCGGAGTTCGAGGCCCGCGGTGAACCCCTAGGGGAGCAGTCGATCGACGCCTTGGAGGCGGCCTGGCAGCGTGCCAAGCGGAGGGCAGGAGGGGCGTGACGGAGCCGGCGGAGGATCCACAGACGGCACGGCGTGCACCATCGGCGTTTCAGCGCCTGTACATCGCTGGGCCGTTGCTGCTCGCCGTCGGGATCCTCCTCGGCGTCCTGATCTTGGCCGGTCTGGTGGGGCATTGGCTCGAGGAGTACCGGCTGGAGCAGGCGCGCGGGCAAGTGACCGAAGAGGCCTCGGCCCTGCGGGGCCGGATCGAGGGCGAGCTGAACGCGTCGGTCTCGCTGGTGGCCGGGCTGAGTGTGCTGGTCGGGGCGGATCCCGACCTGGACGGCGAGCGTTTCGCGGCCATTGCCCGGCGCATGATGCGTCCCGAGTTCCACATCCGCAATATCACACTCGCGCCGAACAACGTCATTCGCTACGTCTATCCGCTGGCCGGCAACGTTCGTGCCCTGGGGCTGGACATCGGTGAGCATCCGGTCCAAAGGGCCAGCCTCCACCGGGTCATGGCGACCGGGGCACCGGTCGTCGCAGGCCCCACGGAGTTGGTCCAAGACGGGGAGGCCCTGATCGTGCGCGTGCCGATTTATGAGGATGACGGCAGCTACTGGGGGGTGGCCAGTGTACCGCTGGAGCTGGAGCGCTTCTACACCGCCGCCGGGCTTCGGGATGTCGGGGAGTCCGGCCTGCAAGTGGCCCTGAAAGGCCGGGATGGCCTTGGCGAAATGGGTGAGGTGTTCTTCGGTGAGCCGGATGTCTTCAAGCGAGATCCGGTGACCATGGGCATCGTGTTTGGTGCGTCGAGCTGGCAGCTGGCGGCCATTCCGCAGGGCGGGTGGCAGGCGCAGGCCTCGGTGCCGGCCTGGTGGTGGTGGGCATGGGGCGGCGGGGGTCTCATCCTCGCCGCTCTCACCGGTCTGCTCGCCCGCCAGGCCCTGCGGATGCGTTTCCTCAAGGACCGCCTGGAGGCGATCATGGCCACCGTCCCCGATCTGGGGTTCGTGATTGATGATCGCGGGCAGTTCCGGGAGGTCTTCGGCGGGCAGGAGCGGCGGTTGTATCGGGATCTTCGCAGCCTGCTCGGGCGGCGGCTCCACCAGGTCGTCAGCTTTGAGCTGGCCGAGCGTTTCCTTGAAAGTATCCATCAGGCCCTCAACGAGCGTCGCCTGGTCATCCTGGATTACCAGTTGGATCTGGACCAGATCGAGGGTGGTGGCGAGGGTGGGCCGCACGGCTGCCAGTGGTTCGAGGCGCGAATCTATCCGCTGCCGTCGGGGCTGGAGGCGCGCCCGTCGGTGCTGTGGCTGGCCTACAACGTCACCGAGCGGATGCAGGCCCTGGCGGAGGCCGAGCGAAGCCAGGAACAGATGCGCCACATGGCGCTGCACGATCACCTGACCGGTCTGGCGAATCGGGCGCTGCTGCTCGATCGCCTGGAGAAGGCGCTGGAATGGGCGCGACGGAATCGGGAGGCGGTGGCGCTGCTGTTCATCGACCTCAACCACTTCAAGCCGATCAACGACGAGCACGGCCACGAGGTCGGCGACCGGGTCCTTCAGCAGTTGGCCAGGCGGCTCACGGGAGCCGTTCGCGAGGTGGACACTGTCGCCCGCCACGGTGGCGACGAGTTCGTTATCCTGCTGGAGGGGGTCGATGGGCGGCGCGCTGCCGAGCGGGTGGCCGAGAATATCGTCGCCAGTCTCGACGAACCGGTGATCGTCAACGGACGCCGCTTCCAGGTCTCACTCAGCATCGGTATCGCCATCTATCCCGAGCATGGGGTATCGGCCGACGAACTCCAGCGGGTTGCCGATGACGCCATGTATGTCGCCAAGGCGGATCGCACGCGCAGTACCTACGCGTTTGGCGCGCCGGCAACGGGGGAGTCGGGGTCGACTAGCGCAGCAGCAGCACCGCCGCCACCGGGCGATCCTCGCCCAGGAGAAGGTTGAAAGTCCGGCAGGCGGCGCGGGTGTCCATGGCCTCGAAGCCGATGCCCGAGCCGATCAGGGCGCGCATCAGTGCGCGATCCGGGAACGCCTGCTCGCCGCCGGTACCGAGCAGGATCAGCTCCGGCTCCAGGTCAATGGCCGGCTGCAGATCGGCGAGCGTCAGCTCGCTCAAGCGCTCCGCGCGGATCTCGGTGCTCAGCGAGTGGGGCGTCAGGAGGACGCTGGTCTCGTAGTCCGTCTGATTGATTCGAATCCACCCCGGCTCGAAGGCGCGGATTCGGTACTGGGCTGTGCCTTGATCTTGGGCAAGTTTCATGCGCTAACGCCTCTTCTCGTTTGACAGTTCTGCCCCGGGTGAGTACGTTCACAGGCTTCATTGCCCCCGGTCCCTACACTGAATTCCTTGAGGTTCGCCCGTGGACTCCGATCTGCCGAAAGCCGACTTCCCTCGGATCAAGCGGCTGCCTCCGTACGTCTTCAACATCGTCAATGAACTCAAGGCTGCCGCGCGTCAGCGGGGCGAGGATATCGTGGATTTCGGGATGGGTAATCCCGACCAGCCCACGCCCCAGCATATCGTGGACAAGCTCTGCGAGGCGGCCCAGCGACCCGATACGCACCGATACTCGATGTCACGGGGCATCCCGAGGCTGCGTCGTGCGGTGAGTAACTGGTACGCCGAGAATTTCGATGTGCACCTCGACCCGGAGAGCGAAGCCATCGTCACCATCGGCTCCAAGGAGGGGCTGGCCCACCTGGCTCTGGCCACCCTGGGGCCGGGGGATGCGGTGCTGGTTCCCAACCCTGCCTATCCGATCCACCCTTACGGTGTCGTGATCGCCGGGGCGGACATCCGCCACGTGCCCATGATCCCGGGCGGGGACTTCTTCGTCGAGCTCCAGAAGGCGATCCGGGATACCTACCCCAAGCCCAAGATGCTCATCCTCAACTTCCCCTCGAACCCCACGGCGCAATGCGTCGAGCTGGAGTTCTTCGAGAAGGTTGTGGAGATCGCGCGCAAGGAGGGCATCTGGGTGGTCCAGGATCTGGCCTACGCCGAGATCGTCTTCGACGGCTATAAGGCGCCTTCGATCCTGCAGGTCCCCGGTGCCAAGGATGTGGCGGTGGAGTGCTACTCCCTGTCCAAGACCTACAACATGCCGGGTTGGCGCATCGGCTTCGTCTGCGGCAACCCGGACTTGATTGCGGCCCTGGCGCGGATGAAGTCGTACCTTGATTACGGTATGTTCACGCCCATTCAGGTCGCCGGCATCCTGGCGCTGGAGGGGCCGCAGGACTGCGTCGCCGAGATCCGGGAGATGTACCGGGTCCGGCGCGATGTCCTCTGCGATGGCCTTGAGGCGGCTGGATGGCCCGTGGAGCGCCCGAAGGCGACCATGTTCGTCTGGGCGCGCATCCCCGAGGCGTATCGGGAGATGGGATCGCTGGAGTTCTCGAAGAAGCTGCTCGCCGATGCCAAGGTGGCGGTCTCTCCGGGGATCGGCTTCGGCAGTTACGGTGATGAGTACGTCCGTTTCTCGTTGATCGAGAACGAACACCGCACGCGCCAGGCGATTCGCGGCATCAAGCAGATGCTGCGGCGCGACGATGCCTGCTGAGCCCGCGCCCTGCGGCAGCGGGCTGGAACCGTTCAGATTCGGAGGTGAGGATTGAAACCGGTTAATGTGGGGATGCTCGGCCTCGGCACCGTGGGTTCGGGCGTGGTCAATATCCTCGAGCGCAACGCCGATGTGATCAACCGGCGCGCCGGGCGTGAGATCCGCGTTACCCACGCCTCGGCGCGCCACCCGGAGCGGCCGCGCAGCTGTCGGCTGGAGGGGATTCGCCTGACCACCGATCCCTTCGAGGTGGTCGATGACCCCGAGGTGGAGATCATCGCCGAGCTTATCGGCGGCCACGAGCCGGCTCGGGAGCTGGTGCTGCGGGCCCTGGATAACGGCAAGCACGTCATCACGGCCAACAAGGCGCTGATCGCCTCCCACGGGAACGAGATCTTCGCCCGCGCACGTGAGAATGGTGTCACCGTCGCCTTCGAGGCGGCCGTTGCCGGCGGCATCCCGATCATCAAGGCGGTCCGCGAGGCCTTAACCGGTAATCGCATCGAGTGGCTGGCGGGGATCATCAACGGCACCTCGAACTACATCCTCACCGAGATGTTCTACGAGGGGCGGCAGTTCGGTGATGTGCTCGCCGAGGCGCAACGCCTGGGCTACGCGGAGGCGGATCCGAGCTTCGATGTGGACGGCACCGACGCCGCCCATAAGCTCACCATCCTGGCCTCCATCGCCTTCGGGATCCCGCTGCAGTACGACAAGGTCTACGTCGAGGGGATTGACCACATCACCCGCGAGGATGTCGCCTTCGCCGAAGAGCTGGGCTTCCGCATCAAGCACCTGGGGATGGCCTTCCACGAGGAAGGGGGGTACGCACTGCGGGTCCACCCGACCCTGCTGCCGCGGCGGCACATGCTGGCCAACGTGGACGGGGTGATGAACGCCGTCATGGTCAAGGGGGACGCGGTCGGCCCGACGCTCTACTACGGCGCCGGGGCCGGCGCCGAGCCGACCGCCTCGGCGGTGGTGGCCGACATGATCGATGTGGTCCGCGAGTTCAACCTCGAGCCGGAAAACCGGGTGCCGTATCTGGCCTTCCACACGGAGTCCCTCTCTCGGGAGCCGGTGCTGCCCATGCGCGATGTCGAGACCGCCTACTACCTGCGGCTCTCGGCCAGGGACGAGCCCGGTGTGCTGGCGGATGTCACTCGTGTGTTGGGGGATTTCGGGATCTCTATCGAGGCCATTATCCAGAAACAGCCGCAGGCGGGGGCCGAACACGTCCCGATCATCCTGCTGACCCACCGAATCCACGAGCGGCATATGGATGCGGCCATCGAGCGCCTGGAGCACCTGGAGCAGGTTGATGGCCGTGTCGTGCGCATCCGCGTCGAGAGCCTGGAGTGACGAGCATGCCCTTCCGACCCCGTTACACCGGACTGATCGCCAAGTACCTGGACCGGCTGCCGATCAGCGACGACGCGCGCATCCTCGGGCTGGGTGAGGGGAATACGCCGCTGATCCAGCTGACCCGCATCCCGGCGGAGCTCGGACGGGACGTGGATCTCTACGTCAAGTTCGAGGGACTCAACCCGACGGGGTCGTTCAAGGATCGGGGCATGACCATGGCGGTCACCAAGGCCGTCGAGCAGGGCGCCAAGGCGATCATCTGTGCCTCGACCGGCAACACCTCCGCTTCGGCGGCCGCCTATGCAGCCCGCGCCGGGATTAGCTGCTTCGTGCTCATTCCCGATGGCAAGATTGCCATGGGCAAACTGGCTCAGGCGATCATGCACGGCGCTCAGGTGCTGCAGATCCGCGGCAATTTCGACGCCGGCATGCGGCTGGTCAAGGAGCTGGCCGAGCACGCGCCCCTGACGATCGTCAACTCCATCAATCCGTACCGCCTGCAGGGGCAGAAGACCGCCGCCTTCGAGATCATCGAGGAGCTCGAGCGGGCGCCGGATTATCACTGCCTGCCGGTGGGCAACGCCGGCAACATCACCGCCCACTGGATCGGCTATAGCGAGTGCGCCGGCCGCACGGGCGACGAACAGCTGACGGCGGCCTGCGCCTTCTGCGGGGGGCAGTGCCGGTACGCCTCGGCGCTGGTGGAGCGGCGCCCGCGCATGGTGGGCTACCAGGCCAGCGGCAGCGCGCCGTTCCTGCGGGGCGGCCCGGTGGCCGAGCCGGAGACGGTGGCGACCGCCATCCGCATCGGTGATCCGCAGTCGTGGGACTACGCCCAGGCCGTCCGCGAGGAGTCCGGGGGGTGGTTCGATGAGCTGAGCGACGAGGAGATCCTCCAGGCCCAGCGCATGCTCGCCGATCACGAGGGGGTCTTCTGCGAGCCCGCATCGGCGACCTCGGTAGCGGGGGCCATGCGGGATATCCGCAGCGGCCGCATCCCCGAAGGCAGTACGGTGGTCTGCACCCTGACCGGCCACGGCCTCAAGGATCCGGATGTGGCGAGCGCCCAGGCCGGCGATGCGGTTCAGACCGTGGATGCCGACTACCAGGCGGTTCGCGAGGCCATCCTGAAGCGGCTTTGAGCACCTTCCGTCTACGTCTCCGGGTACCGGGGCTACTTGGGCCATTGCCCGGGCGGCTGCCCGCCGGGGTGCTGGCGCGCCAGCCGGCGCTGGAGACCTGGCTCGCCCGGGGGCGCCACGCTGCCCTGGAGCCGTCGCCGGTTCCCGAGGCGGCGGGTGCCCTGGGCTGGCTGGCCGATGGTGGCGAGCCGGGCTGTGACGACTACTGGAGCCGCGCCCAGCCCGTCCACCTGCGCCCCGAAGCGGCGGGGGTGCGGCTGGTGCCGGTGGCCATGAACGAGTTCGAGGCGGCGCGGCTCGAGACCGATCTGGCCGATCTGCTGGCCGGTCGGGGCGTGCAGCTCCATCGGACATCGGCGGGACGGTGGTACCTGCAGAGCCGGGACCCCCTGCCTGATCGCCCTGCGCCGGAGCAGGTCGGTGGTCGCACGATCGATGCCTACCTGCCGCGCGGACGCGACGCCCTGAGCTGGGCGACCCTCTTTAACGAAGTCGAGATGGCGCTGTGCGATCACCCGGTCAATCGCGATCGCGAAGACCGCGGGGAACCGCCCATTAATGCCCTGTGGGCCTGGGGGAGCGGCCGGTGTCCGACGGTTCCGGACGCCTTCCCCTGGCAGCGCGTGTTCAGTGACGACCCGGCCTGGCTCGGCCTGGGGGTCCTCGCCGGCGCCGAGGTGGGGGATCTGGCCGGGGCGACCCCGATCCCCCCGGGACCAGCCACGCTGGTCGCCGTCCCCTGGGCGGAGCAGGCCCTCGCCGTGGATGACGGGGCGGCCTGGATCGATGCGGTGGCTGCGGTGGAGCGCGCGTTTGCGGCGCCGGCGCTGACTGCTTTGCGCGAGGCGGGGGCGCAGGGGGCGCGATGGGATGCCCTGGAGCTGTGTTTCGGCCCCGGACGTCCCGGCGTGACCGTGGGGCGACGGGAGCTGCGGCGATTCTGGCGCCGGGCACGGCCGATCGCCTCCTGGGTCGAGGAGCGCGGCGGGGATGCCTGAGCACATCCGGCGGCGTCCAGCGGGTGCGGCACTTCCGGAAGACGCTGTTGAGGGGCTGCACCCCGTTTTGCGGCGTGTCTATGAACGGCGGGGGCTGCGCGATTCCGGGGAACTCGATCTGAGTCTGCGCCGGCTGCAACCGCCGAGTGGCCTGGCCGATCTGGATCGCGCAGTCCGCGCGCTGATACCCGCCCTGCGCGCCGGGCAGCGGATCGTCGTGGTCGGGGATTACGACGCCGATGGAGCCACGGCCACCGCGCTGATGGTGCTGGCTCTCCGGCGGCTGGCGAAGGCCGCCGGCGGCGATCCAGCCGCAATCGAATCCTTTGTACCCGACCGGTTCTCCCTCGGCTACGGCCTCAGTGGGGCCGTTGTCGAGCGTCTGCGCCCGATGGAACCGGATTGGCTGGTGACAGTGGACAACGGTGTGACCAGCGTGGAAGGGGTTGCAGCGGCGCGGCAGGCGGGTATGGGTGTCGTGGTCACCGACCACCATGCGCCGGGGGAGTCGCTGCCCGCAGCCGAGGCGGTGGTAGATCCCCTGCGCGAGGATGATCACTTCCCGACTACCGCACTGGCGGGGGTCGGGGTGGCGTTCTACCTGGCGCTGGCGCTGCGGCGTGGCCTTGAGGCCGATGGCGGCCTCCGAGAAGAGACGGCGTCGCTGCTCGAGCTCCTCGACCTCGTGGCGGTGGGGACCGTCGCCGACCTGGTGCCTCTCGATCACAACAACCGCATCCTGGTGGAGCAGGGGCTGCGGCGGATCCGTGCCGGTGTGGTGCGCCCAGGCATTGTCGCACTGTTGGAGGTAGCCGGCCGGGAGCCCACGGAGGTGACGGCTGCCGATCTCGCTTTCGCCGTGGGACCGCGCCTGAATGCCGCCGGGCGGATGGACGACATGACGGCTGGGGTCGACTGCCTGCTCGAAGAGGATCCGCAGCGGGCCCGTGAGCGGGCGGCGGGGCTGGATGGTCTCAATCGCCAGCGGCGCGAGGTGGAGGCGCAGATGACCGAAGAGGCCCTGGCCAGCCTGGAGGCGCAGGCAGAAGACGTGGGCCTCGGCGTCTGTGTGGCCGCGCGGGGCTGGCACCAGGGTGTCACCGGTATTCTGGCATCGCGGCTGAAGGAGCGCTACCACCGCCCGGCGGTGGCCTTCGCCCCGGCCGACGGGGGTAGGCTGCGGGGCTCCGCGCGGTCGGTGCCGGGGCTGCACATGCGCGACCTGCTGGCGCGCATCCACGCGCGTTCACCGAGCCTGATCGAGTGTTTCGGCGGCCACGCCATGGCCGCGGGGCTGACCATCGAGTCCGGGCAGCTGGATGCGTTTCGCCGTGCCTTCGCCGGCGCCCTCGACGACGCCTTGGGGGGCGAGTTGCCCAAGCTCCGCTTGGAGACCGATGGTGCCCTGGCGCCGGAGGAGCTCAATCTGGAGACCGCCTGGGCCCTGCGCTACGGCGGGCCGTGGGGGCAGGGATTCCCGGAGCCGTGCTTCGACGGGGTGTTCCGGATCGAGAGGGCCAAGGAACTCCGCGGTGGCCACCTCCGCCTGGAGCTCTCCAACGGAGACGGTACCGGTCCGGTTTTCCCGGCTATCGCATTCGGTGGCGTCGAACGGGGGTGGGATCGGCTGCAGGGCGCGGTTCATGCCATCTACCGCCCCGAGGTCAACCGGTTCCGGGGGAGTGTCGAGCTGCAGCTACGCATCGACTACCTCACTGCCGCCGGATGAGCCGGTGGGGGCCAAATGGCCGGCCCCCACCCCGACGCGACGTCAGCCTTCCTTGCGAGCCTCGGCGGTGAGTACCTCGTCGCCGGCCTCCCGCAGGAGCTGTGCGAAGTCGGCAATGATCGCCGCACTGGCATCGAGCAGGGCGTCCGGTAGGTCATCGGCGTCGACGTCGGCGTAGCTCTCCACCGGATCCTTGCCGTGGGCTCGGCGCCGATCGTTGTGCAGCTCCAGCAGCCGTTCCTCGCGGGCCTTCTGCTCCTCCTGCCGGGTCGTTTTGCTCAGGGCGACCGTGGTGTCCTCGCGGATCTCCCGTTGGGCCTCCAATTTTCGCTCCAGGGCCCGGAAGGTCTCGGTCTCCTCCATCCGTGCCTCGTGCCGGCGGGCCAGTTCGTCGATGATGGTCTCCAGCTCGTACTGAACGGTGATGTCGAGCCCGTCGATCTGGGTGGCCGGCAGCGGATTCCGGGTGGCCCGTTCGCCGAACTCCTCGTGGCTGAACTCAGACGGCAGGTGGATATCCGGTTTTACGCCCTCGAGCTGGGTGCTCTCTCCGGTCACCCGGTAGAACTGGGCGAGGGTCAGCTTGAGCTGACCGGAACGCTCCTCTCCGGGGATGGCGTAATTGTCCAGGCCGATCATCTGCTGCACCGTGCCCTTGCCGAAGGTCTGATCGCCGAGCACGATCCCGCGCCCGTAATCCTTGATCGCGGCCGCGAAGATCTCGGAGGCCGATGCGCTGCGTCGATCCACCAGCACCCCCAACGGGCCGTCGTAAGCCGGATCGCCGCTGGACTCGCCGACTTGCTCCGGGTGGCCGCGGGAGTCGCGGACCTGCACCGCCGGCCCGCCGCCGGTGAACAGGGCGGTCAGGGCGGTGGCCTCGCGCAGGGCCCCGCCGGAGTTGCCGCGCAGGTCAATCAGCAGTCCGTCGACCCCGTCCTCGAGCAGTTCGCCGAGCAGGCGCTCGACGTCCCGCGTGGTGCTGCGGAAGTCGTCCTGCCCGGAGTGGGCCGCCTCAAAGTCGCGGTAGAACTTGGGGATCGTGATCACGCCGATACGCTTCTGCTCACCCTCGGCGTTGGTCTTCTCGATGACCTCCTTACGGGCGGCCTGGTCTTCCAGGTCGACCTTGTTGCGGACCAGGCGTACCTCCCGCGGTGAACTCTCGCTGGCGCCGGCGGGCGGCAGCACGTTGAGTCGGACCACGGACTCCTTCGGGCCGCGAATCATGTCCACGATCTCGTCCAGCCGCCACCCGACGACGTCTTTCATCTCCCCGTCATCGCCGTCGGCGACGCCGATGATGCGCTCGCCCTCGCGCAATTCACCGGACTGCTCGGCAGGTCCGCCGGGGATGAGTTCGACGATCTCGGTGAAGTCCTGATCCATGGTCAGCTTGGCCCCGATCCCCTCGAGCTGCAGCGACATCTGCATGTCGAACTCCTCGGAGCGCTGCGGCGAGAGGAAGGTGCTGTGCGGGTCGTAGGCCGCCGCCCAGGCACTGAGGAACTGATCCATGATGTCCTTGTTTTCCGCGTCCACGGCCCGGTCGCGCAGCGTGGTGTACCGCCGTTCGAGGTTGTCGCGGATCTCCTCGGTGCTGCGCTCGGCCAGCTCCAGGGTCAGTGCGTCGTGGGTCACGCGCTGCCGCCAGAGCTCGTCGAGGGCCTCACGGTCGGCGGCCCATTCGGCTTCACTGCGGTCTTGTTCGAAGCGGCCTTCGCCGTCGAAGCCGAACCCTTCCTCGAGAAGGGCCAGAGCGAATTCCGTCTGCTCGGCGACCCGGTCGCGATAGCGGGCGTGGAGGTCGTAGGCGGCCTCCAGGATTGCGTCGCCCTGGCCGGGGTCGAGCTCGCTCATGCGCTCGCGGAACGCCTCGACATCCTCCTTCAGAAGAAAGAAGCGGCCGTGGTCGAGCTGCTTGAGGTACGTCTCGGTGGCCTGCTCCATGAGCTGCTCGTCGGACTCGGGGCCACCGTAGTGGTAGCGCTGGAGCAGGTCGCCGACGACGCGCGCCTTCTCGAATTCGGTCTGTCCGGGTACTGCGCCATTCTCACCCGCGGTCGCCGGGGCGGCACCCGGCGCTCCGGGGAGTGGTGCCACGGAGGAAAAGGCCAGGCCGAGAGCCAGTACGGGGGTCCACAACAGGTGACTACGGGCCAAAATGCGCCTCCAATACAGGTGTTCGATTAACGCGAGGCTCTTTCCTCACTTTAGCTCATCGCCCCCAGGCTTTTGGAAGCGACCTCGTACACATCCTTCGACAGCGCATCGCGCTCAAGGATCCGTTCGAGTTGCTCGCGCATGGCGTGGCGACGGCTCGCGTTGTAGCGGCGCCACTGGGCCAGGGGTGCCAGCAGCCGGGCGGCGAGCTGGGGGTTGTTCGGGTCGAGGCGAAGGACGTGCTCGCCGAGGAGGCGATAACCGCTGCCGTCCGGGCTGTGGAAGTGGGCCGGGTTGCCCTGGGCAAACGCGCCCAGTAGGGCGCGGGCCCGGTTTGGGTTGTCCAGCGTGAAGTCCGGGTGCTCGGTGAGCTGATGGACCCGGTAAACGGTGTCCGGCCGGTCGGCCAGCGCCTGGGTCCGGAACCACTTATCGACTACGAGCGGTTCATCGGACCAGCGCTGATAGAAGGCGTCTACCGCTTGCTCGGCCTCGGCCCGAGGACTGTCCGCGAGCACCGCCAGCGCGGCGAGTCGATCGGTGAGATTGTCGCTGCGTTCGAGTTGCTCGAGTGCCCGGCTCAGGTGGCGCTCCGAGCCGGCGTTCAGGTAGCCGAGGGCCAGGTTGCGCAGGCGGCGCCGGGCGACCTCATCGGGCTCGTAGTGCCACGGGCCGCTGTGCTGACTGTGCAGGATCAGCCAGTGGCCCTCGAGTGCCTCGCCCAGAATGGCCCGGACCCGCTGGCGGGCGTCGTGGATCGCCTGGGGGTCCACGACGTCCATCTGCTCGGCGAGGTAGGTCTCGCCGGGCAGGGTCAGCGCTTCGGCGACCAGGGCGGGGTCGGTGTCGGGCGCTTCCAGAGAGGCGCGGAACGCCTCCTCAAGCCGTTCAATGCCGTCCGGGCGTGGGGTGCCCTGCGCCTCATCGAGGAGGACGCGCAGCGCCAGTTGCTGTCCCGCTTCCCAGCGTGCGAATGGGTCGGAGTCGTGGGCGAGCAGGAAGCCGAGGTCGTCATCGGTGTACGGATAGTGCAGCTTGACCGGTGCCGAGAACCCCCGCAGCAGCGAGGGCACGGGGCGTTCCGGGCACTGCTCAAAGACAAAGTGCTGCTCGGGCTCGCGTAGTTCGAGGACGCGGGTGTGGGCGTGGGCAGTGGACTCGTCCGGTCGACGGGCGGCGAGCGGTCTGCCGTCTCGGCCGAGCAGCCCGACGGCCAGCGGGATGTGCATCGGATCCTTGTGAGGCTGGCCGGGGCTGGCCGGCAGGGACTGCCGGCAGATCAGGGTGTAGGTGTTGTGCTCCGCGTCGTAGTGGTCTTCGACCTCGATCCGCGGAGTGCCCGCCTGGGTGTACCACAGTGCGAATTGCTGCAGATCCAGCCCGCCGGCCTCCTCCATGGCGGCGAGGAAATCCTCGATGGTGGCGGCCTCTCCGTCGTGGCGTTGCAGGTAGCGCTGGACCCCGCGTCGAAAGGCATCGTCGCCGAGCAACGTGTGGTACATGCGGATGACTTCAGCGCCTTTGGCGTAGACGGTTGCGGTGTAGAAGTTGTTGATCTCCACGTAGGAGTCGGGGCGGACCGGATGGCTCATGGGGCCAGCGTCCTCGGGGAACTGGGCCGTGCGCAGCAGACGGACCTGGCCGATGCGTTGGACGGCCTCCGAGCCCATGGCCTCGGCGAACTGGTGCTCGCGGAAGACGGTCAGACCCTCCTTGAGGGAGAGCTGGAACCAGTCGCGGCAAGTGACCCGGTTGCCGGTCCAATTGTGGAAGTACTCGTGGCCGATGACCGCCTCGATGTTCTCGTAATCGGCGTCGGTGGCGGTGTCGGGGCTGGCCAGGACGAACTGCGTGTTGAAGACATTCAGCCCCTTGTTTTCCATGGCGCCCATGTTGAAGTCGCCGACGGCGACGACCATGTAGGTGTCCAGGTCGTACTCCAGGCCGTAGTGGGTCTCGTCCCAGCGCATGGCCCGCTGCAGGGCAGCCAAGGCGTGCTCGGTGCGTCCGGCGTTTTCGGGCTCGACATAGAAGTGCAGGGCGACCTCGCGTCCCGAGGCGGTCACGAAGGTGGCCTCCTGACAGGCCAGGTCGCCGGCGACCAGGGCGAACAAGTACGACGGCTTGGGGAAGGGGTCGTGCCAGACGGCGTAGTGGCGCTCCGCGTCGAGCGCACCCCGGTCGATGCAATCCCCATTGGATAGCAGTACCGGACAGGTGGCGCGGTCGGCGACCACCGTGGTGGTGAACGGGGCCAGCACGTCCGGGCGGTCGGGGTAGGGCGTGATGCGACGGAACCCTTCCGCTTCGCACTGGGTGCAGAACATACCGCCGGAGCGATACAGACCGGAGAGGGCCGTGTTGGCTGCCGGGTCGAAGCGGCTGACCGACTCCACCCGACAGCGCTGCGGGACATCATGGAGGACGATCGTGCCCTGTTCGTCGCGCAGCGTGCTCGGCTCCAGCTCGGCGCCGTCCAGGGTCAGCGACTCCAGATCCAGGAATTCGGCGTCCAGGCGCAGGGGGGCGTCGTTGTCGGCAGCCGGGTTGCGGTGCAGATCCAGAGTGGCATCCACCTGGGCGGTGCCGCCGCTGAGGTCGACGCGGAGGTGGATGCGTTCGACGAGGAAGGCTGGCGGCTGGTAGTCGCGCAGGCGGATGGTCTGCGGTCGGGATGCACTCATGGGGGCGCTCGAGTTGAATATAGTGTGGTGATCGGTGTGGAATAAGCAGCTTACCTGATCCGGGCACCCTGAGCACATGGGGCGCTCAACGCGGGAGGCTGAATGTACGCAACTTTCGGGGGGATTGGAGGCGGCGGCCGGGAGGCGGGGCTGGAGGTGATCCAGTACTCCGGCTCCGGTGGCGATGGGACCGCGGATGCCGCGCCGCCGTTACTGTTCATCCACGGCGCCTTCACCGGCGCCTGGTGCTGGGAAGTCCACTACCTCCCACACTTCGCCGGCCTGGGGCACGAGGCTCATGCGCTTAGTCTGCGTGGCCACGGGGCCAGTGCTGGTCGGGAGGCCCTCAACTCGGCCTCGCTGAGCCACTACGTCGATGACGTGGCCGAGGCCGTCGAGTCGCTGCCGCGTCCTCCGGTGCTCATTGGCCACTCCATGGGTGGGTTGGTGGTAGACATCGCCCTGCGCCAGGGCGTACCGGCGGCAGGTGCGGTCCTGCTGGCCTCGGTCCCGCCAACCGGCCTGGCCCCCTCCGGGATGCAGATGATGCTCACCGAGCCGTGGTTGCTCTGGCAGATGGGCATGCTCCAGGGGTTCGGACCGGCCTGGGTCGATATGGACGAGGCCCGCCGGGCCCTGTTTGCCGAGGAGATGGAGCCCGAGGTGCTGCTCGATTACACCAGCCGTCTGCAGCCGGAGTCGCAGCTGGCGCTATTCGAGATGAGCTTCCCGCGTTGGCCGCGCTGGGGGGGCGTTTCGGTGCCGGTGGCGGTGATCGGTGCCGAAGAGGACGTGATCATCCCGCAGTGGATGGTGCGGACCACGGCGTGGCTGTACGGCGTCGAACCGCGTTGGATCCCCGGGGCCGGTCACGCCACCATGCTCGAGCCGGGCTGGCGCCGGGGCGCTGACTGCCTCGAGCAGGCCCTGGAAGAGATCACGATCTCGGTGTAGGCGCCGCGCTGAACAAGCGCTGATGGACTGTGGGCGATTTGTGGTACCGGTTTGCGACCGTATGGGATAGAATACGAGAGTAGCCTCATGGCGGTGTCTCCGGCCCGGTTGCCGAAGACACCCGAATACCTCCACAGGGTAATACCAACGGGCTATTCCGCGAACCTGATATGGGGACGCGAATAAGTATAAACGGGACGACCGAGGAGTAGCCGATCATGAAACGCACTGTTCTGGCCGTGGGTACCGCAACGGCGCTGATTTTTGGTGGAATGGGAGTGGCCCTCGCAGACGGCGAGTCCATCTACACCAACGGCACGTCGCCGACCTGTTCTTCCTGCCATGAGCGCGGAGTGGCTGGCGCGCCGAAACTCAACGCCCCGGAAGACTGGGAAGACCGGCCCTCCTCGGTGGATGAGCTGGTGGATAGCACCCTGTCGGGTAAAGGCGCTATGCCGGCTTACGAGAGCCGCGCCGACCGGGGGGATCTGGTCAAGGCCATCGAGTACATGCTCTCGACCCTTTGATCCGATCGGGGCGACCGGGCCGTGTGGCCCGGTCGCCGATTCGATCCCTGCGGTCACTCGGCAGGGAAGCGTGCGACCTTCTCCAGTTCATCCCCACCGCGCTCGATCCGTATCGGCAGCCAGGTGCCCGGCGCCTGTCGGCCAACGATCCGTTGCAGGTCGCTCGGGTGCTCGATCTTGGTTTCCGCCGCCTTGAGGATGCGGTCACCGGCGGCCAGTCCGGCCTCCTCGGCCGGGGTGTCGGCCATGACGTCGACGATGGTCACTTTCGAGTCCTCGTGCCCCATGGCGATGCCCAGGCGTGGCGGCTCGGTTCCGCGGCGCTCCGGCTCGAGGGCGAAGAGGAAGTCCGCCTGCCCGGCGTCCGGGCACTCGGCGGTGTGGTCGAGCGGCAGCAGGATGCGAACCCGTTCGTAGCCGAGGTCCTGGAGCTGGTGGGCGATCCCGTCGCCGTACTCGGCGTGGCCTCGGCCGACGATACCGACCACCGCCCCACCGTGCTGTTCGTAGGCGGCGGCCATCGACTCGGCCATGGCCCGATCCCAGAAGGTCTGCGCCTCGATAAATCGATCGACGGCCGTATCGTCGTCCTCCGCCCCGGGATGGTGGCGAAATACCCGCTGTAGACGATCCCGATAGCCATCGCTGGCCTCGGCCGGCTTGCTGACGGATTCCCGCTCGGCTTCATCCAGGGCGTCGAAGCCCTGCTCACGGACCGCCCGCACGGTGGCTCGGTCGACATTGAGGGCCTGGGCGGGTACGCGGTGGGTGCGAACGAAATCGAACAGCGGCATATAGAGTCCGGCATCGTAGCCCCAGACGCGCTGCCATTCGCTCGCTTCCAAAAACGCCTCGCGCGTCAGCTTGCCTGCACGCCAGTCCTCCAGGGGGGCCTGCTTGCTGCGTGGGAACATCTCGAAGCCGATCGCCGCCAGCTCGCCGCGCCCTTGCAGGGCTGCCAGGGTATGGAGTTGCCAGCGGTGGTGGGCGGCGTCGTCGTGGCGCTCGCCAAGCAGGATGAACTCAGCGCCGTCGAGGGCGTCGAGGACTTCCTGGGTGTTGAGGGTCCGTTCGGCGGCCGGTTCGTACCACTGGCCCGGATCGGCGCAGGGGCTGGCGAGGGCGCTCCCGGCGAGTAACAGGCCGGCGAACAAGACGGTGGTGCGCGGCAGGGGGTGGGGCATGGGGTCTCCCTCCTGTGGCCTTGAGTCCATCTTAGGGATCCGACACCGAAGGCGCGACCTTTAGCGGTCCAGCGCGGTCTTCGGTGTTGGATTCGGCAGGGGGCGGCTCGGCGCGTACAATAAATCCATGCCGGTTCACAATGCGGCGCAGTTTCGATTAAGGCGAAGGGTAGGGTATGTCCGAGTTCAAGGGGATTCCGGTGAGCAGCGGCAGCGTGGTCGAGCGCGATGGGGTGCGTACCATCAAGGACGGTGTTAAGCGCCGTGATGATGGCCAAGGGGCGGTGCGTCGGCGCAAGCCCCAGTGGCTCAAGGCCCGCGCGCCGGGCGGAGAGGGCTACCGAAGCGTGCGCGGCATTGTCCACGACCACCACCTGAGTACCGTGTGCGAGGAGTCCCACTGTCCCAACCTCGGGGAGTGCTGGAGTCACGGCACCGCCACCTTCATGGTGCTCGGGTCGGTCTGTACCCGTACCTGCCGTTTCTGCTCGGTGGATACCGGGAACCCCAAGGGGCGGCTGGATCCCCAAGAGCCGGAACACTGCGCCGAGTCAGTCCGTCTGATGGGGCTGCGGTACGTGGTGCTGACCTCGGTGGACCGGGATGATCTGCCCGATGGCGGCGCAGAGCACTACGCCCAGTGCGTCCGTGCGATCAAGGCCGATAATCCGGATACCGCCGTTGAGGCCCTGACGCCGGACTTTCGGGGCGACGAGGAGGCTGTGCGCACCGTGGTCGATTCCGGGTTGGAGGTCTTCGCCCACAACGTCGAGGTGGTCCGACGCCTGTCGCCGCAGGTGCGTGATCCGCGCGCCGGCTACGAGCAGAGCCTGGCGGTGCTTCAGGTGGCCAAGCGGTTGCGCCCCGGGGTGCTGACCAAGTCGAGTTTGATGGTCGGTCTCGGCGAGACCGACGCGGAAATCGACGAGGCGTTCGATGACCTGCTTCGGGCGGAGGTCGACATCGTCACCCTCGGGCAGTACCTGCAGCCGACCCGCAACCACCTCCCAGTGGAGCGTTTCGTGAGTCCCGACGAATTCGAGGCCCTTCGGCAAGAGGGGCTCAGGCGTGGGTTCCGCGAGGTTGTAGCTGGGCCGCTGGTGCGCTCGAGTTACCGCGCCGACCGGGTGCTGGAGGGGAACAACGTCGGCCTTCCCTCCGTCGGACCGGACGTTGGCTGACCTTGCCATGCCCCGCGCTGCGGCCGGAACGGCCTGCTGCCCGGAGGCCCTGCGGGCCCGACTGATGGGGCGGGCCTGGCCGGAGCGGGGGTGGCGCCGATCCCCCGGATCTCCGGTCCCAGCGGCGGTGCTGATCGCCCTGCTCGAACCGCAGGGTGCGTCGCGGATCCTTCTGACCCGGCGCGCCGGGGGGCTGCGCGATCACCCGGGGCAGGTGAGCTTCCCCGGTGGCCGAGTCGATCCCGGTGATCCGACGCCGGAGGCGACCGCCCTGCGCGAGGCCCACGAAGAGGTCGGCCTCGATCCGGGTGTGGTGCATATTCTGGGTCGGCTCGGTCGCTATCACACCGGGACCGGCTTTGTGATCCAGCCGGTGGTGGCGGCGGTGCGTGAGCCGGTTGCCTGGTCTCCCTGTGAGGGCGAAGTCGAGGCGGTCTTCGAGCTGCCGCTGGAGCGGCTCCGGGAGGGGCGGGTCGACGGCGAGGTCCGCGTGCCCGACCCCCTCGGTCGGGTCCAGCGCTTTCCAGCGATGATCCATCAGGAGCAGCTGATTTGGGGGGCGACAGCAGGTATGCTCTGGCAACTCCGAGAAGCATTACAGGGCATAGGCTAAATGGCAGGACGCATCGCGGGTGGCGTGGCGCGTTGGCGCGGCCCCACGTTTGGGGCTGTGTTACTGGTGTTCGGTGCCTGGCTGGTGCTGGCGGTACCAGCGGTCGCTGAGGACGCCTTGCCTCCCGAGCAGGCGGGCGACGGCGAAGAGGTGGACGAGGACGGCTTCGAGGAGCAGGAGTGGGATCGCGCCCTCCATCGTTTCGAGCTAGCGGAGGGGGTGGATGTGGTCGGTGAAGAGCAGACCGCTGAAGCGGGCGCCGATGACACCCTGCTGGACGTTGCCAAACGCTACGCCGTCGGTTATGAGCAGATCCGTATGGCCAATCCCGGCGTCGATACCTGGTTGCCGGGTGAGGGCGCTGAGATCCGTATTCCATCGCGCTACATCCTCCCGGATGCACCCCGAGAAGGCGTGGTCATCAATCTGGCCGAGATGCGCCTCTATCACTATCCGGAGGATGAGAACGTCGTCGAGGTATTTCCGGTTAGTATCGGCCGCATGGACTGGTCAACGCCGCTGGGGCGGACGGAGGTCACGGGGAAGATCCAGGATCCAGCTTGGTACCCGCCGGAGTCGATCCGCAAGCAGGCCGAGCAGCGGGGCGAGACCATGCCGCGCGAGGTTCCCCCGGGGCCGGACAATCCGTTGGGCCGGCACGCGATCCTGCTGGATATCAGTGGCTACCTGTTGCACGGGACAAACCGCCCCTGGGGCATCGGTATGCGGGCCACCCACGGGTGCATCCGTCTGCATCCGCGGGATATCGACTACCTTTACGACCAATTGGCGGTCGGGACCTCAGTGAAAATCGTGAATCAGCCGTTCCAGGCGGGGTGGTCTGCCGACGGGCTGCTCTATCTCCAGGCGTTTCCGTTCTTCGAGGAGGACGAACCGAAGCGGGCGGAGCGGGTTGAGCTGGCCGTGGAGAGTGTCGCCAGGGCCCTGGGGGACGCGGTCCACCGGGTGGATGGCGGCCAGGTCCGTGCGGCCGCCGATGAGCAGGACGGGCGGATCTACCGCGTCTCGCGCACCAATGCAGTCCCGCGGTGGGGGGCGGAGGAGTAGCGGGAGGTGGCGTCGTCCCGGAAACGAGAAAGCCCGGCGCAGGGCCGGGCTTTCTGGTATGCCGGGCGTCTAGTGTCGCCCCGTGTGACTCATCGCTTACTTCTGCATCGTCCGCTCGAACATGCGGTCGATCTTCTCCTCGTTGTCCTCAGCCTTGCGCAGGGCCTCCTCAGCGGTGCTGTGGGCCTCAGCCGCCTTCTCATCGGCGCCCTCGGCCGTATCGCGGGCGTCCTCGGCGATGGCGCGGGTCTCGTCCATCTCGGCGTAGAGGTCCTCCATCTCGCGATCGACGGCGGCACCGATCTCGTCTTCATCCACGGTGGCGCAGGCGGCGACCAGGCCAAAGGCGGCGCCGACGGCCGCAATCTTGGCAACAGACGCGAAACGTTGGGGCATGGAGCATCTCCTTGTGTTGTGAAAGTTTTTTTTGCGTCTCGCTGTCTCTTGAATGCTAGCGGATATAGACCCGTGTGCCAATGCCTACCAAGCTGGCTAGGGCCTCAATCTGGTCGTCCTCGAGGGCCACGCACCCATCTGTCCAGTTGACATTCCGGTGGAATTGGACGTCGCCGTCGCCGACACCGTGGATGCCGATGTGGCCGCCCAAAGCCGTCCCCTGAGGGGGGCGGCCCAGCCGGGCGAAGTCATCGAGGAATTCCAGGTATTCCTCCTGATTGATCGTCCCGGCATCGCGGGCCTTGCGGGCGTTTTCTAGGCTCGGGTAATCGAGACCGAGAAAAAGGTGGTATTCGCTCTGCTCATTGATCCGATTAATGCGGAATTTGCCCAAGGGGGTGGTGCGGTCTCCGCGCCGACGGGTTTCCGCCGTGCCGTAGCGGCCCACGGCAGGGTTTTCAAAATGCGCAAATGGGCGCTCCCCTTCGAAAACGGTCATCCGGTACGCCTCGGTATCCACCAGGACCCAGCGCTCCTCGTCTTCGGGCTCGAAGGGCAGGTCGTTCGGCGGCGCCTGCTGTGCCGCGACCAGACCGGGCGCAAGGCCCGCCAGGCACAGCAGCAGTGCCGCGATCCGGGTCACGTTGACATCCCTCCTTGTAGCCACTGGTGCAGATCGGCGGTGTCGAACGGCCAGAACAAGCGACTGCCGATCTGCTCGCTCTCCAGGAAGGGGATGCGTTCCTGAAGCTCGGGGGTATCGGGGAAGTGCTCGAGGACATCGGCCTCGTGCACTTGCAGGGCCGTATAGACCGCGTAGCGGTCGATCAGCTCCCGGGCCTCTTCACAGAGGTGGCAGCCGCTGGTGCCGTAGAGGGTCACGGATCGGGTCATGGAAGGTGTGTGGCGATAGGAGTCGTACCTTCGCGTATAATACGCAGCCCGTGGCACATGGCAAACCGTCGCTGTGCGATCGGAGAAGAGGGGATCAATGACCGAACAGCCGGGCGTTCACGGTCGCTTGAGCGTTGCTCCGATGATGGAGTGGACCACGCCGGCTGCGCGCTATTTCCTGCGCCTGTTGGCACCGCATGTGCGTCTCTACACCGAGATGGTGCCGGCCGTGGCGCTCTGGCATGGCGCTGCGGAGCGTTTCCTGCCGTTTCACCCTGCGGAGCACCCGGTCGCGGTGCAGTTTGGCGGCAGCGATCCCCAGGAGCTGGCCTACGCAGCGCGGCTCGCCGAGCAGTGGGGGTATGACGAGGTCAACCTCAACGTCGGCTGCCCCAGTGACCGTGTGCAGTCGGGGCGTTTCGGGGCGTGTCTGATGCTTGAGCCGTCGCGGGTCGCCGATTGCGTGGCCGCCATGCGGGCAGAGACGAACCTCCCGGTGACCGTCAAGTCGCGCATTGGTGTCGATGAACACGACAGCGAGTCGTTCCTCGACGCCTTCGTGGAGACTGTGGCTGCAGCCGGTTGCCGGACTTTCATCGTCCATGCCCGCAAGGCGTGGCTTGCCGGGCTCAGCCCCAAGGAGAACCGAGAGGTCCCGCCGCTCGATTATCAGCGGGTGCACCGGCTCAAGGCGCGACGGCCGGAGCTGGAGGTGGCGATCAACGGTGGGATCGCCGACACGGTGACGCTGCAGGAGCAGCTGCAGTGGGTCGACGGGGTGATGGTCGGCCGCGAGGCGTTCTCCAACCCCTACGCCCTGGCGCATTGGGATCGCCTGCTGTTCGGCGGCGAGCTACCTGAACGCCGGGGGGTCGTGGTGGCGTATCTGCCGTATGTCGAGGCACGCCGACGCGAGGGGGTGCCCATGAGTCAGCTGGTCAAAGTGCTCATGGGGCTGTTCAACGGCCTGCCCGGTGCCCGCGCCTGGCGGCGGACCCTGACCGAGGGCAGCCAGCAGCCGGGGGCCGGCCCCGAGGTCATCGAGCGGGCTCTGACGTGTGTGACCGCGGGGCAGGCGGCGTGATGATGACGGCGCCTGCCTCCGCGGGCTAGGCCTCGTGGGGCAAGGTCTCCAGCGTCCAGCGATCGGAATGGCAGCGCAGGACGCTGCCCTGATCGAACCAGTCGCCCACCACGAAGCGCTTCCCGGTCCCTGATGCGGTCTTGACATCGTGGATGCCTGGCCGGTGGGTGTGGCCGTGAATCAGCCAGCGGACGCCGTGATCGCGCATTGCGGTATCCACGGCCTCCGGGGTGACATCCATGATGGCCTCATCCAGCTGCTGGTTCCGCTTGGTACTGGCGCCGCGGGCTTGCCGGGCCTGGTCGAGGCGCTCTTCGATGGGCAGGGCGAGGAACTGCCGCTGCCATGCCGGATCCCGGACCATGGCGCGGAACTGCATGTATTCGGCGTCACCGGTGCACAGGCTGTCGCCGTGCATCATCAGGACGCGTTCGCCGTGGATGGTCACCACGCTCGGGTCCGGTAGAAGGTTGACCCCGCTGGCCGTGGCGAAGTCAGCGCCGAGCAGGAAGTCCCGATTGCCGTGCATGACGTGGATGGACGTGGTCGTCGCTGCGGCGCGCAGGGCCAGCAGGGTGGGGTCGTCGGCAGCGACCGAATCGTCGCCGATCCACGCCTCGAACAGGTCGCCGAGGATGTAGACGGCCTCGGCCTGCGGCGCTTCCTCTTCAAGGAAGCGCAGGAAAGTCTGTGTGGCGGCCGGGCGGCTGCGGTCCAGGTGCAGGTCGGCGATGACCAGAACGGGTCGGGGCATGGCGTCGGTCCGAATCGTGTGTCTTGGCGGAGCGATAGTCTCGCCCGAGGCGGCAGAACGGGCAAGGAGACGGGATGCCCCCGGAGACGGGCGACGCTGTTAAAATGCGCCGCCATGAACGAGATGACCGTTAAGACCCGCTTCGCACCGAGCCCGACCGGGGCCCTGCACCTCGGTAATCTCCGTACGGCGCTGTTCAACGCCCTGCTGGCCTATGGCCACGGCGGACGGTTCGTGCTGCGGATCGAGGATACCGACCGTGAACGCTACAGCCCCGAGGCGACCCGTTCGCTGATGGGCGATCTGCGCTGGCTGGGCCTGGATTGGCAGGAAGGGCCGGAGGTGGGCGGTCCAGCGCCGCCGTACCACCAGTTCGAGCGGGGCTTCCTCTACGACGCCTACTACCGCCAGCTCGAGGCGGAGGGGTGGGCCTACCCCTGCTTCTGCAGTGAGCGCGAGCTGGAAATGGCCCGCCGTGCCCAGCGTTCTGCCGGACAGCCGCCGCGTTACCCGGGGACCTGTGCGCGACTCACTGCCGAGGAGGTCGCGCGCAAGCGCGCCGAGGGGATGCAGCCGGCGCTGCGCTTTCGGGTGCCGAGCGGGGATGAGGTGCGCTTCGAGGATCGCATCCACGGGGAGCAGCGCTTTCGCACCGACGATATCGGCGATTTCATCATCCGCCGCGCCGACGGCACTGCCGCCTACCTGTTCACCAACGCCGTCGATGACGCCCTGATGGGGATCACCGACGTCCTGAGGGGCGACGACCATCTCACCAATACCCCGCGGCAGCTGCTGATCCTTCAGGCCCTGGGGCTCGCGGCGCCGCGTTACGGTCACATGGGTTTGATCACCGGGAACGACGGCGCGCCGCTGTCCAAACGCAACGGCAGCCGCTCGGTCGGGGAACTGGCTCGCGACGGCTACCTGCCCGAGGCGATGCTCAATTACCTGGCGCGTGTGGGCCACACCTGCGAGTCCGAGGCGCTGCTCGATCTCGCGGGCCTCGCCGAGGGGTTCGACCCGGCGCGTATTAGCACGGCGCCGTCGCGCTTTGATCCTGACCACCTGCGGCACTGGCAGGAGGAGGCCGTACACGGCAGCTCGGTGCGACGGCTGCGGCCGTGGATGGGAATCGACGCCCTGGTCCCCCCGGGATACGCCGAAGACCTGGTCAACGCGGTGCGGGGCAACGTGCGCTTCCCGGCGGAGGCCCGGGACTGGGCCAAGCGTGTCTTCGCCGGGCCGCCGGAACTCGACGCCGATGCCGAAGCCGCCATTGTCTCGGCTGGTGCCGAGTTCTTCGAGGCGGCGGCGGGGGCTGCCGAGGAGGGCTACACCCGTTTCAAGGGGCTGACCGAGGCAGTCAAGGAGCGCACCGGCGTCAAGGGCAAGCAACTCTTCATGCCGCTGCGCGCGGCACTCACCGGCCGATGTAGCGGTCCGGAGCTGCAGCCGGTGGTCGACCTGATGGGCGGTGAGCGGGTGGTCGAGCGTCTCAGGCGCGCCGCCACGCTCGCCGCCGAACAAGGCGCGCAGGGGGAGTGATGCTGAAGATCCACAACAGCCTGACCGGGGCGAAAGAGCCGTTCCAGCCCATCGAGCCGGGGCAAGTGCGGATCTACGTGTGCGGTATGACGGTCTACGATTTCTGCCACCTCGGGCACGCCCGGGCCCTGGTGGTCTTCGATGCGGTGGTGCGCTATCTGCGCTGGCTGGGTTACGAGGTGACCTATGTGCGCAACATCACCGACATCGACGACAAGATCATCCGCCGTGCTGCGGAAAACGGCGAGCCGATGACCGCCTTGACCGATCGCTTCATCCGGGCCATGCACGAGGACTGCTCGGCGCTGGGCGTCGAGCCGCCGGACCATGAGCCGCGGGCCACCGAGCGCCTCGAGTCCATGATCGCCCTGATCGAGGAGTTGATCGCCGGTGGCCACGCCTACGTCGGAGACAACGGCGACGTCTACTTCTCAGTGGCCAGTTTCCCGGAGTACGGCAAGCTCTCGGGGCGCCGGGTCGAGGAGCTGCGTTCCGGTTCGCGCATCGAGCCGGACGAGGCTAAGCACGATCCGGTGGATTTTGTCCTCTGGAAGGCTGCCAAGAGCGGCGAGCCGGCCTGGCCCTCGCCCTGGGGCGACGGCCGGCCCGGGTGGCACATCGAGTGCTCGGCCATGTCCCGCGATCTGCTCGGCAGCCATTTCGATATCCACGGCGGCGGGGTCGATCTGCAGTTCCCTCACCATGAGAACGAGATCGCCCAGAGTGAGTGCGCCAGCGGTCATCGCTTCGTCAACTACTGGATGCACAACGGTCACGTGCGCATCGACGATGAGAAGATGGCCAAGTCCCTGGGCAACTTCTTTACGGTGCGCGATGTTCTGGCCGAACATCCGGCCGAGGTCGTGCGCCTGTTCCTCCTCTCCAGCCACTACCGCAGCCCACTCAACTACACCGGCGACGCGCTGGACGAGGCCCGGGGGGGTCTGGAGCGGCTCTACAATGCCCTGCGCGGTCTGCCGGCGGCGGCCCCGGCTCGCAGTCAGGCGCGCGAGCGCTTCCGCGAGGCCATGGACGACGACTTCAACACCCGCGAGGCGCTGGCAGTGCTGTTCGATGGCGCCCGGGAGATCAACCGCCTGCGTGAGGCGGGGGATGCCTCGGGAGCGGCGTCCGCAGCGGCTGAGCTGCGTGAGCTCGGCGCGGTCCTGGGACTGCTTCAGCAGGACCCGGAGGCCTACCTGCGCGGCGATGTTGCCGATGCCGAGGCCGAGGAGATCGAGTCGCTGGTGGCGCAGCGAACCGCCGCGCGCAAGGCGAAGGATTTCGCCGAGGCCGATCGCATCCGCGATGAGCTCCAGGCGCGGGGGATCGAGCTGGAGGATACGCCGGAGGGAACCAAGTGGCGCCGCACCCGCTGATAAGGAGAGTCGCATGGCCTGGTTGATCGCCGCGGTGCTCGTGGTGGCCCTGGCCGTTGCCTTGGTGTTGGCGGGCTACGCTCTCCACCGTGTGCGGCAGGCCCTGGAGCGGGTGCACCAGGCCGAGCAGCGCATGGAGAGTATTGAGGCGACCACCCGTCAGATCCTCGAGCACTTCCGGGGGTTGTCCGCCGGGGCCGTCGGCCAGGGTGAGCACCTGGCGCGCCTGGAGCAGAATCTGGCCCGACTGCGGCGTCGTCTGGACCAGGTTGCCGCGGCCGGGGGCACGGACGGCAGCCGCTTCAACCAGGCGATCCGCATGGCGCGCAAGGGCGCGGCGGCGCAGGAGATTGCTGATACCTGCGAGATCAGCCAGGTGGAGGCGGATCTCGTGGTCCTACTTCACGGCCCGGGGCGCGGGGAGGGCGACCCCTCGGGGTGATCGGGCTGGCCGACGGCGGGGTGACCCCCGGCGTCCCGCTCGGTAGCCCAGGCGAACTCAAGCAGGGCCGCGATGGCCTCGGCAACCTCTGGGGACAACTCCGGCGCGCTCTCCAGGTTGGCCAGCGCTGCGGCCAGGTCCGGGTCGTCGGGTAAGGCGAAGCCCTGTGCGGATGCCTGCTCCAGAACGGCGCGGCCGAACTGGTCAGGCTCCAGGTCAGATCTGCTCATCAATGATCCCCGGGGTCGCGGTGGTCGTGGGGGCCGTCCCGTCGTAGGCGGGCCACCCGTGGTAGCACGTGATCGCGCCGGGCTCCAGGCCGGCGCCGCGGAGCCGTTCCTCCAGCCAGGGCAGGGCGCCCGCTAGTCGTTCGGCGCTGGAGCGGTCCTGGGCCCACCAGGTCAGGTCGGCCCGCCCATCGGCCAAGTGTAGCGATGCCGCGACGGGGCCGAGCCGCTCCAGCGTCAGGCGGGCTTCGATGGTCCACGCGGCCTGCCCCGGCGCTCCGGTGGCTGGCCGGACCCGCAACCGCAGGGCGTGGAGGGCGTCGCCGTCGCGAACGGGGAGATCGAAGGTCCAATCTGCTGTGCCTCGGGTGTGGAGGGCCCGGTGTGCCTGAATCGCCTGGATGCGCCAGAAGAAGGCCTCCAGCTGTTGCAGCAGGGCCCGCTCGGCCGGAGCGCCATCGGTGGCTGCTTGGTGCCGCGGGTCCAGGGGGTGGTGTCGGCGCAGCGAAGCAATCCAGGCGCTCAGTCGCCCCTTGAGGTCATCCCGTGTCTCTGCCCCAAGCGCCAGGCGGGCCTCCAGGCAGAGGCCAGCGCGGTTCAGGGTGGTTCGAACGCCGCTGGCCGAACTCAGCGCCTGGGCCGAGGGCAGGGTGGCCCAGAAGTTCTGGCACGCTGCGTGCAAAGTGATGGGCGAGGGGGTGCCCCGCGCAGCTGTGCGCAGGCTGGATACCAGCGACTCCGCGGTGGTCTGCCGGGGCGGGGCCTGGCGCAGGGTCGACTGCAGTGCCGGGCGCGGCCCAAGGTGGTGGGTCACCTGCAGCACGAGCGGGTGACCGACGCCGGCCACCCGCAGGCGCAGGCGGTCACCGTCGGCCACCGGAACATCCGCGCGGGCCGGCAGGCGGTGCTCGCCGAGGATCAGGACCAGCCCGGCGTTGGTCAGGCGGGCCCGGCCTTCCAGGGTGTCGCCCAGGCGCAGCGGCAAGTCGGGCCGGCCACTGGCCTCCGGGAATCGGATCCACACGGTAGGACGTTCGGTTGACATGTCAGGGAATTGACACCCAGGGTGCGTCAAAAAAATGTCGGGTCGTTACAGCCGTCACCGTGCTGACTGCGGGTTAGTCGTCGGTTACCAGGCCCTCTTCCACCGACTCAAAAGAGCGGACCCACGCCCCGCGCTCGGCGATCTCCTCGGGCAACGCCGCCAGGGCCGCGTGAGCGGCCTCGCGGTCCTCGTGGGAACCGTGCAGCAGCAGGAACCAGGGGTCGCCGTCTCCCCGCTCGGTGGAGACCACGTGGGTCGGATCGCCCAGGTCGTGTTGCTCCGCATAGCCCTCCAGGGTGGTGGGCTGGGAGGCCGCCAGTACCTGGATGGTGTAGCGATCCGCCTCCTCATTCAGGACCCAGGCCGCGCCGGCAGCCCAATCATCCTCATCCTGCTCCGCGGTCGGCGCGGCTTCCTCGTCCGCCTCATGGTCGATCGTCGGGGCGTCCTCGGTGGGTGAGGGCTCTTGGGCGGGGCCGGAAGGTATCTCGAGGAGTTGCAGGGTCTCGGTGGGCTGGTCCGGCGTGGAGGGGGTGTCCGCCTCCTCGTGGTCATCGCGGAAGCTGTAGCGCCCCGGCAACTCCAGCCCGAACGGGGTGTCGCTGGCCGGTTCGATCTCGTCGCTCTCCGCCGCTACCGTCTCCTCCTCGGGTTCCTCGAAATCTTCGATGGCGAGTTCATCCGTCGACGGTCCGCTCGGCAGCTGGTGGGCAATCAACCAGTACGTGCCAGCCACTGCCGCGGCGACACTGCTGACCCCCGCGAGAGCCCACCGGAGCCCTCGCCGGCCGGGGTGTGCCGGCAGTACGGGTCGGGGTGCCGGCGGCACCTCGCCGGGGTTGGCCAGGCGAGCGGTCAGGCGTCGATGCGCCTCTTCGTTGATGCGCTCCGGGTGTCCGCCCGAGCGGTGAAAGATCTCCCGAACCGTTTCGCGGTCAAAGAGGGCCTGCTCGGCGCCGGCGCTCCGGACGCGGTGGTCGAGATAGGCGGCCGTCTGCTCTTGGTCGAGTGGATACAGGGTCGTGGTGTGGAAGCGCTCGTCTGAGAGCGTCGCCGGGAGCTTCTGTAGCTCCCCCGGGTCGAGGGCCATGGCCAGGCTGAAGGCTTCGTCGTCCTGGCTGAGCTCGGCCCAGAGCTCGAGCAGTTCTTCGATGTGCCCGGGTGGCAGGGCGTCGACATCGTCCAGGAGCAGGGCGGGGCGGATGCCGCCGCGGCGTGCGCTGCGGACGTAGTTCAGGGCTTGTTCGCGGGTTCTGGATGCCTGCGCGCCTTCTTCGCTTTCAGCGGCGGCCACCAGAGCCCCCCACAGAGTGTCGAGACCGGCGTTGTGGCCATCGACCCGCTGCATGCTCAGGCCGGGGGGCTGCAGCGCCGCCAGGCGGCAGAGGAATGTGCTCTTACCCAGGCCCGCATCGCCGTTGATCAGCACGATGCGTTCGCCACTCTGCAGCAGGCTCAGCGTGACGTTCAGCTGAGTGACGCGAGCACTGTCCTCGAAGGGGGGCTCGGGGGTGCCGACGAACGGCTGCGCGGTGAGCCCGAGCCGGTACAGGGCCGCCTCGGGCAGAGTGAGCGGGGTGCCGGTTTGCGGAGCCATGCAGGACCTGGAGAACGCTCTTCGGCCAGTGTGCGGCCAGTCTAACAGAGCCGCCGTGATCGTCATGGGCGAAAGTGTTGACAGTCCCGTCAGGCACCCTTACCATTGCGCTCGCTTTACGGCACAGCGTCCCCATCGTCTAGCTGGCCTAGGACACCACCCTTTCAAGGTGGCGACACGGGTTCGAATCCCGTTGGGGACGCCATTTCCTCCTTTGCCCCCTAAGTTGCTGATCTTGACGGGTATGCTGGGTGTCATCCCATCCCCTGCCACCCAACGCGCCCGGGCGAGACGCGTCCTGCGCGGTGTCTGGACGCATAGCGGTGCCCGCGCCGCACGATTGCCGTTACCATCCTCGCGCTTTCGGTAAGCCAGCCGCCCGCGGCGGATCGGTTTCGCCCGGGAGTGTTCCGATGACCAAGTAGAAGGGCAGAGTCAGCTATGGCCAGTGTGTTCTCCCGCCTGATCGTCAAGAACCCGATCGGTGTCGCCTTCGAGTCGCTGCTATTCCTGCTGGCGTTTACGGGCGTGCTCGTGATGCTGGTCTTCTCCTTCGTCAGTGTCTTCCTCTCTGCGGACACCTGGGCGGCCGTCCTCGGGGTGTTTCAGGGTGTGCTGCCGGCGGGGCTGATTCAGCTGGGCCTTGAGGCGGATGCCGCGGTGAGGCTGTTCTATGTCGTAGTCGCCGGCTTCGGGCTGGTTGTGATCTCGATGGTGGTGGGGGTGCTCTATAACCTGCTTTTGGCCCCGCTGCTGCGCCAGCGCAACGTGGTTCGTCTGAAGAAGATTGGGTTTGAGGTTAGTGACGTGTACCACGGCCGGGGCGAGTGGGCGGTGCTGGATCAGGAGCAGCGTTCCGCGTTCTTCGTGACCGCCGCCCGGGCGCTGCAGATTCAGGCCGCGGAAATCCAGAAGGTGGAGAGCCGATCCATGCCCCTGGCCCGACAGCTGCGGATCCGGGTGGATCTGACCGATCCGGATACGCCGTACCACGAGGTCTACTTCAAGGCCAAGGAGGAGGGCGAAGCCCTGCGCCGGGTCCTCCAGCAGCTTTAAGCGGCGAGGTCGCGGGAACCGGTTTCCCCGCCGTCGGTGAGCCACAGCCAGTCGCCCGGTTGCCGCGGCGTGCTACGGTTATTGGAGCGATTCACCTGCCGGGACCCGAAGGATGCTGAACGAATACCTGCTGTTCCTTGCCCAGACCGCCACGGTGGTACTGGCCATTCTGCTCGTGCTTACCGCGGTGGTCCGGCTGCGCCAGGAAGGGGGCAGTGCGCCGGGGCGGCTGCAGGTGCGTCCGCTCAACGGCGTCTACCGCCAACGGGCGCAGGCCCTGCGTCGTGCCGGTGAGCAGGCCTCCTGGCGCGGCCGGGTGCGCAAGACGCTGCGGCGCCAGGCGTCGGAGACGCCGCCTGCGGAGTTGCCGGACAAGCGGATCTACGTCCTGGAGTTCCGCGGCGATATCCGGGCGCGCGCTGTGGAAGGGCTTCGGGAGGAGATCACGGCGGTCATTGCCGCGGCCCGCCCTGGGCAGGACGAGGTCATCCTGCGTCTGGAGAGCCCCGGCGGGGGCGTGCCCGCGTACGGACTGGCGGCCTCGCAACTGGCGCGCCTGCGTGAGGCGGGGATCCATCTGACAGTATGCGTTGACCGCGTGGCCGCCAGCGGCGGTTATCTCATGGCGGTGGTCGGGGATCGGATCGTGGCGGCCCCCTTCGCGCTGATCGGATCCATCGGCGTGGTCGGGAGCCTGCCCAACTTCCACCGCTGGTTGCGCAACCGCGACATCGATTTCGAGCAGCACACGGCGGGTCCCTACAAGCGGACCCTGACAGTCTTCGGGGAGAACACCGAGGCGGATCGAGAGCGCTTTCGCGAGGACCTGGGCCATATCCACGAGCAGTTCAAGGGATTCCTGCGGCGCTACCGTCCGCAGCTGGATGTCGAGACGGTGGCAACCGGGGAGTTCTGGCTGGCTGAGCGAGCCCTGGAAGCGGGGCTGATCGACGCCCTGCAGACCAGCGACGACTGCATCATGGCCCAGCGCGAGCAGGCGCACCTGCTGGAGGTCGATTATCGTCAGCGGGAGGGCTGGTCCCAGCGCCTGACCCAGGTCACCGAGCGGTTGCTGGGGCAGCGCAGCGGCATCGACCGGCTGGGGCCAGATCTGGAGTAAAGCGGCAGGTCGCCCAGGGCTGGCCAGTTGGTTCGAGTCATGCCGGGGGTCGGGGAGAACCACCCCGCCCCTAGGTCATCCGCTGCAGCGCCTCGAGGACCTTCCGGGGGTGCTCCGCTGCCTTGGAGACCCGACGCCAGTGCTTGCGCACGATCCCCTCGGCGTCGATCAGCACCGTGGAGCGGATGACGCCCATGCTCTTCCGTCCGTACATGTTCTTCTCACCCCAGGCGCCGTAGCGGCTCATGACCTCCTTCTCCGGGTCGCTGAGGAGCGTAAACGGGAGCTCGTGGCGATCTCGGAAACGTTGATGGGCGGCCGCATCGTCGGGCGAGATACCCAGGACTACGGCTCCGGCGCTCTGCAGCTCGGTCCAGACATCACGGAAGGCGCAGGCTTCCTTGGTGCAGCCCGGGGTCTCGTCTCTCGGGTAGAAGTACACAATCACTGGCTGACCGCGCAGTTCGCTGAGGGTGACCCGGTTGGTGTCGGCGTCCTGCAGGGTGAAATCGGGGGCCGGTTGGCCTTCTTCGATGGGCATCGGTGGGCTCTCCGTGGCGTCTGCAAGGGCACTTTTACAGGGATGTTAGCCCGGTCTGCGCCGGGATGCAGCCGAAGGTTAGATCAGCCAGGTGGTCCCGAGGCGGACCTCCGGCGTCGCGCCGGGGATCAGGGTCATGGCCTGCCAGCCGAAAGCGAACGTCACCAGCAGGGCCACGACGAGTGCCGCCAGGTAGTGAGCCAGGCGGTTCCCGCGGCGCACCCCGACGATAATCGCGAAGGCGGCGTAGAGCAGCCCCAGGTTGTAGAGAATCAGCAGCAAGGCCAGGTGCGGCCCCACGGGCCAGGGTAGGGCGGCCACCACGTTGCCCACCCAGGCGGGGATCAGGGCTACGGAGACCGCGGTCAACGGGCGCCGGAAATCGGAATACCCCTGGAACAGGTCGCAGAGGTAGTGCGCGGCAGCCGCTAGCGCGAGCACACCGACGAACTGGGTCAAGGCGCTGTAGATGCCGAAGCCGATGGGATCGGGGCGGGTCTCCGGCGGGAATCCGCTGGGGATCAGGGCGTGGGCGATGCCGGCACCGAGGACACTGGCGAGCAGCAGGGGCACCGTCAGCCGGGCGAGGATCCAGGGCACGTCCGGGTCGGCAGCCTGCCAGTCTTCAAGGATCCGCCGTGGCCGAAAGAATACGTACGCCACGGTTCGCCAGCGGCCAGGGAGTGCGGGGGCACGGGTCATCGACAGTTCTCGAATCTGGCTGATTGGATGGCGGTACCGGTCACGATACTAAGCGCGCCCATGCCGCTTGGCCACCGGTCTCACGGGTGCGGTCCGCGCGACGCAGGATTCGCCTGGGGTTCCCGGTCCGGACCTGGCCGGGAGACCAAATGGGTTCGGCCTCCCGTCGAGGTGGGCCTACCAGTTGTACTGGGCGCGGGCGCCGACCAGGGTCGGACTTTCGTCGGGCAGCGCGTCACCGCTACCGTCTTCCCGGTCCTTCACGTCGGCGAAGACGATGTTGCCCATGAAGCGCAGGTTGCTGCTGGCGTAGTAGTTGATGCCCAGGGTGAGGTTGTTCTGCTCACCGCCCGCGAACCCGGAGTCGTTCAGGTCCATGTGGCTGTAGCGGGCCGCCAGCTCCCAGGCGCCGCCCGAGCCGCTCGGGGTGACGCCGCCGAAGCCGCCGGTGCTGTAGGTGCGGCTCTCGCCGGTGAGCACGTAGCTGCCCTGGACGTGCCAGCCGCTGAAGGTCGGCTCGTCGCCGTTGTCCCGGTTCATCGAGACGGTGAGGTACTCCGCTTCCGCGGAGAAGGGCCCGTTGAGGTAGGCCGACTCCAGACCGAGCTTGGTGGTGTCCGTGACGCCGGTGACGTCCACGTCGAGGAGACGGGTCCCGCCACCGTCGCCATCCCGCAGCTCCGGGCGGTCGCTGAAGCCAATATCCAGGGGGTCGTCCTGGTCCTCGTAGACCAGCGAGGCGCCCAGGTGCAGCCGCGGGGCCTCGTTGTGCCGGGACGCGGTCAGGAACGGGGCGTAGACGCCGCGTACCGCATAGCCCTTGGGCTGATCGCCGGTAAAGTCATCTCCCTAATCATCGCCGAGGGAACGCCCGAAGAACATCGTCTTGAAGCCGAACGCGTCACCGGTCTGCTCGTAGGCCGCGCCGATGCGCCGGGAGTCGGGGATGATGTTGCTGACCGAGGAGCGTTCCATGAAGGTGTAGTTATTGGAGCTGGTCAGCTGGTTGAGGCCCTGCGGTACCTTGAACTGACCCAGCCACAGCCGCCCGGGGCCGAGGCTACGGCGCAGGCGGAAGTCGGCGGCGCTGAGGCTGCCCTCGGCCACGTTCACCTCCACCCGGCCGTCCCAGTACTCGTCGATGCTCCCGTCCATGCCCAGCCGGGCGCGGCGGTTGTTGAAGCCGTCGACGAACTCGGTCTCGTCCTCATCGGCCATGTGGTAGTCCATCATCAGCCGGCCACGGATATCGAAGTCCGGATCGGCCAGGGCCTCGAAGGGGAAGGCCACGGCCAGGCCGGCGCCGAGCAGGGCCGTGGTGGGCAGGTATTGCGCGCATCGTCTCGTCGTCATCAAGGGTCCTCCTCGGTTTCAGAGCGTCGCCGGGGCGCGCAGCCCCGACACGGAGGACACGCTAGGGATCGATTCTTACGCTGCGATGACGGTGGAGTGGGGTTTGTGTGAAGCTCACATTGTCATGATCTCGCAATGTGCTTGCCCTTTAATGGCGTGGGTGTGAACCGCGATGCGAGCAACCGAAAGGACAGAGCCTGATGGCAGTACGGATTCTCGTGGTCGAGGACGACCCGGCGGTGCGAGAGATGCTGATCACCTCCCTGGAGCGGCAGGGGTTCGAGGTCATCCCGGCGGTCGATGCCATGCAGGGCTCGGAGCAGTTGCGCCAACGTCCGCCGGATCTGATCCTGCTCGACTGGATGCTCCCCCAGGTTAGCGGCGTGGAGTGGGCACGGGAACTCAAGGAGGACGACCAGACCCGGCAGATCCCCATCATCCTGCTGACCGCCCGCGGTGAAGAGGAAGACAAGGTGCGCGGCTTCGACTCCGGGGTGGATGACTACGTCACGAAGCCGTTTTCGCCCCGAGAGCTGGCTGCACGGGTCAAGGCGGTCCTGCGGCGCACGGCCCCGTCGACGGCCGATACTCCCTTGGAGGCGGCCGGTCTGCGCCTGGATCCGGTCAGCCACCGGGTTACCGGCCACGGTCAGTCGCTGGAGCTCGGTCCCACGGAGTACCGCCTTCTGCGCTTCTTCATGGCCCACCCCGATCGCGTCTTTACGCGCACGCAGCTGCTGGATCAGGTCTGGGGGACTAATGTCTACGTCGAGGAGCGCACCGTGGACGTGCACATCCGGCGGCTGCGCAAGATCCTCGCCACCACCGGGCACGATGGGTTGGTGCAGACGGTGCGGGGGGCCGGGTACCGTTTCTCGGAGCAGACTTAACGGGCCTTTGAGGGGGCTCCGATGACGCGCAATCCCTGGCCAGGGTATCTGCTGACGCTGCTCGGTGTGGCCACGCTCTGGGCGGGCGTGGGGCTGGCCACCGGGTGGTGGGTGGAGTCCCTGGCGGCCCTGCTGGCGATGGGCTACCTGTGGAACGAGTACCAGCTTTGGCGGCTCGAGCGGTGGCTGCGCGTCGGCCGCAAGCTCGACCCGCCGATCTCCCGCGGGGTCTGGGGGGAGGTGTTCCACGCCCTGCATCGCCGACAGCGCCGACAGCGTGAGCGCCGGCACCGACTGCGCCGGGTGATCCGGGAGTATCGTGACTCTGCCAAGGCGATGCCGGATGCCACGCTGGTGCTCTATGCCGACGATCGGGTCCTCTGGTGGAACAATGCCGCGCGCCACCTGTTGGGGCTGACCTGGCCGGGGGATGAGGGGCAGCGGATCAGCAATCTGCTCCGGCAGCCGGAGTTCAAGGAGTTCCTGGATACCGCCACCGAGCACACAGCCCCGCTGACCATGCCGTCGCCGGTCAGTCCGCGCAGGACCCTGGAGTTGCGGCTGGTCCCCTACGGGCGCAATCAGCGGTTGCTCATTGCCCGGGACATCAGCCGCACACAGCGGCTGGAGACGATCCGGCGGGATTTCGTCGCCAATGTCTCCCACGAACTGAAGACCCCGCTGACCGTGATCTACGGCGTTGCCGAGGAGATGGGCGAGGAGCTAGCCCCGGAGCAGCCCGCCTGGGCCGGGTCGATCCGCTTGCTCCAGGATCAGTCAGCGCGGATGCAGCGCCTGGTGCAGGATCTGCTCACCCTGTCCCGCCTGGAGACCGGATCGCTGGCGGTGGAAGAGGATCCGGTGGATATGAAGGTGCTGCTCGAGGAGGTCTGCGCCGAGGCGCAGACTCTATCCGGGGAGCACCAACACCGGATCGAACTCGACGCCGAGCCGGGTGTGTTCGTCCGGGGCTCCTACGGGGAGTTGCGCAGCGCGGTGTCGAATCTGGTCTCCAACGCCGTGCGCTACACGCCGGCCGGCGGCACCATCCGCGTGCGGTGGCGCGCCGATGCCCACTCGGCCCGTTGCGGGGTGGCGGACAGCGGGATCGGCATCCCCCGCGAGCACATCCCGCGGATCACCGAGCGCTTCTACCGCGTCGACAAGGGCCGGTCCAACGCCACCGGCGGCACCGGTCTGGGGCTGGCCATCGTCAAGCACGTGATGCACCGCCACGGTGGCTGGCTGAACGTCGACAGCGAGCCCGATCAGGGATCGACCTTCACGCTGGTCTTCCCGGCGCGCATCCTGGAACACCGGGGCGGTTCATCCAATCGTCACCTCGCCTTCACCGGCCGGTAAGGGAGCCCGCGCACACTCGTCTCTGCCTGGAATCAGGCTTCCCGCACAAGCCATTGGAGCAGAGATTATGTGGAAGAGAGGTTGGATCGCAGGGTTGACCAGCGCGGCTCTGCTCTCGGCCGCCCCGGCGTTCGCCGGCGAAGTCGATGAGAACCTGCCGGACTACGAGCGCGTCTCGGGGATCTCCGGCAACCTGGGCAGCCAGGGTTCGGACACCCTGAACAACTTGATGACCCTCTGGGCCGAGGAGTTCCAGGACTTCTACCCCAATGTCTCGGTCGAGATCGAGGGTGCAGGCTCCGGGACTGCGCCGGTCGCGCTCGCGGAAGGCACGGCGAATTTCGGCCCCATGAGCCGGGATATGCGCTCCTCGGAGATCGAGGATTTCGAGGACGCCCACGGTTATGAGCCGACCAAGGTGCGCGTGGCCATCGATACCATCGCGGTCTTCGTCAACCGCGACAATCCCATCGATGGGCTGACCATGGAGCAGGTCGACGGGATGTTCTCCGAGACTCAGCGCTGCGGTGGTGACGACATCACCCGCTGGGGCGATGTGGGTCTGGACGGCGCCTGGTCGAATCGCGACATCATCCTCTATAGCCGCAACGCCGTCTCGGGGACCTACGGCTTTTTCCGCGAGAACGCCCTGTGTGACGGCGACTTCAAGGACGCGATCAACGAGCAGCCGGGTTCGGCCTCGGTGGTGCAGGGGGTCTCAGAGTCACTCAACGGCATCGGGTACTCGGGCATCGGCTACAAGACCTCCGGCGTCAAAGCCATCGCGCTGGGAGACGACGAGGACAACCTCTACGAGCCCAATGCCGAGAACGCCGTCAGTGGCGACTACCCGCTGTCACGGTTCCTCTACGTCTACGTGAACAAGGACCCGAACGGGGAGCTGCCGCCCATCGAGCGGGAGTTCCTGCGTCTTGTGCTCTCCAAGGAGGGGCAGGAAGTCGTCCGTCGCGACGGTTTCATCCCCATGCCGGCCGAGGCCGCTGAGCGTGAGAAAGAGCGCCTCGGCCTGTAGCGGTTGGTGTGACTTCTTCGGAGCGTTGCGCGCTCCGAATCCTTATCCACGAAGCCTGTTTGCGGGCCGGCCCTGAGCCGGCCCGCTTTCGTTCCGGTGGGTTCAGCGGCGGTTCATCGTTTCGTCACGAAACCGTCATGACCCCCCCGTAGGCTGCGGCAGCGTTCACTTCTCGCAGGGTGCGATCAACGATCATGAGCGATCCGACGACTCAGGTCACCGAAACGGGCAGGGGCGAACGTCCGGCCCGTGGCCTGCCCGACGCAGCGCGCCGGCGCCGTCTGCGCCGCTGGCGGGGCACCAAGGACTGGATCAGCCGCGGAAGCGTGGCCACCTTCGGCGTGGGGGTGATCGGCGCACTGGCGCTGATGTTCGTCTACCTGTTTTCGGAAACTATGCCCATCTTCGGCGAGCCGGAGATCCGCCCTGCGGCGGTCTATCCGGCCCCCGGCGGGGAAGACTTTGGCGCCACGCTACACACCGCCATGGAGCGCTATCGCGAGGTCGGCGTGCGCTTCACGGACGGGGCCCGTTACGCCTTCTTCAACCCCCGCAGCGGCGAACTGATCGAGCAGGGTCAGCTCAACAAGCCCTCCGGCGCGCAGATTCGCAGCTTCGATACCGCCGAGGCCCGCCACCGATTGGTGGGGTACGGCCTCGATGACGGGACGGCGATCTTCGCCCGTCACGACTACGACGTCAGTTACCCGGACGGGGAGCGCCTGGTGACTCCGTCGATCACCTACCCGGAGGGTGACGGCGAGCCGCTGGAGATCTTCGCCGAGGACGGTTATCCGCTCGACGCCATCGGTGTCCAGCGTGGACGCCAGGGGTCTGCCGTGGTGGGGGCGAGCAACGAGCATGAGGCCCTGCGAATGGTCCTCTTTGAGGAAGAAACCGACTTCCTCACCGGCGAGGCAACCGTCGAGCGCGAGGTCTACGACCTGCCCTGGCCGGAGTCGGGAATCGAGGTCACCCAGATCCTCCTCGACACCACCATGCGCAACCTCTTCGTCGGCGATGCGCAGGGGCGTCTCCACTACTTCGACGTCTCGAATCTGAACCGCCCCCGGCTGGTTGGCACGGTGCGCGCCATCGAAGGGGACGACGCGGAGGTCACGCAGCTTCAGTTCCTGCTCGGGGCCGCGTCGTTGATCGCCGGCGGTTCGGATGGGTCGGTGTCGCAGTACATGGTGACCCGCGACGAGGAGCGTGAGCGGCGGCTGACGCGGATCCGTACCTTTGATGGCCATCCGGACGCGGTCAGTAGCATCGCACCCGAGCACGCGCGCAAGGGCTTCGCGACAGGGGCGGTCGACGGGACCGTGCAGCTGCACTACGCCACTTCGTCACGGACCCTGACCCAGCTGGCGCTGGAAGGCGGGAGTCCGGTGTCGGCCCTGGCCATGGCGCCGCGCCAGAACGCGATGATCGCCGTGGGCGAAGATGGCCGGTTCAACTACCTGGATGTTGACAACCCGCACCCGGAGGTCTCATTCGCCGCCCTGTGGCAGAAGGTCTGGTACGAGGGTCGGGACGACCCGGCCTACGTCTGGCAGTCGTCCTCGGCCACCGACGAGTTCGAGCCCAAGTTCTCGCTGGTCCCGCTGACCGTCGGCACGTTGAAGGCGGCGTTCTACGCCATGCTCTTCGCCACGCCGATCGCCATCCTGGGCGCGATCTACTCGGCGTACTTCATGTCGGCGCGGATGCGGCAGACGACCAAGCCCGCCATCGAGATCATGGAGGCCCTGCCGACGGTGATCCTCGGCTTCCTCGCCGGCCTCTGGGCGGCCCCGTTCTTCGAGCGCAATCTGCCGGCGGTCTTCTCCATCCTGATCGCCTTGCCCTTTGCCATGGTCCTGGCGGGCTGGTTGTGGACCCGCGTCTTCCCCGAGGGGATCCGCAGCCGGGTGCCCCCGGGCTGGGAGGCCGCACTGCTCATCCCCGTGGTGATCGGAGTCGCCTGGCTGGGTGTTGCCCTCAGCCCCTACATGGAGCTGGCCTTCTTCGGTGGCGACATGCGCCAGTGGCTCACCGACCAGGGCATCGACTACGACCAGCGCAATGCCCTGGTGGTAGGCATCGCCATGGGGTTCGCGGTGATCCCGACCATCTTCTCGATCTCCGAGGATGCGGTCTTCAACGTGCCGCGACACCTCTCCCAGGGGGCGCTGGCCCTGGGCGCTACGCCCTGGCAGGCGGTGGCCACGGTGGTCCTGCTCACCGCCAGCCCGGGCATCTTCTCGGCGGTCATGATCGGGTTCGGTCGTGCCGTGGGCGAGACCATGATCGTGGTCATGGCCACCGGGAACTCGCCGGTCACCAATTTCAACCTGTTCGAAGGCATGCGCACACTCTCGGCGAACATCGCCGTGGAGATGAAGGAGACGGCGCAGGGGAGCAGCCACTACCGGATCCTCTTCCTCGCCGCACTGGTGCTCTTCGTCCTCACCTTTTTGGTGAACACCGTGGCCGAGATCGTCCGCCACCGCCTGCGCAAGAAGTACAGCGCACTGTAAACCGGAGGCTTCCCCAGCTATGCGCGACTGGTTTCGACAAGGCACGCCCTGGATCTGGCTCAACGCCGGCGCCGTGGCCGTCTCCCTGGTCATGGTCTTCGGGTTGATCGGCCACATCGCCTACAACGGCCTCCAGCACTTCTGGCCGAGCGACGTGATTGCCTTCGAGTACGACGAGCCCGGCCGCGAACCGGTGGCCGTCATGGGCGAGGTGGACGCGGCGGAGACGCTGACCACAGCCGCCGCCCGGGAGCGCGGCTTCCAGGTCGAGGACGACGATGCCCTCATTACGCGCTATCGCATCAAACGCGGCAACCGGGACGTCGATAGCCGGGATTTCGTCTGGTACGCCGACGTCAACATGTCCGAGTGGGCCTACCCCGAAGATGCGGTGGTCATCGAACGCCGCCAGTGGGGCGACTTCATCGGCTACCTGCGTGATGTGCGGATTGACGGGGAGAGGGTCGAGGAGGTCAGCGACCAAGGGGATGCGACCTGGGATCGGTTCCTGGAGCTCTACCGCGAGAACCAATCACGGCTGGATGAGATCCAGCGCATCGAACGGGTGGAGATCGGTGCGGTCAACGCCGAGATCGAGGAGATCCGGCTTTCGTTGCGCCAGATTGAGGCGGACCCGAGCCTGAGCGAGGAAGAACGCACCGAGCAGGTCGAGGCCCTGGAGGCAGAGCGCGATCGCTGGGAAGCGGAGTACGCGGAGCTGGAGGAGCGCCGCGACGAGTTGCTGGAGGAGGTCGGGCGCTACGCCGTGGGCATGGAGACGGCCGCCGGCGAGGAGGTGGTGATCGCCATGGGCGACGTGGTCAAGCCCTGGCGCCCCAACGTCATGAACGTCTGGGACAAGGCCCGCTTCTACGTCGGCGACTTCTGGGACTTCGTGTCGGGCTATCCACGGGAGGCGAACACCGAGGGCGGGATCCTGCCCGCGATCTTCGGAACCGTGCTCATGACCATGGTCATGGCCGTCTTCGTGACCCCGTTCGGGGTGCTGGCGGCGATCTATCTGCGCGAGTACGCCCGCCAGGGGCCTCTGACGCGCATGATCCGGATCTCCGTGAACAACCTCGCCGGCGTGCCGTCCATCGTCTTCGGCGTCTTCGGGCTGGGTTTCTTCGTCTACTTCGTCGGCGGCGGGGTGGATCAGTTCTTCTTCAGTGAACGCCTGCCGGCGCCGACCTTCGGCAAGGGCGGTGTGCTCTGGGCGTCGCTGACCCTGGCGCTACTGACCCTGCCGGTGGTGATCGTCTCCACGGAAGAGGGCCTCTCGCGCATCCCGGGCTCCATCCGCCAGGGGGCCCTGGCCCTGGGCGCGACCAAGGCCGAGATGCTCTGGCGGGTGGTGGTGCCGCTGGCCACGCCGGCGATGATCACCGGTTTGATCCTCGCGGTGGCCCGGGCGGCCGGCGAGGTGGCGCCGCTGATGCTCGTCGGGGTGGTCAAGCTGGCCCCGCAGCTGCCGGTGGACGGCAGCTTCCCCTACGTCCATCTGGAACGCAGTTTCATGCACCTGGGCTTCCACATCTTCGACGTCGGCTTCCAGAGCCCCAACGTCGAGGCCGGGCGGCCGCTGGTCTACGCCACAGCGCTGATCCTGGTGCTGGTCATTATCGTGCTCAACCTGACGGCCATGTCCATCCGCAATCTCCTCAGGGAGAAGTACAAGGCCCAGGGCGACTGAGTGAGGAGACCCGATGAGTTCTGAGAAGCATGCGGCAACACCGACCCACGGCTTCAGCAGCGAGGCGCTGCAGGATCGGGACCGGGCCGGGAAAGCGCCCAGGCGTCTGGGCAACGATATCTGCCTGGAGACCCACGATCTCAACCTCTGGTACGGCGAGGAGCACGTGCTCAAGGGGATCGATCTCAAGATCCCCCGCGGCCAGATCACGGCGTTTATCGGGCCTTCGGGGTGCGGCAAGTCGACGTTGCTGCGCTGTTTCAACCGGATGAACGACCTGGTCGATAACTGCCGGATCCAGGGGCGGATCCACCTCGACGGCGAGGATATCCACGCGCGGCGCATGGATGTTCCCGAGCTGCGCCGTCGGGTCGGGATGGTCTTCCAGAAGCCGAACCCCTTCCCCAAGTCGATCTACGAGAACGTCGCCTACGGGCTGCGGTTGCAGGGTGTGCGCAATCGCCGAGCCCTCGACGAGGTGGTCGAGAAGTCGCTGCGCCGCGCCGCGCTCTGGGACGAGGTGAAAGACCGGCTCCACGAGAACGCCTTCGGGCTCTCCGGCGGTCAGCAGCAGCGGCTGGTCATCGCTCGTGCCATCGCCGTCGAGCCGGAGGTGATCCTTCTGGACGAGCCGGCCTCGGCCCTCGATCCGCTGGCGACGCTGAAGATCGAGGAGCTGATGTTCGAGCTCAAGGAGCGCTACACCATCGCGATCGTGACCCACAACATGCAGCAGGCGGCGCGGGTGTCCGATTTTACGGCGTTCCTCTATCTCGGTGAGCTCATCGAGCACGGCGATACGGATACGCTGTTCACCAACCCGGGCAAGAAACAGACTGAAGACTACATCACCGGCCGCTACGGCTGAGGAGACCGCTGATGACCGACGAGAACCCCACCGAAAAGAGCTTCTTCCAGGAGCACATCTCCCAGCGGTTCAACGCCGAGCTGGAGGCGATCCACGACCGCGTCCTGACCATGGGTGGCCTCGTCGAACAGCAGCTCGGCGATGCTGTGACGGGGATGGCGGAGGCCAAGACCGAACTCGCCGAGAAGGTGGTCACCAGCGATTACCAGGTGAATGCGATGGAGGTGGCCCTGGATGAGGATTGCACCCAGATCCTTGTCCGCCGACAGCCGACCGCCTCGGATCTTCGTCTGGTCATGGCCGTTATCAAGACCATCACGGATCTCGAGCGCATCGGCGATGAGGCCGAGCGGATCGGGCGCATGGCGCTGCACTTCCTCGAGCTGGACCGCGAGAGCGGCCCCATCAGCGAACTCGGCGAGATGGGCGAGCACGTCCGGGGGATGCTACGCGGTGCCTTGGACGCTTTTGCACGGATGGATGTGGAGGAGGCGGTGCGCGTGGCGCAGCAGGATATCCAGGCGGACAGCCAGTACGAGGTCATCGTCCATCGGCTAATGGACCAGATGATGCGCAATCCGGAGACGGTGCCGCGGGTCATGGATGTGATGTGGACGGCCCGCTCCCTGGAGCGCATCGGGGATCGCGCGCGGAATATCTGCGAGTACGTCGTCTACTTCGTCCGCGGCAAGAACGTGCGGCACACCAGCTTCGAGCAGATGGCCCAGGAGGCGACCGGCGACCGCCACTGAACAGTGGAGGGGTGCCGCGGAGCGGCTTGCGGCACCCCTCGGGTTCGGAGGGCTTTAGGAGGCCGGGTCTGCGTCGGCCAGCAATTTGCGGACCCGCCCCTTGATCTCATCGCGCACCTCCCGAAAGGCGCTGGCGATCTCTTCCTCACTGCCCTCGGCGCGGGCTGGGTCCGGGAGCGGCCAGTGATGCTTGACGACGCTTCCGGGCACCACGGGGCAGTGTTCATCGGCGTGGCCACAGACGGTGACCAGGACATCGGCCTCGGCCAGCATGGCTTCGGTCAGCACCGTGGATTGCTGATCCGAGATATCGACCCCGTCTTCCTGCATCGCGGCGATGGCGCGGGGGTTCTGGCCGTGGGCCTCAATGCCTGCGGAGAGCACCCGCCAGTCGTTGCCGGCCATCTGTCGGGCGTAGCCTTCAGCCATCTGGGATCGGCAGGAGTTGCCGGTGCACAGGAACAGTAATGTGCGCGTCTTGCTCATGGGGACTCCCGTGGTGGGGTGCGGGTTGCGCGCCACTTTAGCCAAGCGGGGATGACGGTGGAACCCCGTCAGGGATCGGCCGCCGCCGCTCATATCGACGATCTGTACCGGTATCCCGGTGTCGTCGGTAAAGCGCTCGGCAATCGCATCGCCGTGATCGTGGAGGTAGACGGTTCGTGGTGACGGCTCAGAGACGGGAGGCTTGCAGCGTGAGGGTCGGGTGCTGGCGGGCTGGTTACCGGCGGCGGTTCGGGAGAGGTGCTGGGAAGGGGAGAAACGGGCGGCGGACGGCAGCGTCGTCCGCCTCGACGGGATCCATTCAGAGTGCCGCCCGTTGGGGTTTGACGCGGCGGGGTGCGCGAGGGTAAGGGTGAGCCGTCTGAGTTCGCTGGGCGGCCGGGTAGATCGGGGCCGTCAGCCAGGTCTGCAGCGACGCCGGGTGGATGGCCAGCTCATCAGCGATCTGTTCGACGGTGGCGCCGTGCCGGTACATGTGCAGGGCGGTGTGGTAAAGCTCGGTCGGGCTCTTGCGGGCCATTCTTCAATCCTCCTTGGTGCTTCAGTTTGCATCGATCTATTTAGGTTAGACGGCACCCTCGCAGTTTGCCGTGACGCCGGGATGCCTTTTGCGTGAAAGTTCGGTGACAGGCGAGTCCGCGCGTTTCGTGGACCCGCTATGCTGAGCGGATAGCGCCAATCGGCGTTGAGCGGTCTTCGTTACAGGGGGAACCGATGATGAAGTTCGGCGTGATCAATCCTCAGCCTTATATGGAGCCGGCGCTCGCCGAGCTGGAGCAGCACTTTGGCGTTGAGCGCATCTATCCCAAGGGCTGGGGCGCCCGGGAGATCGAGGCCACGGCTCGGCACTGTCACGAGCAGGGGGTGGTTGCCGTTGCCGGTTTCGCCCAGAAGGACGCCTTCCATCACCTGCTGATCAACGAGCGCCTGGGCAATCCGGTGCCCTCGCGGGTCGCCTTCTTCTACTGCATGAACAAGTATCTGATGCGCACCCTGGAGCGGGATCCCTTCTTCTATGCCCCGGTCGACCCGCTCCAGGAAAGCGATGACCAGATCGCCGCGCGGGTGCCCGCGCACGAGTGGCCCTTCATGCTCAAGAACACCTCCCTGTCGCTCGGCCGGGGGATCTTCCGCATCGCTAGCGTCGACGAGTTGCAGCGGGTGCTCGCCGACTACCGGCAGGATCATGAACTGCAGCGGGCGCTGGCACGCCAATATGCAGCCTATCTTGATGGTGTTCCGCCGCAGCAGGTGCCGGCCCTGGCGCCGCCGTTCATCGCCGAGCACCTGGTCGATATCAACCGCGCCACCGAGTACTGTTACGAGGGATATATCACCAATGATGGCGAGGTGGTTCACTACGGTCTGACCGAAGAGGTCTACTTCTCCAATCATCAGGCGCTGGGGTATCTGACCCCGCCGGTCTCCATCAGCCGGGACATGGCCGATACGATTGAAGCGTGGGTCTCGGCGTACATGCGTCGGCTGGCGGACCTCGGTTACCGCAACCAGTTCTTCAACCTGGAGTTCTGGGTGATGCCCGACGGCGCACTGCACCTGACCGAGATCAATCCGCGGGCCGCGCACACCTATCACTACAACTACCGTTACTCCTTCGGCAACTCGCTCTACGCAGACAATCTCCTGCTGGCCGCCGGCGAGCAGCCGGCGAGGCCCACACCCTGGGATCGCTGGCGGGCCGGCGGATCCTACCGGTATACGTTGATCGTGCTGATCACTGCGCGGGAGTCAGGACGCGTTGATGAGATCCTCGATTACGACTATGTCGACGCCCTGGAGGCCGAGCAAGGGGTCCTGGTCCGGCATGTGCGTCGGCGCGATGAGGTCATCGATGAGTCCGAGTTGTCGGCCGCGGGCGTGATGCTCCAGCAGCTCTGGATTACCGCCCCTAGCTCCGTGGAGATCATCGCCCGGGAGCGGGAGATCCGCTCGCGCATCTACCGCAACCGGCAAGATGCCGTGGCCTATCCCCCCTTCTGGCGGATTTAGCGTACCGCAGCACGGGACAGACTGGAGGCCAGGCCAGGCGGTCGGTTACTATCCGACGGCTATATTGAAGCCCGGGCGCTGACTGGGGATACGCGGTCTCGCCCGCGACCCGCTACTGCCAGGCGGCCGCCAGGAGGAAGCATGACCAGCGCCATGACAGTCCAGGAACTCGCCGCGCGGCTGGGCGCACGGCTCGCGGGTGACGGGGAGCGGCCAGTCTGTCGTGCTGCCACCTTGCTCGGGGCTGGCGGCGATGCTGTGTCCTTTTGCACCAGCAAGCGGCATCTGCCCGAGTTGCGCCGCAGCGGCGCTGCCGCCGTTTTGGTGCGCGCCGAGCACGAGGGCGATTGTCCGGGCACCGCGCTGGTGGTCGAGGATCCTTATCTGGCCTTCATCGAGGTGGTGGAGCTCCTGCATCCTGAACCGTCGGCGCCGCCGGGGATCCACCCCGGGGCTGTCGTAGCCTCCGATGTGGTGTTGGGCGACGGGGTCAGTGTCGGTGCCAATGCGGTTATCGAAGCCGGCGTCGAACTCGGCGCCGGGAGCACGGTGGCGCCGGGCGCCTTCATCGGCCCCGGTGCGCGCCTGGGCACGGGCAGCTGGTTGGGTCCCAATGCCGTGCTGGCCGGGGGCTGTCGGACCGGCGAGCGGGTGCGCATCCACGCCGGTGCGGTCATCGGTGCCGACGGCTTCGGCTACGCCCCGTTGCCCGATGGACAGGGGTGGCGCAAGGTCCCGCAGATCGGTGGGGTCGATATCGGTGACGACGTCGAGATCGGCGCCAATGCTACGGTTGACCGCGGGGCGCTTGAGGACACGGTCATCGAGGCCGGGGTCAAGCTCGATGACCATGTTCACATCGCCCACAACTGTCGTGTGGGTGCCCGCACCGTCATCGCTGGGGGCACCCTGGTGGCGGGCAGTACCACCATTGGCCGGGACTGCCTGATCGGCGGACTGGTGGCGATTACCGATCACATCCGCATCGCCGACGGCGTCTCCCTGATGGGGATGACCGGTGTGACGGGCTCTATCCGGGAATCCGGTGCCTATGCCTCGCCACTGCCGGCCCAGCCAGTCCGGCAGTGGCGGCGCAATACCGTCCGCTTCACCCAGCTCGAGGGCCTCTTCCGCCGTGTCCAGGCCCTGGAAACCGGGCACGGTATGGTCGGCGACGCGGGCGAGGAGCGCGATGACTGACCCGCTGTGGAGCCAAACCTCCTTGGCGCGGGCGTGACACCGATGCGTGCCCTGCGACTCGAGGCGCCGGGGCAAATGCGGATCGTGGAGCAGGCGCCGCCGGTCGGGACGGCAGATGCGCCTGTCCAGCGGGTGCTGAGCGCTGCACTCTGCCGGACCGATGCGCGCATGTGGCAGTGTGGGCACCGGGATCTGATCCTGCCGCGGGTTTTGGGGCATGAGCTGTGTGTCCTGGGCGAGGATGGACACCGGTATGCCGTTTGGCCCGGGGTGAGCTGTGGGCGCTGCCCGGCTTGCCACTCGGGTGTCGAGAATCTCTGCCTCGGTGTGGAGGTCCTCGGCTTCCATCGAGATGGTGGGATGGCTCAATGGGTGCAGGTGCCGCGGGAGAGCCTGATCCCGGTCCCTTCGGAGGTCCCGGATGTTGTCGCTTGCCTGGCAGAGCCCCTGGCCTGCGGGATCAACGCCCTGAACCAGGCCCGCGTCGAAGCGGGCGAGCGGGTGCTGATCCACGGCGCCGGGCCGGTGGGCCTGTTGCTGGCACTGGCAGTACAAGCGCGGGGGGCGGAGCCGCTGGTCTGCGAGACCGCCGCCGACAAGGCGGCACTCAGCGCCCGGTTCCGGACGCTCAGTGGGGTGGTACTCACACTGGAGGCGCCCGGGGATGGGTGGGATGTGGCTATCAACGCGACATCCGCGCCGCCGGCCCTGTCTGCAGGGCTTCAGCGGTTGCGGCCCGGTGGTCGGTACGTCGTGTTCAGCGGGCTGAGGCAGGAGGCGGAAATCGATCTCGGTGCGGCCTTCAACGGGATCCATTATCGGCAGCTTCAGGTGGTCGGCGCCTACGGTTGTACGCGCAGCGGGATTGCCGATGCGGTGGCGCTGCTTGGTCGGTACCCCGATGCAGCGGAGGCGCTGGTCGAGGCGGTGATCCCGCTGGAGGACAGTCCGCTTGCCCTGCGCCGAGTGGCCGAGGGCGGTGTGCTGCGCTTCGTGGTACGCCCCGACGGGTTAGGGTGACACGATCAGAGAGTCAGGGTGATAGGGAGAAAGGCATGATGAGTGAGGAGGAGGCGCTACGCCGCTTCGGTCGGATGATCAGCCGGGTGGTGTCCGGGGCGAGGCTCTCCCGCGAGGAAGCGGCGGAGGCGTATCGGCAGGTCATCCTGAACGAACAGCCCGAGTTGCAGCAGGGCGCCTTTCTGGCGGCCCACCAAGCCCGCGGACCGACGACCGAGGAGTTCTCCGGTGCCTGGGATGCCCTCGACGCCTACGACACGGCGAAGATCCACCCGCAGATCGAAGGGCCTGTGGGGGATATCGTGGGCACTGGCTCGGACTCCCTGAAGACCGTCAACGCGTCGACCCCCGCGGCGCTCATCGCTGCCGGGTGTGGGTTGCCAGTGGCGAAGAAGGGGGCCCGGCTGGTGACCGGAGTATCCGGGGCGTCGGACATCTTCGAGCGCCTCGGCGTGGATTTGGAGGCCCCGCTGGAGCGCGCCGAGGCCTGCCTGGAAGCCCACGGGATCGGCTACCTGCCCGGCGAGGCCTTCCTGCGGGCCGGGTGGGCGCGGCTGATCCAGCGCATGCGTTTTACTTCCGCCTTCAACTTCATCGGGCCGCTGGCCATGCCCTGCGCCAGGACCAGCCATGTCGTCATCGGCGCCTACTCCCCGCGGCTGTGTGATCAGCTGGTCGCCATCCTGCGCGAGATCGGTATGCCGGCGGCGCTCGCGCCCTTCGGCCGCGCCGAGGGCGAGGATCCGCAGCTGGGGATGGATGAGATCTCGCCGTGCGGGCCGACGCGGCTGGTTCTGCTCAAGAGTGGGTGGATCGATACCTTCGAAGTGACCCCGGCGGATTTCGGTCTGCGGACTCGGTCCCTGGGCGAGGTCGCCAGCAGCAAGCGGGCCGGGGATAACGCGCAACGCATCCTAGCGACCCTGGAGGGCCGCTACGACACACCGGAGGCCGACTTCTTCGCCATGAACGCCGCCGCGCTTCTCTGGCTTGCCGATCAGGCCCCCAACCTCGCCCGGGCCACCGATCAGGCGAAGGAGGCGCTGGCTACGGGGCGCGCGCTGGACAAGCTCGACGCCCTGCGGCGTGTCCAGGGGGTGGAAGGGGCTGTCGCTTAGGTTTTGCCCCGCTGCGGCCCCCGACGGGCGCAGCGGGGGTTGGCAGGCTAGTCCACCAGCGAGAGGATCTCCTCCTCGACCACCTCTTCATCCAGGGGGCCGATCTCCTTGTAGGTGATGGTCCCGTCTTTATCCAGTACATAGGTCTCGGGCGTGGCGTAAACGCCCCACTCCATGCCGGCCTCGCCTTCGGGGTCGTGGGCAATGCGATCGTACGGGTTGCCACGCACCTGGAGATACCGCTGCGCCTGCGCGCGGTCGTCCCGATAGTTGAAGGCGTAGACCTGGACCCCGTGCTCGGAGAGGCGCTCCAGGTGGGGGAAATCCTCATGGCAGACCGGGCAGGTGGAACTCCACACATGGACGACAGCGACATCACCCGTGAAGTCCTCGTGGGTGAGGGTCTCTCCGGAGTTGTCGAGGTCTTCCAGCTCAAAGGCCGGCGCCGGTTCACCGACCAGCGGCGACGGCAGCTCTCTCGAGTCCATCCCCAGGCCGACGTAAAGCAGCCCCAGCACGGGGACCGCGATGGCCAGCGGGATCAGGATGCGTTTGAGCATAGGTATCCTCTCTAACGTATTCGACAATGATCATTGAAAGGCGATCCAGGCCTGTTTGGCAAGTGGACCGAATCACCATGGGTACGGTTCCCTGACAACCCCCTCAGCGTCTGAACGCCTGGCGTAGCCGCTTTAGGTCGTCGCGGCTCCAGTCGTCTGGTTCGGTCAGCGCAACCCAGGCGTCGATGTAGTCCTCCGCGGCGTAGGTGTGGCCGTACCCGGGCGGAGCGCCGCCAGCCGCCATGTCGGCAGCCAGCTGCAGCATGGTCACGACCGGGTACCAGCGCAGTTCCGAGGTGACGTCAGGGCCCCGTGGCTCGGCCATCCAGTCCGGCTCCCGGTAGAGGATGCTCGGGCTGAAGAACGTGATGGGATCGCTGGCGTACTGCAGGAAGGCGAGCCGGAACGTACCCCAGTCGCCGTTGGCAGCGTCGAGGCCGGTCTCTTGATTCATGAAGCGCACCACCTCGCCTTCGCGGAATTCCGGCAGCCAGGCAGGGGATCCGGCATCACGGCGTTGGGTGACGGTCCGCCAGGTCTCACTGCGGAATGGGGGGCCACTCCATAGCGCGCCATCGAAGGGGTCTTGGATGATGTCGAAGACATCAAAGGCCCGATCCGAGTTCAGGGCCCCGAGACTCAGGCCGTGCAGGTAGAGAGCCGGACGCTCGTCCTCGGGCAGGGTCTGCCAGTGGCCGTAGACCGCCTCGAACAGGGCTCGGGCCATCTCGGCCCCATAGCTGCCTTCGACCATCAGCGCCAGAGGACTGGGCAGATACGAGTATTGAGCGGTCACCGTGGCGATGTCCCCGCGATGGAGATACTCCACTGGGTCGGCCGCCGCAGGGTCGATCCACCCGGTGCCAGTGGGAGTGGCGAGGACCAGTACCGAGCGGTCGAAGGCGTCGGTGCGGTGGAGTTCGTCCATGGCGAGCTGGGCGCGCTCTTCCGGCGTCTCGGCGGCGTTCAGGCCGATGTAGATGCGGATCGGTGTCGGCGCCGGCTCGCCGAGGAACGCCTTCAGTTCCGTGGCTGTGGGCCCGGAGGAGACGAAGCTTCGCCCTTGGCGTCCGAGATCTCGCCAGGCGACCACCGAGTCGGGGCTGCCGGCGCGCTCGGGTTCGCTCGGGCGCTCCTGATCGGCCTCGATCAGGGCGTCCACCTGCTGATAGGAGCTGTCGGCGGCACGCAGGGCCATGGTGAACAGCACGCCGTCGATCACAGCCCAGAACAGGCCGACCGCGACGACGATCCCCGCCAGGTGCGACACCCGCGGCGGGATGTAACGCTGCAGGCGCAGCGAGAGGAAGCGGAAGGTTCCCCGAAAGAGTCGCGCCAGAAGTAGAGCGGCCGCAAAGACCAACAGGGCGACCAGGGCAGCACCGACTGGCGGCAGTCCGCCGGCCGGTTCCAGTTCCATCTGCGCGCGCACCGCATCCTGCCAGCCCGCAGCTCGCCACATGAAGATCACCGCAACCAGGGCGCAGCCGGCTACGGCCAGCCAGCGCACGATCCGCTCGAGCCGTCCACGCAGTTCCGGTAGCTGAAGGTAATGCCACAGTGTGCTCAGCCCCGCACCGATGGCGTATCCGGCGGTCAGCGAGAGGCCGGAGAGGACGCCCTGAAAGGCGAAAGGCCTGGGAACCAGGCTCGGCGTGAGCGAGAAGGCGAAGAAGAGCGTGCCGAGTAGCAGGCCGACAGTGGACAGGGGGCCGATCAATCGCATCGAGGACCTTTGTTGATGAGCTAGAACGGAGATTCGGCATCCAGGCTTCGACCGATCAGGATACCGTAACCCGGGGCGGGCTCGGCTAGCTGATCAGAAATTAATCACTTCTCGCTTGCTCGCGGGGCAGTGGGCCGACGCGAAGTTTTCCACAGGACCTTCCACAGTTTTTGTGGATTAGACTGGGGATAGCCCCCGAGGCGGAGGTGTGCATGTTCGATCCATCCTGGGTGTGGCTGGCCAGCGGAATCCTGCTGCTGGTGGCCGCAGCGATCTTCGGTGGCCACCTGTTCCTGCTGGACCTGGCTGTGGCTGCCTTCGTGCTGGCCTTGGTGACGTCGATGAAGACAGATCTGGCCGTCTCCCATCAGGTTTTGATCTATCTCCTTACGACGCTACTCCTCCTGCCGGCGGGTTACCGCCTGGCACAGCGGTTCGCTGGCGCCTACGCCCATCGCATGGTGGCTCCGGCCGATGCCTATGCCGGGCGGTACGGGGTCCTGGTCCAGCGGGGGCGAGGGGTCGGTGTACTGGTGGATGACGAGGTTTTTCCGGCTCGCGGGGCGGAGGGGCAGGAGCTGCGGCCGGGTGATCGAGTGCGGATCGAGCGGATGGTGGGGATCACGGCGTGGGTGCGCCCGGGGAACTGAGGAGCGGTCGCCCCAAGGCGGCGTTATTGGCTGCAATGAAATTGTAACTTGACTGTCATGAGCCGGGTGGGCAGCTTACGCCCCGTCCGGCCGCGGGGTTTCTCGGTGCTTGTCGGGCGACTGTCATGGTTACAGGGGCGACCTGCTGATGGCACAAGGCAAAACAGCCTCCGCTGCCGGGGCGGACTCGGCAGCGGTCCGGCAGCGGGAGGTGCCGGCCTGGCTGCGCGGAGTCTATGCCGGGCTCTGTCTGTACCTCTTCCTGGCCGCGCTGAACGTCATCGGTTCCGGACTTGGGACCTTCGGGGAGGCCAGCGACTTCCTGGTCCGGGCCTTCGAATACGGCGAGAACCCCTTCATCGCGCTGCTCGGTGCCGTGCTGGTTACGGCCATCGTGCAGAGTTCCTCGTTCACCACGGCGCTGATCGTCACCCTGGTGGCGACCGGCGAGATGACGCTGGGTACGGCGGTGTTCGCCATCATGGGAGCGAACATCGGCACCTCGGTCACCGCCATCCTCGTGGCGCTGGCCAACATGCGCATCCGGCGGACCTTCCGGCGTTCGTTCACCGCCGCCCTCCTGCACGACTTCTTCAACATCCTGACCGTGGCCGTGCTCTTCCCCCTGGAGTGGATCACCTCGGCGATCGCCGAGAGCGGGCGGGGGGTGATCACCCAGGCGGCTGCCTGGCTCGCCAATCTGGTCGGACTCCCGGAGGTAGCCCGGCCGGATAGTCCGGTGGGGGTGGTGACCGCACCCATCGTCGGGCTGTTCGAGTCGGGGGGGGGTACGCTGGCGTCGACGGAGATCGCCGAGGGGCTGCTGGTGGCCGCCGGCGGCTTGGTGCTGATGTTCGTCGCCCTGGTGCTCATGGTGAAGAACCTTCGCGGGGCGTTGCTGCGGCACATGGACGGGCTGTTCCGCAGCTACTTCTTCCGCACCGATCCGCGCTCCTACGGGATTGGGGCAGTCTCCACCGTGATGGTCCAGTCGAGTACCATTACCACCAGCTTGATGGTGCCCCTGGCCGGGGCCGGCGTGGTGCCGATGCGGCGGGTACTGCCCTTTATGATGGGGTCGAACCTGGGCACCACGGCGACCAGCGTACTGGCAGCAACCGCCAACCCGGTATCGGCCGCGCTGACCGTGGCGTTTGTGCATGTGCTGTTCAATCTGCTGGGCACGGCCATTTGGTACCCGCTACGCTATGTGCCCATCCGCATGGCCAGCTGGTACGGCCGTCTGGCCGGGCGCAGCATGCCGTACGCGTTCCTGTTCCTGTTCTTGGTATTCTTGGTGCTGCCGCTCCTCGGCCTGGCGGTCACCGAGTTGCTGCTCATGCACCGATAAACGCCCCCATCGGAGATGGCGATGTTCCGCGAGATCCTGAGTGCCTTTGCCAAAGAGACGGCCATCGACCGCGCCTTTGTGGAGCTCGAGGCCATGCTTGAGGACGGGGCGTGGATGTTTGAGCGTGCCAACGAGGTTCTGCACAGCCGCGTCAGCGCCGAGCAGGCCGAGGAGGCGATCTACGAGCGCGATCGCCGAATCAACGCCCGCGAGCGCTCCGTCCGCCGCAAGCTCCTCCGCCACCTGACGGTGAACCCGGGCTACGATGTGCCCGTTTGTCTGGCGCTGCTCAGTGTCTCCCGGGACGCGGAACGGATCGGTGATTACTGTAAGAACGTCTTCGAGATCGGGCGCTTTTATACCCGGGGGTTCCACGTCGCCAAGTACCACCAGCCCCTCGAGGAGATTGAGGGCGAGCTGGGCGGCATCTTCCGGACCCTGGCGTTCGCCTGTCGGGATCCGGATCAGCAAGAAGCGGCCCGAGCCCGGCGGGATCAGGCGCGGGAGATCCAGCGGCGCTGTGATCAGCTTATCGAGGAGCTGTTCGAGGACGAGGGCGAGATCGAATTCCACGAGGCCGTGGCGTACTCGCTGCTGGCACGCCATTACAAGCGCGTGGCCGCCCATCTGACCAACATCGCCAGTGCGGTGCTCGGCGAGCTGGCCGAGCTGGACTTCGAGCCAGGGGCCGAAGGCGACTGATCGGTCTTTGCCTCGATGCAGTGGCCTGGGTAGGGCGTGGTCGGGGCCGGGTGGGCCGGGCTATGATGGGCACCGCTCCGTCGGTTTCAGCGAGAAGGGACGCGCTGCCATGTCCGATCACGGGTTGACCGCACTGCTGCTGATCTTTCTGGCCCACGTCGCCGCCTTCGGGGCGGCTGGCGTGCGCCGGCGTGAGCCTTACTACGCCGCCACGGTCCTTACCTTTACCCTGCTGAGTGCCTCGGTGGCGGCGCGCCTCTACGCCCCAGGGTGGAACGTGGCGGACGAGCTGCCGCTGCATGAGGCGCTGCGCTGGCTCGCCCTGCCGGCCGCCGCGCTCTCTATCGTCTGGACTGTGCTCCGCATCCGGGCCCGGCGGCTTCAGCAGCGCGCCCCGGGGCAGGAGGCCGACCGGCCGGGCCCTGCGCGTTAGCCCGTCGAGGGTGCGACACCCGGGTGCAGGCGGGCGATGTAGGCCCGAAACCCTTCGACCTCGGCCGCCTCGCGGGCCCGATCCCACCCCAGCCATTCGCCCGCGATGCGGGCCGCTTCCTCCACGGCATCCAGCCCCGCAGACGGCCCCAGCCCCACCATGGTGCGGCGCATCAGGGCGTCGGTGAGGGTTTCGGCCATCTCCGCCTCGAAGGCGTGGATCAGCTCGGCAGCGACAGCCCCGGTCTGCGGACTGAAGACCTCCCGCAGTCGAGGATCGTCGGCCATGCGCTCGGCGATCGCTTCGGCGTTCACCCCGTAGAGACCCACCAGCCGTTTCGCCAGGGCCGGGGTCAGGCCGTTGGCGGCGGCGAAGCGGCGGCCGAAGGTCTCCAGGTCCGGGATCTCGGCCCCCGGCAAGCGGCGGTGCCGGGTCGGGCAGGGCGGCAGCGGCCAGCCGCGGCTTCGGCCGATCCGTTCGATCGCCTCTTCGGCCAAGTGGCGGTAGGTGGTGAGTTTGCCGCCGATCACCGACCACAGCCCGGGGGCGTGGTCGCGGTGGTCGACGATCAGATGGCGCCGGGTGATCGCCCCGGTATCCCCGGCGGCCACGTAGGGCAGCGGGCGAACGCCGCTGTACGCATAAAGGACCTGATCGCGGGTGAGCCCGGCGCCCGGGATGAGGCGATTGGTCTCCTCCAGCAGGTACCGGATCTCCCCCTCGGTCGCTTCCGCCGCACCGGGGTCCCCGTCGTAGCGGGTGTCCGTGGTGCCGATGAGGTAGAGGCCATTCCAGGGCAGGGTGAAGTAGGGACGGCCATCCTGCGCGGCCTCGGCGTAGAGTGCGTGACCCGGAGCCCCGGGGAACGGGGGCACGACGATATGGGTCCCCTTGGTTCCGCCGATGCGGCGCGGGAAAACCGCGGCCGTGGCGCCGAGGAGGTGATCGACCCAGGGGCCGGCGACATTGATCACCGATCCGCTGCGGGCGTGGCTGGTCTTGCCAGTGAGGCGATCCTCGATCTCTACCCCGGTGACGTCTCCGCCCTCTGCTGTGCGATGCACGCGGCGGGCCCGGGCGTGGGTGTAGACCGTGGCGCCGTTCGCGCGGGCGCAGAGCAGATTCTCCAGGGTCAGGCGCTCGGGAAAGGTGGCCTGGGCGTCGTAGTAACGGGCGGCCCCGAGCAGGCCTTCCGAGGCCAGACTGGGCTCGATCGCGCGAAGCGTGGCACGGTCATACATCCGGTGCCAGGGTAGGCTCTTCTCCAAGGAGAGCAGATCGTAGGCGAGCATGCCCATGCGAACCAGGCCGGGACCTCGCCGCTGGCCGGCGTAGAGCGGGATGAGCAGGGGCAGGGGGGTGACCAGGTGAGAAGCGGTGCGCAGCAGGATCTCGCGATCGCGCAGGGACTCGCGAACCAGCCCGATCTCGGCGTGTTCGAGATAGCGCAGCCCACCGTGGACGAGGCGGCTGTTCCAGGCGGAGGTGGCGCCCCCAATGTCGTCCTGCTCCAGGACCAGCACCCGGAGCCCGCGCAGTGCGGCATCCCGCGCGATGCCAGCGCCGTTGATGCCGGCACCGATGACGATCAGGTCGTAGGGGTGCTCCAGGCCCGTGGGGGTCCGTCCGCTCATCCAGCTCTCTCCTTGGTTGCGCCGTCGGCAGTAGGTGCCCGTCCCATGCACCCTACCAAGAAAGCGAAGATCAGCGGCAAAGTCACACGGACCTCTTTGCAATCGTGCGCTGGGTAGCGATGATCGGGGCAACGGCCCGGTCGGTGGCTCCACCAGAGCCCACAGTGGAAGGAGTCGAACCATGCAGCAGCGCTACATCCTGGCCCTCGATCAGGGCACGACCAGCTGCCGTGCCATCCTCTTCGATCACCAGGCGCAGATCGTCGGGGTCGCCCAGAAGGAGTTGACCCAGTACTACCCTCAGCCGGGCTGGGTCGAGCACGACGCCATGGAGATCTGGGGGGCACAGATGGGTGTCGTGCGCGAGGTCCTCGAGGTCCATGGGGTCAAGCCGGCCGAGCTGCACGCCATCGGCATTACCAATCAGCGCGAGACCACCGTCCTCTGGGACCGCCACACGGGGCGGCCGGTGCACAACGCCATCGTCTGGCAGGACCGGCGCACGGCCCCCCTGTGCGAGTCGCTCAAGGAGCGTGGTTTGGAACAACAGGTCCGTGAGACCACGGGTTTGGTGATCGACGCGTACTTCTCGGCGACCAAGATCCGCTGGTTGCTGGACAACGTCCCGGGGGTGCGCGAGCGGGCCGAGCAGGGCGAGCTGCTGTTCGGCACCATGGATACCTGGCTGGTCTGGAACCTGACCCGCGGGGCCTGCCACGTCACCGACTACAGCAACGCCTCGCGCACCATGCTCTATGACATCCATCGTCTGGCGTGGGATGAAGGCCTCCTGGAGGCACTGGATATCCCACGCTCGCTGCTGCCGGAGGTGCGCCCGTCGTGCGGGAGCTTCGGGACCACGCACCCGGAGATGCTCGGCGGGGCGCAGATCCCCATTGCCGGCATCGCCGGTGATCAGCAGGCGGCGCTGTTCGGGCAGGCGTGCTTCGAGCCGGGCATGGCCAAGAACACCTACGGCACCGGCTGTTTCCTGCTGATGCACTCCGGTGAGCGGCCTGCGGTCTCCGAGTCGGGGCTGCTCACCACCATCGCCTGGGGCATCGACGGACGCGTGGAGTATGCCCTGGAGGGGGCAATCTTCATCGCCGGTGCCGCCATCCAGTGGCTGCGCGATGAACTGAAGCTGATCGACTCGGCGGAGGACTCGGAGTACTTCGCCGGCAAGGTACCGGACGCCGGCGGCGTCTACGTCGTACCCGCCTTCGCCGGGCTCGGCGCGCCGTACTGGGACATGTACGCCCGGGGGGCGATCTTCGGGTTGACTCGGGGGACGCGCAAGGAGCACATCACCCGCGCTACCCTCGACGCCTTGGCGTATCAGACCAAGGACGTGATCGACGCCATGGGGCGTGATGCCGGAGTCCCCCTTAAGGCGCTGCGCGTCGACGGCGGAGCGGCGGCCAACAACGTGCTGATGCAGTTCCAGGCCGATCTGCTGGGCGTGCGGGTCGAGCGGCCACCGGTCATTGAGACGACCGCCCTGGGCGCCGCCTACTTGGCGGGTATCGCCGTGGGCATCTGGGATCAGGCGGCGGTGGCGCACCAGACAGCGCCGGAACGCGTCTTCGAACCGTCCATGGAGGACGACGAGCGGGACCGACTCTACCGGGGGTGGCAGAAGGCGGTGCGTCGGAGCATGGACTGGGAGCGGGAGTCGGATGGCGGGGTGCAACAGTCGGAGTGACGGGGCGCAGACCTCACGGGGGCGGGGTGTACGCTAGGGTTTTCCTCCCGGCCGCGGCCCTGGTCGTGGCGTTGGTGGTCAGCGCCGCGGTGTGGACCGAGGCGGTGGGCGACTGGATCGCCGAGCTGCAGACGTTCATCGCGGTGGAGCTGGGCTGGGTCTACACCGGCGTGGTCGCCTTCCTGCTGGGCTTCGTCCTGGTGGTGCTGCTCCGTCCCGACTTCCGCAGGCTGCGTCTTGGGCCGCCGGACTCCTACCCCGAGTACAGCTATCTGTCCTGGTTCGCCATGCTGTTCTCGGCCGGCATGGGCATCGGCCTGCTGTTCTACAGCGTCGCCGAGCCGCTGATGCACTACGCCGAGCCACCGCGGGCCGAGCCCGGTACGCCGGATGCGGCCCTGGAGGCGCTGCAGGTCACCTTCTTCCACTGGGGTCTGCACCCGTGGGCGATCTATATCACCGTTGCTTTATCGCTGGCGTTCTTCTCCTACCGCCACGGCCTGCCACTGTCTCTGCGCTCGGCACTCTACCCGTTGCTCGGGCGGCGTATCCACGGCGTCATCGGTGACGCCGTGGATACGGCGGCGGTGGTCGGGACGGTGCTCGGGGTGGCGACCTCGCTGGGGCTCGGGGTGATGCAGGTCAACTCCGGGCTGGCGCGAGTCGGGTTGCTGGAAGAGTCGCTGACGCACCAGATCGGGCTGATCATCGCCATCATGGGCGCGGCGACCCTCTCGGTGGTTAGCGGCCTGAACAACGGCATCCGGCTGCTCTCCCGCGCGAATCTGTTCCTCGGGGCGGCGCTGATGCTGTTCGTGCTCATTGCCGGCCCGACCCGGCTGGTGCTGGCTGGTTTCTTTGAATCCGTCGGTCACTACGTGGACGGCCTCGTAGAGCTAACCTTCCGCACCGACGCCTTTCGGAGCCCCGACTGGCAGGCCGACTGGACGCTCTTCTACTGGGGATGGTGGATCTCGTGGTGCCCCTTCGTGGGCATGTTCATCGCCCGGGTGTCGCGGGGGCGGACCGTGGGGGAGTTCATCCTCGGTGTTCTGCTGGTGCCGACGCTGTTCACCTTCGTCTGGTTGACGGCATTCGGTGCTGGGGCGTTGCACCTGGAGGAGGCGGGCGCCGGCATCTCCGCGGTGGTCCAAGAGAGTGTGCCGCAGGCGCTCTACGCTATGCTCGAGGCGTTGCCCCTCGCTGCCATCACCGTGCCGCTGGCTACGGCTGTCGTGGTGGGGTACTTCGTGACCTCGGCGGATTCGGGGGCGTTGGTCATGAACGTACTGGCTTCCGGCGGTAATCCCAATCCGCCTCTGCTGCAGAAGATCTTCTGGAGCAGCATGACCGGCGCCGTGGCGGCCGTGCTGTTGATCGCCGGTGGGCTGCAGGCGCTGCAGACCGTCACCATCGCTGCAGCATTGCCGCTGTCGCTGATCCTGGTGCTGATGGCATGGGGGCTGTGGACCGCCTTCCGTGCCGATGCGCAACAGTCCGACCTGGCGAGCCCCATCCCCGAGCCGAAGCTCGAGCGGTTGCTCCGCTACCTGGACGAGCGCCGGCGGCGACGTCGCGGAGGAGCACCTCAGGGCGATTCGAACAGCGGCCCCGGAAAGAGGTCGAAACGGCTATGAGACGCTGGTTGAGGCGACTCCTGAAAAGCGGTGAACCGCAGGCGGCCGATGCTGAAGCGGCGAGCGCCCAGCTCCGCGAGGCGGAGCGGACGCTGGAGCAGAGCTTCCGGAACGCTGTATTGCCCGGGTTGTGGCAGGCACGCGACGTCCTGAATGCCGAGGGGTTCGCCGCGATCGTGGAGCACAACGAGCACTGGGCGCAGCTGATCGCTGCTACCGACTCGGGCAGTGGTTGCGTCTACAACGTGGAGGGTCGCTTCTATCACAAGCCGTCATTCGCTTTTCCGGCGCTCCACGGCGAGACCTCGCGGCCGCAGTATCCGGTTTTGCACCTCGAGTGTCAGGGGCAGGTACGGGAGTGGCGACCGGAGCACGTCGCCCCCGATGACATCGCGCTCGACGCTGAGACCGAGTGCCGTAAGTGGCTGACCTGGTGACCGCCGGCTACTGGACCGGCAGGCCTTCCGCCTTCCACTCGGGGAAGCCCTGATTGAGGCGCGTGGCGTCGACGCCCCGGCGGCGTAGCCGGCGCACGGCGTCACGGGCCAGGGCGCAGAAGGGCCCGCGGCAGTAGGCGACCACCTGTTGTTCCGTCGGCAACTCCTGCAGATGGGCCTCGAGCTCTTCGAGGGGGACATTGATCGCACCCGGCAGATGCCCCGAGGCGTACTCCTCGGGAGGGCGTACGTCGATCAGGGTGACCTCGTCGCGCTGCAGGCGCTCCAGGAGCTCAGCCGAAGAGACCGCGTCGAGGTCCTGGTCGTCAGCCAAATACTGCGCGACCAGCTGGTTGACCTCGGAGATGTTGCGCTCGGCGACCCGGCGCAGGGTCGACATCAGGGTCAGCACTTGCTCGTCGGCCAGGGAGTAGTAGACGTATTTACCCTCTTTGCGCGCGGTGACCAAGCCCGCACGCCGGAGTTGCTGCAGGTGCTGCGAGACGCTGCCCACCGGGAGCTGCGTCAGCTGCGTCAGTGCCTCGACGCTGCGTTCGCGCTGGGCAACCAGCTCCAGGAGTTCCAGGCGGTACTCGTGTCCGACCGCCTTGGCGATGACGGCGAACTGTTCCAGCACTCGGCGTTTGGGGATCTGTTGTTCCATGCGATCAGGATGCACTCCGAAAGACCGTACGGTGGGGCGCGGGCCCAACCCTACCGTACGGCGTGGTTTTGATGGGAATCAAGCGCTCTATCTCGGAGTAGACTTTTTACCGCACTAACCCTGGGCGGCAAACTGGTCGTAGGCCTCAAGCGCCTGGGCGCCGTAGGTGAGCGACGGGCCGCCGCCCATATAGACCGAAACGCCGATCATCTCGAGGATCTCGTCGCGGGTGGCGCCGTGCTTGACCGCCGCCTTGGTGTGGAAGGCGATACAGCCGTCACAGCGGGTTGCCACGCTGATGGCCACCGCGATCAGCTCCTTGGTCTTCGGCGACAGGGCGCCGTCGGCGGTGGCCGCCTGGGCGATGGCCGAGAATCCTTTGGCGACATCCGGCTGCCCCTTGCGGACCTCTTTGAAGAGGGTAGAGAGCTCGTCCGCGGTGCTGGCCCAATCCTTGTACATGAATCGATCCTCTTGGTTGATGTGGCAGGAAGGCTGGAAGACTGGATGATTCTACATGGATTGATGGAACGGCATCGATAGCCCCTCTGCTCGGCGGTGCATCGCCACCGTTGGTGAAGGGCGACCCCGTCTAGCGCTCTGGGGCCGAGGCGTCGGGCCGGCGATGGACTGTTATCATCGCCGGCTACGGGATGCATCCCCGGAGCCATCCGTCGGAGTGAAGGGCGAGAGGATATGAGCAAGATGCACGCATGGCTGGGGTCGGGCCGGTGTCTTCTGGGTCTGGTCGCCGTGCTGGCCGCCACAGCTGGGGTGATCGTGGCCGGGGCCGAGCACTGGGGCGGACTGCAGCCGTGCTCGCTGTGCTGGACCCAGCGGGGCATCCTGGCGGTCCTGATGGTCGTTGCGCTGCTCGGCGTGCTGTTCTGGCCGCGCGGGCGTGGAGGACGGTGGCTTCTGGGCGGTGCCCTGATCATAGTGACGGCCGCCGGGCTGGCCGCTGCGGGTCGCCATCTCTATGTCATGTGGAACCCCGAAGTAGTGGATTGCGGGATGAGCCCGGAGGTCATGCTGCAGATGTTGCCCTGGCGGGAGTTTCTTATCGAGTTGGTGACCGGGAATACCGATTGCGCCGAAGCGGCGGTGTTGTTCGGGATCCCGCTGCCAGTGGCCAGTTTCTTCGGCTTTACGGTGCTTGGGGCGGCGTCGGTGTACGCGGTTTTCCGGTTACGCTAGGTTTCCGGTTGCGCTAGGCGGGCGTGCCCCGTCGCTGGGAGGGCTGTCATGGTTGCGGATGCCGAGCCGCTGGTGGATGCCAGCGGGCGCCCGATCGATTACCTGCGCCTGTCGGTCACCGACCGCTGCGACCTGCGTTGCCTCTATTGCATGGGGGATGCGGTGCGGTTCGTACCCCGTTCCGAGGTTCTCTCTCTGGAGGAGCTGGAGCAGGTCGCAGCGGCGTTCGTCAGCCTGGGGGTGCGCAAGATCCGCATCACCGGTGGGGAGCCCCTTTTACGGCGCGGTGTGCTCGCCCTGGCCCGGCGGCTCGGGGGCCTCGAGGGACTCGACGAGCTGGTCATGACCACCAACGCCACGCAGCTAGCGCGCCATGCGCAGGAGCTGCGCGCTGCCGGTGTGCGGCGGCTGAACATCAGTCTGGATACCCTCGACCCGGAGCGCTTCCGGCAGTTGACCCGTACCGGACGGCTTGATCGGGTGCTCGACGGGATCGAGTCCGCGCGATGGGCCGGTTTTGAGCGGATTCGGCTCAACACCGTCGCCATGCGCGGCCGCAACGACGACGAGATCCTCTCGCTGGTCGCTTTCGCCCTGGCCCGCGGCCTGGATATCAGTTTCATCGAGGAGATGCCGTTCGGGGCGAGCCCCGGGCACGACCGGGGGGAGGCGTTCATGGCGTCGGCCGAGGTGCAGGCGCTGATCGAACGGCGTTACAGCCTGGAGCTTGCCGAAACGCGCCCGGCAGCCGGACCCTCGCGGGATTTGCGGGTGGTCGGTACCGATACCCGGGTCGGCTTCATCTCGCCCCACTCCGGGTGTTTCTGTCCCGCCTGCAACCGTGTTCGGGTGACGGTGGAGGGGCAGTTGTTGCCCTGTCTGGGGCACGAGGGTGCCGTCGATCTGCGGGCCATCCTGCGCGTCGGGGACGGCGCTGAAGCGCTCCAGGACCGTCTGCGCGGGGGAATCCGCGCGGCCGCGGAGCGCAAACCGGCTCGCCACGAGTTCGCCGTACCGGGGGCGACCCCACCCTCTCAGGTCGCGCGTTTTATGAGCGTGACCGGGGGCTGAGCAGCCCCCGGTCACCGGGGTCAGTTCGTGCGGGACAGCCAGTGCACCGGATCGAGCACGTTGATCCGGCCCGCCTGCAGCGTGGCAATCGCTGCGTCCGGATCGTCGAAGCGCATGAACAGCACCGCCCGTCCCGCCTCGCCGAAGGTGAAGGCGTAGGTATAGAGGACGTTGTGGCCACCCGCCTCCAGGACTTCGAGGACGTGGGCCATGCCGCCGCACTCGTCGGTGACCTCCAGGCCGACCACCTCGTCGACCCGCACGGCGCAGCCCGCCTCCTCGAGGATGCGCTTGGCCCGCTCCCAGTCGGCCACGATCAGGCGCAGGATACCGAACTGATCGGCGTCGGCCAGGGAGAGGGTGCGTATATTGATCCCGGCCTCGGCCAGGATCCGGCACGGCTGCTTGAGGTGCGCAGGTCGATTCTCAAGAAAAAGCGACAACTGCCTGAATTTCATGATCACCCCTCGCGGTTATCGAAGACCCGCTTGGCCTTACCCTCGCTGCGCGGGAGGGTCTGCGGTTCCGCCAGGCGGACGCCGACCCGCAGCCCGATGACGTGCTCGAGGGCGTCGGCGATCTGCTTCTGCAGCGCCTCCATGCCCCCGACGGTATCACTGAGGACGGCCTCGGTGACCTCCACGGCGACCTCCATCTGGTCGAGGCTCCCCTGGCGGGTCAGAGTGATCTGGTAGTGGGGCAGGGTGCCCTCCACCTGCAGCAGGGCCGTCTCGACCTGGGCCGGAAAGACGTTGATGCCGCGGATGATGAACATGTCGTCGCTACGTCGCCCGATCCGCTGGATCCGCCGTATCGTCCGGCCGCAGCGGCACGGCTCGGGGAGGATCGTGGTGATATCCCGGGTCCGGTACCGGATCATCGGCATCGCCTGCTTGCTGAGGGTGGTCAGTACCAGTTCGCCCTCCTCGCCATCCGGCAGCGGTGTGCCGGATTCCGGGTCGATAATCTCCGGGTAGAAGTGGTCCTCGAAGATGTGCAACCCGTCCTGGGCGCAGCACTCACTGCCGACGCCGGGGCCGATGATCTCGGACAGGCCGTAGATGTCGTAGGCACGGATGCCGCTCTCCTGCTCGATGCGCTGACGCATCGCCTCGGTCCACGGCTCGGCGCCGAAGATCCCCACGCGCAGAGGCAAATTGGGCCAATCGATGTCGGCGGCGCGGGCGCGTTCGAGCAGGTGCAGGAAATAACTGGGGGTGGCGCACAGGGCGGTGACGCCGAAATCGCGCATCACCATCATCTGCCGCTCGGTGTTGCCACCCGAGATCGGGATCACCGTCGCGCCGAGTTTCTCGGCCCCGTAGTGCGCCCCCAGCCCCCCGGTGAACAAGCCGTAGCCGAAGGCGTTCTGCACCATGTCGCCGGCGTGCACCCCGCAGGCGGCAAAGGTGCGGCTCATGACCTCGGACCAGACCTCGAGATCGTCTTGGGTATACGCCACCACAATGGGTTTGCCCGTGGTCCCGCTGGAGGCGTGGAGGCGGACGATCTCCTCCCGCGGGCTGGCGAACAGCCCGAAGGGATAGGTGTCCCGCAGGTCGTTCTTGACCGTGAAGGGTAGGTGCTGGACGTCGGCCAGCTGACGGATGTCCGAGGGCTGAACCCCCCGCTTTTCACAGCGCTCGCGGAAGAGCGGCACGCGCTCGTAGGCTCGGGTCACCATCGCCCGAAGCCGGCTGAGCTGGAGCTCGCGCAGTTGCTGCTCGGGGAGGTAATCAGGGGCGCTGCGCGGGTTGAAGGCTGGCTGTTCCGGGGTCGGTGCGGCTGCTTTCTGCATGGGTTCCCTCTTCACAGAGTGGGTCGGGGCCGTGAGTCGCCGGTCAGCGTACCGAACAGGGCCTCGATGCCCCGTGCCTGGCGGAATGCGCGCAGGTTCATCTCGTGGAGCTTCTCCGGCAGCTGAGTGCGGATGGCGTCGATCCAGTGTGCCTCGGCGATATCCAGGTGAGCACTGAGCACGCCGAGCAGGGCGACGTTCACCATGCGGGCGGCCTGTTGCGACGACTCGTCCTGGAAAAGCTGCGGGACCGCGTCCGGTGTGATCAGCCGCCCCTGCGGCCCGAGCCGATGGCGGTTGGGCAAGACCTGGGACGACTCCGAGATGATCAGGAAGTCGGCCTCGGCGTGCGGCACCATGGGACTGTGCACCCGGGGGCCGAAACGGATGTCGCTGCTGACCGAGCCGCCCCGCTGACTCATGCCGTGGATCTCGCTCTTCTTGACGTCGTGGCCGGCGGCGAAGGCGGCGTGGGCCAGGATGTCCGAACCGGTGACGATCCCCTGGCCACCCAGCCCGGCAATGACGATGTTGGTCACGCCGTGGCGATCGCTCATGAGGACGACTCCTGCTCGGCCTGAAAAGCGGCCAGGCGCCGGCTGGCCAGCGGGCAGGGGCGGCGGGCCACGATCAGGGTCAGTTCGTCGCTGGCCAGGGCGTCGGTCAACAGCCGCTCGAACTCGTCCTGGGCCTCCACCGGGTCCACGGTATGGACGTTGCTGATCCCCAACGCCAGCGCGATCGCCTCGTAGTGGAGTTTACTGCTGGCCGGGTGGTGGTCGAGTCGACGCCCGGTGCCCGGGTGCTCCTGGAGGCCGGTCATCGCCGTGGTGTCGTTGTCGAGGATGAGCAGGATGTGCCCGGTGGCGGGCGGGTTGTAGGCCATCTCGGCCAGCCCGGGTAGACCGGTGTGCACGAAGGTGCTGTCGCCGATGACGCTCACCACCCGCCGCGCCTGGTCGGCGGGCAGGGCGTGGCGCAGACCAAGCCCGACGCCGATGCTCGCCCCCATGCACACGCAGGTGTCCATCGCCTCGAAGGGGGGCATCACGCCGAGGGTGTAGCAACCGATATCCCCGGCGACGATGCACTCATGCTTGGCGAGCGTCTGGAAGACCTGCCGGTGGGAGCAGTCGGCGCAGAGGCGCGGCGGTTTCCCCGGGGCCTCCGGTTCCGGCTCCGGGCTCTCGTCGCCGGCGAGGATGCGTCGGACCCGGTCGGCATTCAGTTCGCCAAAGCGGAAGCGTTCCGGTTTCCCCTCCACCGGGATGTCGGCAGCCCGGGCGGCGGTGTAGAGGTAGGGGTCCCCCTCTTCGATGACAACGCAGCGGTCCACCTTGGCGGCGAAATCCCGCATGGCCTCAATCGGCAGGGGATGGGTGAGTCCGGGCTTGAGCAGACGGGCGCCCGGTGCTGCCTCCCGGGCGTGCGCCGCGGCCACACCGTCGGCGATGATCCCCAGGCGGGTGTCGTCGCCCTCCTCGATAAGCAGCTGCGCCGGAACCTCGGAGCGGGCCAGGCTGGCCAGCCGCTCGCGCAGACGGACGTGGGCCGGGCGCGCGTAGCCGGGGATCATGACCCGGCCGGGGATATCTCGCTCGTAGCGCGGCGCCGGCACCTGCGCGCGCTCGTTGCGGGTGCGGACTCGTCCCTTGGAGTGGCAGACCCGGGTGGTCATGCGCAGGATCACGGGCAGCTGGAACCGGGCGGAGACCTCCAGGGCCTTGAGCGTATGGTCGTAGGCCTCCTGGCTGTCGCCGGGCTCGAACATCGGCGCCCCGGAGGCTTCGGCATAGCGGCGCGTATCCTGCTCGTTCTGGCTGGAGTGCATCCCCGGATCGTCGGCCACGACGATCACCAGGCCCTCGGCAACCCCCGTATAAGTCGCAGAGAAGAGGGCATCGGCTGCCACATTGAGGCCGACATGTTTCATGGTGACGAGCGCCCGGGCGGTGCCGTAGGCGACGCCGAGGCCAACCTCCAGCGCCACCTTCTCGTTCGGGGCCCACTGCGCCCGTCCACCCAACGTGTCGAAGCGCTCCAGGATCTCGGTGGAGGGGGTGCCCGGATAGCCGGTACCCAGCGATACGGCACCGTCGAGCGCCGCCTGTGCGACGGCTTCATTGCCAGTAAGGAATTGATCGGGCATGTACGACTCCTGGGGGCTGACTCATGGTCCGGACTGCGATTTCAGGCCGACAGAGCATAGAGAGCCAGCAATGGGGGATCAACAACGGCACCGGACCCGCGCGGGAGCCTGGCTCAGGCCGAGAAAAAACCAGCAGGGGGATTTGACCTGCCGGCCTCTATAAGGGTAATTTCCTCTCGCTATTGTTCACTGCACAATACCGTTAACACCACCGGGAAGGGACGCAGCGAGTGACTTCGGCAATGACACAGATCGCCCTGGCGGGCGGCGTGATGGCGAGCCTGGGTATCCTCCTGGCCGCGATGCTCGCCGTGGCCAATCGGCGACTCTACGTCTACGAGGATCCGCGCATCGACGAGATCGAGGACCTGCTGCCTCGGGCGAACTGCGGCGCCTGCGGGGTCGCGGGGTGTCGCCCGTTTGCCGAAGCCCTGATCAACGGCGAAACCCAACCTTCCCGGTGTACAGTCAACTCCCCCGAGTTGAATCAGCAAATCGCTGACCTGCTCGGTGTCAGCGTAGGCAACCAGGAGCGGCTAATCGCCCGACTGGCCTGCGCTGGCGGCACCCACGTGGCGGCTACCCGGGCGCGCTACGAGGGGCTCAAGTCCTGCCGGGCGGCGGCGCTGGTCGCCGGCGGTGGCAAGGGCTGTGTCTGGGGCTGTCTCGGCCTTGGTGACTGCGAGGACGAGTGCGGTTTCGACGCGATTGAGCTCAACCGGTATGGCCTGCCGATCGTGGATGCCGAAAAATGCACCGGCTGCGGTGATTGCGTCGAAATCTGTCCAAAAGACCTCTTCAGCCTGCAACCCGAAAGCCACCGCCTGTGGATCAATTGCCGCAACCAGGATCCGCAGGACGAGGCCGAATCCCACTGTGAGGTTGTCTGCACCGCCTGCGGGCGCTGTGCAGCCGACGCGCCGGAAGGTCTGATCCGCATGGAGAACAACCTGGCGGTGATCGACTACAGCAAGAATGATCTGGCCTCACCAGTGGCGATCGAACGTTGTCCAACGGGCGCCATTGTCTGGTTGGAAGACGGTGAGCCCCGACGGGGTGCGGGCGCACGGAAGATCACCCGCAAAGAACCTCTACCGCGCATGGAACCCCTGCCTCGCGTCTGAGGCACAGCGCTACAAGCCGCATGGCTGGCCGGCAGGCAGGAGCCTGGCCGGCGCCGCGGTGTAGCGTCCGGCGGTTGCAGGGATACAGATTTCGAAATGAGTACCGGCCTTTGAGCGGGCCGGGCAATTTAGGGGAGGCGATATGCTTTTCAAGCGCACGACGTCGCAGGACCTGATGAAGTATCAGGGGATTCGCGGAGCGATGGACGGCAACAGCGCCGTGATCCAGTGTGAGCGCGAATCCTCGGATGCCGCCGGCGCCTATCCGATCACCCCGTCCACGGACATGGGTGAGATGTGGGCCGAGGAGGTCTCCAAGGGGCACATCAATGTCTCCGGGCGCTCGCTGATCTTCATCGAGCCGGAGTCCGAACACGCCGCTGCGGCGATGACCGCAGGGCTGTCCATGACGGGACTGCGGGCGATCAACTTCTCGTCGGCGCAGGGCGTAGCATTCATGCACGAATCGCTCTACGCCGCCGCCGGTAAGCGGCTGCCCTACATCCTCAACATGGGCTGTCGCGCCATCACCAAGGGCGCGCTCAATGTCCACGCCGGTCACGACGACTACCACTGCGTGGACGACACCGGCTTCTTCCAGGTCTTCGCCAAGAACGCCCAGGAGGCGGCGGACCTGAACATCATCGCCCACAAGATTGCCGAGCTGGGGCTCAACCCCGGCATCGTCGGCCAGGACGGCTTCCTGACCACCCACCTGATCGAGTCGCTGCGCATCCCCGAGCGGGAGCTGATCCAGGAGTTCCTGGGCAGCGCTGACGACATCATCGACTGCCCGACCCCGGCGCAGCGGATGCTCTACGGCGATCAGCGCCGGCGCATTCCTGCCATCTGGGACGTTGACAACCCCATGCTCTCCGGCTCGGTGCAGAACCAGGACGCCTACATGCAGCAGGTGGCGGCCCAGCGGCCGTACTTCTACGCCCACCTGCCCGAGATCGCCGATGCCTGCATGGAGGAGTTCGCCCAGCTGACCGGCCGGCGCTACAACCGGGTCTCCGGCTACCGGATGGACGACGCCGAGTACGTCATCGTCGGTCAAGGCAGCATGGTGGCCACGGCCGAGGCAGTGGCCGACTACCTGCGGGATACGCGCGGCATCCCGGTGGGCGTGGTCAACCTGACCATGTTCCGTCCGTTCCCGGGCGCTGATCTGGCCCACCTGCTCAAGGGGCGCAAGGGCGTCGCCGTGCTCGAGCGCACGGACCAGCCGCTGGCCGAGGATCTGCCCCTGGCCCGTGAGACCCGGGCGGCACTGACCAAGTGCCTGGAGAACCGGATCGCCGGCGAGGGCCAACCGTATCCGGATTATCCGTCCTTCGGCGGCGGGGATATGCCGCGGATCTACTCCGGCGCCTACGGGCTGGGCTCGCGCGATCTGCAACCCGAAGGGCTGATCGCCGCCGTCGAGAACATGCTCGGTGATGGGCCACAGCAGACCTTCTTCTATCTCTCGGTGGACTTCGTCCGCCCCAACCCGGCGACGCCCACCCAGGAGGTTCATCAGCAGAACCTGCAGGAGGCCTACCCCGGGATCGAGAAGATGGCCCTGCGTGGCTCGGAGAACCCGAGCCTGATGCCCAACGAGGCGATCACCGCGCGCCTGCACTCTGTCGGCGGCTGGGGCGCCATGACCACGGGCAAGAACCTGGCCATGACGCTCTTCGACCTGCTCGACTTCCACATCAAGGCGAACCCGAAGTACGGCTCCGAGAAGAAGGGGCAGCCGACGACCTACTACCTGGCCGCCGCGCCGGAGCCGATCCGGGTCAGCAGCGAGCTCAAGGAGGTCGAGGTGGTCCTGTCGCCGGACCCGAACGTCTTCGACCACTCGAACCCGCTGGCCGGACTGGCTAAGGGCGGGACGTTCGTCATCCAGTCGAACCTGGATTCGCCGCAGGCGGTCTGGGAGAGCTTTCCGGCGCAGGCGCAGCAGTACATCGTCGAGAACGAGATCCACGTCTACTACCTGGACGCTTTCCAGATCGCCCGCGACGAGGCTTCCGACGCGGATCTGCAGTTCCGCATGCAGGGCATCGCGTTCCAGGGGGCTTTCTTTGCCTCTTCGCCGCTGATGTCGCGCCGCGGCCTGACACGTGACTCACTCTTCCGTGCCATCGAGGAGCAGCTGGAGCAGAAGTTCGGTAGCAAGGGGCGCCGCGTGGTGGAGGACAACCTCCGTGTCGTGCGCCGTGGCTTCGACGAACTGGTGGAGATCACCGACAAGACGCTCAGCGGCGCCGTGGCATCGGCCCCCCCGCAGCAGCGGGCCATGCCGGAGATGCCGACGATGCTCAAGCGGCTGCCCAAGTCCGAGGATGCGCGCTCGGATATCCACAGGTTCTGGGAGCAGACGGGCAGCTTCTATGTGGCCGGTCAGGGCAGCGACAACCTGGCCGATCCGTTCATGGCGCAGTCGCTGATCCCGGCCTCCACGGCGATCTATCGCGACATGACCCAGGTGCGGTTCGAGTACCCGGCCTGGGATCCGGCGAAGTGCACCGCCTGCGGTGACTGCTACGCGGTCTGCCCGGATACGGCCCTGCCGGGGCTGGTCAACACCATCGGGGAGATCTTCGACACCGCCGTGCGGCGGATCGAGAAGACGCAGCCGACGCGTCACCTGCGCCGGGCGGTGCGCGACCTCGAGAAACGTCTGCGCAGCGCGCTGCTGGAGGCCGGCGACGAGGCCGATTTCCACGCCGAGCTCGACGGTGCCATCCAGGGACTGCTGACCGAAAGCACGCTGGACGGCGGCGACAGGGAGCGCCTGGAGCGGGAGCTGGCGTCGTTGCGTGAGCAGATCGGGGACTTTCAGTTCGCCGCGACCAAGCCGTTCTTCTCCGCCCAGGAGAAGCGCAGCCCCGGTAGTGGCGGTCTGTTCTCGCTGGCCGTCAACCCGTACACCTGTAAAGGGTGTATGGAGTGCGTTCGGATCTGTGACGAAGGCGCGCTGGAGGCCGTCACGCAGACCCAGGACGACGTCGATCGCATGCGGCGCAACTGGGACTTCTGGCTCGATCTACCGAGCACCAGCAAGGACTACATCCGGATCGATGACCTCGACGAAGGCATCGGCGCGCTGGAGACCCTGCTGCTCGACAAGACCAACTACGAGTCGCTGAACTCCGGTGACGGTGCCTGCCTGGGCTGCGGCGAGAAGACCGCGGTGCACCTGTTCACCTCCACGGTCTCGGCCCTGATGCAGCCGCGGGTCAAGGATCACGTCAAGAAGCTCGACGACCTGATCGCCCGGCTGGAGCAGCACATCCGCCTGAAGCTCGCCGAGGGGATGGATATCTCCGACGTGCAGGCCGTGCATGAGGCGATCCAGCAGCACGCGGACCGTGATCTGACACTCTCGCGCTTGTCCGGCACGCTGGACGAGGGGCGGGGCAGCCAGACTGTGGACCCGGACTGGCTGAAGTGGGCCACCGACGTGCTGGCCCGGCTGAAGGATCTGCGCTGGCGCTACACCGAGGGCCCGACCGGACGCGGCCGGACCCATATGGGCGTGATCAACGCCACGGGCTGCACTTCGGTCTGGGGGAGCACCTATCCGTACAACCCCTATCCGTTCCCGTGGACCAGTCACCTGTTCCAGGACAGCCCGTCGATGGCCATCGGCATCTTCGAAGGGCACATGTCGAAGATGGCAGACGGCTTCAAGGCGATCCGCATGGCCGAGCTGGAGCTCTCCGGCAAGTACGACCCGACAGAGCACGACGCCTTCTTCGCGCAGTTCAACTGGGAGGACTTCACCGACGAGGAGTATGCACTGTGCCCGCCGGTGGTCAGCCTGGGCGGTGACGGTGCCATGTACGACATCGGTTTCCAGAACCTGTCGCGGGCCATGATGTCCGGCAAGCCGGTCAAGGTGCTGGTGCTCGACACCCAGGTCTACTCGAACACCGGTGGCCAGGCGTGCACCTCGGGCTTCATCAGCCAGGTCTCGGACATGGCGCCCTACGGCAAGGCCTGGAAGGGTAAGAACGAGATCCGCAAGGAGATCAGCCTGATCGGCATGGCCCACCGGACGAGTTACGTCGCCCAGGGGACCATCGCCAATGTGACCCACCTGCTCGAGAGCTTCATCGAGGGGCTCAATACCCGCCGTCCGGCCGTGTTCAACGTCTACGCCGTTTGCCCGCCGGAGCACGGCGTGGGGGACGATGTGGCCTTCATGCAGTCGCGCATGGCGGTGGACGGCCGGGCCTACCCGCTGTTCCGGTACAACCCGGACCGCGGCACGACGTTCCGCGAGTGCAGTGATCTCGAGGGCAACCCCGAGATCGAGCAGGACTGGCCGACGTACACCCTCAACTACCTCGACGAGGACGGTGCGGAGCAGAGCATGGAATTGCCCATGACCTTTGCCGACTTTGCGCTGACCGAGGGTCGCTTCCGTAAGCACTTCAAGCAGGTGCCGCCGGAGAAGTGGAACGACGACATGATCCCGCTGACGGACCTGCTGGAGCTCGAGGAGGCGGACCGCGAGGGGCTGTTCCCGTACATCTGGGCGGTCGACAAGCAGAACCGTTTGGTCCGGGTCATCGTCTCCGAGGAGCTGGTCCGCTCCACCGAGGAGCGACGTGACTTCTGGCATCAGCTCAAGGGGCTGCTCGGCCTGGATCGTGAGCAGGTCGACGAGCAGGCCGTGGCCGCCCGGACGCGTCAGGAGATGGCGCAGCGGATCAGTGCGGCGCTGGTCTCCATGGCTAGCGGCGAGGACTCCAGTCAGCTGGCCGGCGCCCTGGCGGCTCCGAGTTCCGCGGGGTCGGCAGACGCGGGCGGTGAGTCGGCCGACGGCGGGGCGGCTGCCGAGGCGGCTCCCGCCCCGGCGCACGATCCGGTCTGGGTGGAGAGTAACGAGTGCACGGCGTGCGACGACTGCATCGACATCGCCCCCGGGGTTTTTGCCTACGACGACAACAAGCAGGTCGTGGTGAAGGATCCCAAGGGCGCGTCGTTCAAGGACATCGTCCGTGCGGCCGAGAAGTGTGCCTCGTTCGCGATCCACCCCGGGACGCCGTTCGACCCCAATGAGCCCGGGATCGACAAGCTCATCAAGCGGGCAGAGAAGTTCAACTGACCATGAGTGTGCTGTCCTTTCTGGGCGGACTGACCTTCCCCCGGGGGATCGAACCCCCGGGGCGCAAGGATCAGACCCGCAAACAGGCCATCCGGCGTCTGTCCTTTGCCCCCCGCATGGTGCTGCCGCTGACGCAGCACTTCGGGCGTCCGGCACGGCCGCTGGTGACCCGCGGGCAGGAGGTGGTCCGCGGCGAGCCGATCGCCGAGGCCGATGGCTGGCCATCGGTGCCCATCCACGCCCCGGTGACCGGGACGGTGGAGGGGATCGAGCTGATGCCTACCGCCCGCGGCCCGAAGACCGAAGCGATCCTCCTGCGCACGGCGCCAGGGGATAGCCAGGTTGTGCGCTGGAGCCGTGAGCGGACCCTGGAGGCGCTGTCGGGCGAGGAGCTGGTCGAGGCGATTCGGGATGCCGGGATCGTCGGGCAGGGCGGAGCATCGTTCCCCACCCATCTGAAGTTCGCCGTCCCGGAGGGTTACACCGTCGACACCCTGGTGGTCAACGGCTGTGAATGCGAGCCGTTCCTCAGCGCCGACCACCGGTTAATGGTCGAGGCCACCGACTCGATCATTGACGGTGTGCGGCTGGCCATGCGAGCCGTCGGCGCACCCGAGGCGGTGATCGGGGTCGAGGACAACAAGCCCGATGCCGTTGCTGCCCTACAGGCAGCGGTCGCCGGCGAGGACGCCATACGGGTGGTTCAGCTCAAGTCCAAGTACCCCCAGGGGTCCGAGAAGATGCTGATCAAGGCCCTGCTCGACCGAGAGGTTCCCTCGGGCGGGCTGCCGTACGAGATCGGCGCGGTGGTCAACAACATCGGCACCATGGCGCAACTCGGTTACCTGCTCCCGCGCGGTGAGGGTCTCATCGAGCGGGTGATCACGGTGGCCGGTCCCGGGGTAGAGCGTCCGGGCAATTATCGGGTGCCCGTCGGCACGCCGCTGCGCTACCTGCTCGAGGAAGTCGGGTTCGAAGGGGATGACCCCAGTCGAATCATCCTCGGTGGACCGATGATGGGGAACACGGTGGCCTTCCTCGATGTGCCGATCACCAAGGGGGTCTCCGGGGTGCTGGTGCTACCTGAAGGCGCCGGTGACGAGTCTGAGCAGCCGCCGACCCAGCCCTGCATTCGCTGCGGGCGCTGCGTGGAAGTCTGTCCGGTGGGGCTCAACCCGGCGGAATTAGGCCGCCTGGCAGCCAAGCGGCAGTACGCCGTCATGGAGGAGCGTTTCCACCTCAATGACTGCTTCGAGTGCGGCTGCTGCAGCTACGTTTGCCCGTCGAACATCCCGTTGGTGCAGTACTTCCGGATCGCCAAGTCTCTGAATTGGGAGCGAGCGTCGTAATGGGCCCGCGTATCGAGATCAAGACCTCGCCACACATCAAGGCGCCGGACAGCGTCGAGCGCATCATGCGCTCGGTGGTGCTGGCGTTGTTGCCGGTGTGTGCCTTCTCGGTCTACCAGTTCGGCATCAGTGTCGCCGCGCTGCTGGTGGTGAGCACAGTGACCGCCGTGCTCACCGAGCAGCTGTTCAACCGCATGTCGGGTCGCCCGAGCACCATCGGCGATTACAGTGCGGTGATCACCGGCCTACTGCTGGCCCTGACGTTGCCCCCGGCCTTCCCATTGTGGATGGCGGCGGTTTCGGCGTTCGTGGCGATTGCTCTGGGCAAGGCGCTGTTCGGTGGGTTGGGCTACAACCCGTTCAATCCGGCGCTGCTCGGCCGTGCCTTCGCTGCGGCGGCGTTTCCGGAGGCGTCCTCGACCTGGACGCAGGCCGGGCTGTCCGAGCGCTTCACCGAGTTCCTGCCGTCGACGCTGGCCGCGCCGTTCACTACGCCTGCCTCGGTGGACGCCTACACGACCGCGACCCCGCTGGCCGAGTGGAAGTTTGAAGGGGGCATCGCCACCGAGACCTGGGATCTGCTCGCTGGGACCATCGCCGGCTCGGCTGGTGAGACCTCCGCTCTGCTGGTCCTGGCCTGTGGGCTGTTCCTGGTCCTGCGTGGGGCGGTGAACTGGCGGGTGCCGGTCTCGGTCCTGGGCAGTGCGGCGGCAACGGCCGGGGTGTTCTACGCCCTGGATCCGGCGACTTACCCCGATCCGCTATTCGTGCTGGCCTCCGGTGCGCTGATGCTCGGCGCCTTCTTCATGGCCAGTGACATGTCTTCGTCGCCGGTGACGCCGGCAGGGATCTGGATCTACGGCATCCTGATCGGTTTCCTGACGGTGATCATCCGCTTCTTCGGTGGCCTGCCCGAGGGGGTGATGTACGCGATTCTGCTCGGTAACGCCGCCGTGCCGCTGATCGAACGTATCGCCCAGCCCCGAATGTACGGCCTGCGCAAGAGGAGGGGGTGATGAGCGAGGCCTCGCAATCGCAAACCGTGCAGCCGCCGGCACCGACCTCCAGCCTGCGCCTGATCGCAACCCTGGGGGCGATCGCCCTGTTCGCCGGGTTGCTGGTGGTGAGTGTCGTGGAGTGGACGCGGCCGATCATTGCCGATAACCACGAACGCGCCCTGCAGCAGGCGGTCTTCGATGTCATCCCGGGGGCCGCGGAGCGGCGTGATTTCGTGCTGACTGAAGACGGCCCGGTCCCCAAGGAGGAAGCCCAGGAGCGAGGCCCGATCATCCACGTCGGCTACACCGCGGATGGCGACCTGGCGGGGGTGGCCATGGAGGCTTCGGGACGGGGGTATGCGGACGTCATCCGCATCCTCTACGGCTACGATCCCTCCTGCGAGTGCATCGTCGGCATGTCGGTGCTGGAGAGCCAGGAGACCCCGGGTCTGGGAGATCGGATCGAGACCGATCCGGACTTTCTGGGCAGTATCGAGGGACTGGACGCCTCGCTCAACGAAGACGGTACCGGGCTGAAGCACGGCATCCGCACGGTCGGCCCGGGTGAGCGCGAGGATCCCGGCGATATCGACGGCATCACCGGGGCCACCGTCTCTGCCGAAGCCATTGGGGACATGTTGCACCGGAGCGCGAACGAGCGACTGCCGCAGCTCCAGGGGCACTGGTCCGAGCTGGAAAGGAATGAGTGATGGCTGCTAAGCGCGAGCAAGAACCGATCACCATGGACACCTTCCTCAGTGGTGTCTGGCGGGAGAACCCCGTCTTCGTGATGCTGCTGGGGATGTGCCCGGTGCTGGCCGTGACCAACACCACCGAGAACGCGCTGGCGATGGGGCTTGCGACGACCTTCGTGCTGGTCTGCTCCACCGGCCTGGTCTCCGTCCTGCGCGATTTCATCCCCAAGGAGGTGCGCATTGCCTCCTACATCGTGATCATCGCGAGCTTCGTCACGGTGGTGGATTACGCGATCCAGGCGATCAGCCTGGATATCTACAATGCCCTCGGGGCGTTCATTCAGTTGATCGTCGCCAACTGCATGATCCTCGGCCGGGCCGAGGCGTTCGCGTCGCGCAAGCCGCTGGGCAAGACGCTGGTCGACGCGCTCGGCGTTGGCGCCGGTTTCACGCTGGCACTGCTCTGTCTCGGTACCGTGCGTGAACTCCTCGGGGCGGGGGAGATCCTGGGCATCCAGGTCTTCGCCGATCGCTTCGAGCCCTGGGTGATCATGCTGCTGCCGCCGGGGGGGTTCTTCGTGCTCGCCGGCTGGCTGCTGCTCTTTGCCTGGATCAAGGAGCGCCAGAACCAACGCGCCGCTGCCGGTAAGGAGGCGACCGCCGATGGACGCTGATTCCCTAAGTTACATCTTCCTCAACGCGGCGATCATCAACAACTTCGTGCTCGCCCTGTTCCTTGGGATCTGCCCGATCCTGGGCGTTTCGGGCAAACTGGGCACGGCCTTCCCGATGGGCGTGGCGAGTGCCTTCGTCATGCTGATCGCGTCGCTGGCCGCCTACGGCATCAACATCGTGCTGGGCTATTTCGAGCTCGAGTTCCTGAGCCTGATCGCCTACATCGCGGTCATCGCGTCGGCGGTGCAGCTGGTGGAGATGTTCGTGAAGAAGTTCAGCCCGCCCCTCTACCGGGCGCTGGGCATCTTCCTGCCGTTGATCACGACGAACTGCGCGATCCTGGGTGTGGCGCTGTTCCAGACCAGCTATGAGTACAACTTCCTGCAGTCGTTGACCTACAGCCTGGGCGCCGGCGCTGGCTTCATCCTGGCGATCGTGCTGATGGCGGGTCTACGTGAGCAGGTCGATCTGTCCGACGTGCCTTCAGTGGCCCGCGGCGCGGCGATGAGCCTGATGTTGGCCGGGGTGCTGTCCCTGGCGTTCATGGGCTTCGCCGGACTCGGAGGGTGACCGATGGGAACCTACGTTGTGGCCTCTCTGGTCATCTTTGCGCTGGTGGTCGGCTGGGTCGGCGTTCAGGGCGCGGCGCAGCGTTTTGCGCGCCGTCACCCGGAGATCGGGCCGGGCGCCCCGCAGGAGGGCGACGGCTCGGGGCATGGGGGGTGCGGGATCTGCGCGATCGCGGACATGTGCGGCAAGGGACCGTCGGGGGGCCAAAAGTGACGTGGCAAAGCTGCCCACGGCTTGATGTCGCAGCCAGGAACGAGCGGGAGCAAGCTGCATCAAACTCTCGATGAGGCCGAGACCGTGGTCGCGAGAGATTGGGTATCGTTATGGGCCGCTTGCGAGAGATTCTTGAGGGCACGTTCTGGGGGCGTGTACTGACTTGGTCGGTGGCACTGCTGATCATCCTGATTATTCTGGTCTTCACCCTCGCCGGCATCGAGCGGATGGCAGGCGCAATTCGCGGCGTCTGAGCTGCTCAACGGCCACCGTATGCCGCACGGAGGCCGCCGCCGTGGCACCGGGATGGTGCACACGGGTCCGTTTTTAGTGCAGACTTCCCGCGCCTGTGATCCTGTTGGCGGGTGCCGCTTTCCTGCGGGCACCCGCCGGAGACGAGATATTGTCCGCCGGGGAACGCGCGGTTCGCCGGGGCACTGACAAGACGGAGAAGAAGATGACCGCACGGCTCGACGAGAAACTGGAACCGATCTATCAGGATGTCGTCCGCCGCAATCCCGGCGAGAGTGAGTTCCATCAGGCGGTTCACGAGGTCCTCGAGACCCTCGGTCCGGTGATGAGCAAGTATCCGGAGTTCGCAGACCACAAGATCATTCAGCGGATCTGCGAGCCGGAGCGGCAGATCATCTTCCGGGTACCGTGGCAGGACGATAACGGCGAGATCCACATCAACCGCGCCTTCCGGGTGGAGTTCAACAGCGCCATGGGCCCCTACAAGGGCGGCATGCGTTTCCACCCCTCGGTGTACCTGGGCATCATCAAGTTCCTCGGCTTCGAGCAGGTGTTCAAGAACGCCATCACCGGCATGCCTATCGGTGGCGGCAAGGGCGGCAGTGACTTCGACCCGAAAGGCCGCTCGGATGACGAGATCATGCGCTTCTGCCAGAGCCTGATGACCGAGCTCTATCGGTATCTGGGCGAATACACTGACGTGCCGGCCGGGGATATCGGCGTCGGTCAGCGGGAGGTAGGCTACCTGTTCGGCCAGTACAAGCGGATCACCAACCGCTACGAGTCCGGGGTATTCACCGGCAAGGGGCTGAGCTGGGGCGGCAGCCGCGCCCGCAAGGAAGCGACCGGCTACGGCACCGTCTACTTCCTGCAGGAGATGCTCAAGGCGCGCGGTGAGGACCTTGAGGGCAAGACGTGTGTGGTTTCCGGCTCGGGCAACGTGGCGATCTACGCCATGGACAAGATCCGCAAGCTGGGCGGCAAGGTCATCGCCTGCTCCGATTCGAGTGGCATCGTCGTCGACGAGGACGGCATCGACCTGGAGCGCATCCAGCGCATCAAGGAGGTGGAGCGTCGGCGCATCTCCGTCTACGCCGACGAGCGGCCCAAGGCCCGGTTCGTCGAGGACGGCAACATCTGGACGTTGCCGTGTGACGTGGCGCTGCCGTGTGCGACGCAGAACGAGCTCAGCGGCAAGGATGCGCGAGAGCTGCTGAACAACGGCTGCACCGCGCTGGCCGAGGGCGCCAACATGCCGTGCACGCCGGAGGCGGTGCGCATGTTCCAGGAGGCGAAGATCGCCTACGGCCCGGGCAAGGCGGCCAACGCCGGCGGGGTGGCCACCAGCGCCCTGGAGATGCAGCAAAACGCCAGCCGCGACTCCTGGACCTTCGAGCACACGGAGGAGCGGTTGCACGAGATCATGGTAGACATCCACCGCAACTGCTACGAGACCGCCGACGAGTTCGGCGTCCCTGGGGACTACGTCACCGGTGCCAACATCACCGGCTTTATCAAGGTCAGCAACGCCATGGTCGCCATGGGGCTGATCTAGGGCTGATAGGCATAGAGGCGCTGCTCGACGAGATCGGCGGCGAGGCGGAGGGCCCCGGGCTGAATCCGGAAGTGCTCCACTGTCGCCGCCACCTCGTCGGGGGCGCCCTGATGGCGTGGGGTGTCGGCGGCCCAAGCCGGCCCCTCCGCCAGCCACTGTGGCCGATAGGTGCTGCCGGCCTGGCCCGGGAACAGGGCCACGTAGGCGATCCCGGATTCGATCAGATCCTGGAAGAAGTGGGATCCGAAGGAGAGATCCGGCACGACCTCACTGCCCATCTCCGCCACCTCGGCGAGCACCGCCACCCGGCTAATGTCGGCGAAGCCCACGGGGACGCCCAACTCCGGACTGCTGGTCCCCCATCGGCCGGGGCCGATCAGGACGATCGGCGCGGCTGGCTCCTCGTCGGCTAACGCGCGGGTGAGCGCGCCGATCAGAGTCGCCACTTGGTGCTTTTCTTCCCGGCCGAGGGCGGCGTAGCGGTCGCCGTCGACCCGCAGCACGTGGCCTGGGTGAAGATCCAGGTTCCCGCCCATGAAGTGCCCCTCGCTGTGTAGGAATAGCTGTTCTTCGGGTACGGACTCGGGCAGAGGAGCCAGGGCTCCTTCGCCGCGGGTGGGTAGCGGGCGGCACTGCACCAGGTTGAAGGACGGTGTGCCTGCCTCGTCTAGGTGTACCGTAAACTCGATGTCCACCGGGTGGCAGTAGGCGGATTCGAGGGTCCGCAGCATTGCGGCGGCCCGGGCGACGAACTCCGGGCTGCGCAGCAGGGGGGTAAAGGTCAAGCGCCAGACCGGGGTGCCGTCGCCGAGTTCGCGGGCCCGCTGGGTGGCTGTCCGGTCCAGTTCTCCAAGCCGCTCCAGCGGCAGGTCGTCGACGGCGGCAACGAGCTCCCGCAAGGGCAGAGAGGCGAGGGCGTTGGCGTTGACGTCCAGGCAGTCGACCTCGTGCTGGGAGAAGCGGTAGAGATCGTCCCGGTCGCGGAAGGGACGACGGTGGGGCTGGTCCAGGGCGACGACACAGGCGTGATCGGTGCCGATGCGATCCACGGCCCGGGTGCCGAGCCCCATCACCAGCCGCAGCATGCCCGCCCGCGGATCGAGCCCGGGATCCCAAACGAAGGGATTGCGCGAGACCCCCACCCCGGCCGCATCGGGGAGGTAGAAGTGGCGGTGGTAGCGGCCGTTGACCCGCTGCATGAGCAGGGCCATCGGTTCCTCCAGCCGGTCTAGCCCCCGCTGACGGCGATACACCAGGGCATCTTCGGAGAGGGTCGAGGCGTATACGCGGCGGATGGCGTCCTCGAGCTCGGCCAAGCGCTGCTCCGGGCTCCCTTGGTTGACGCAGAAGACACTCTCGTACTTGCCGGCGAAGGCGTTGCCGAAGCCGTCCTCAAGCAGGCTGCTCGAGCGCACCAGGATCGGGTACTGCCCGAAGTGGTCGAGCATGCGCTCTAGTTCCGGGCGGATCTCCGGGGGCATCTCGCCGTGGAGCATGGTCTGGTGAAGGGCGCGCCCCTCCACGAAGTATCCGGCTTCGGTGCGCTGACGCATCAGCCTCGGCCACCAGCCGTTGTGGACCAGGTAGGCGTAGTAGGCGTCGGAGCCGAGGTAGAAGGAGTCGTGGGGCTCCAGTGCCACCTGCCAGCGCGGAGCATCCTCGGTCAGCAGGATGTTCCGGGCCAGGAGCATGCCCACGGCCTTGCCACCGATAAAGCCGCTGCCGATCATCCGGGAGCGCACAGCGAGCAGGTCGTCGAGATCGAGGTACTGCCGGGCCAGGCCTAGAAGCTGCGGGTCGTGGCCGATCAGCGCAGTGAGTAGCTCCTCGAGGATGGCCCGGTGTTGCGGTTCCGTCCGGGGGTGATGCAGCTGCTCCTCAGCGGCGAGGAACAGGCGATCCCAGTAGTCGAGCAGACGACGCTGGCTGTCCTCCGAGTGTTGGCGTTCCAGCCAGTCCTGCAACCGCGTCGCGTCGCTGCTGTCGGTGACGGGTACGAACCGTTCGTCCCGCTGCCGGTGGGGCAGGAACATGGTTGGCGAGTGGCGCTGCCAGACCTTGACCGGCTGGATGTGGACTTCCTCTCCGGCTCGCCGTACGTCAATCAGTACCTGGGTGGTCTCGCGGATGCGCGCCAGGGTGCCGTGGGAATGGCTGTGCGGGCGCAGGGCGAAGTAGGCGACCGTATCCAGCTCAAACAGGTACGGGCAGATGACGCGGAAGAAGTTGCCCACCATGTAGTCGGTGGTCCACGCCTGGAGCAGATCGGTCAGGCAGTCGCAGACGTAGAAGGCGCCGCGGCCGTAGTCGGTAATTAGTTGGTAGACGCGACTGGTGAAGGCCTCGAACCCCCCGCGGGCATCGATCTCCACCACGCGCACCCCGGAGTCCGGCTCCAGCAACGGGGCGTGTTGCCCGTAGCGCAGGTAGATGATGGCGCGCCCCTGGTCCCGGGCGGTATCCACGAAAGGTTGCAGAAAGGCTCGATAGTCGTCCAGATCCTCCACGCGCCAGACGACGTTGTCCCCGAGGCGCAAGCTGTCGAGGATCTCGTCGAGCCCGGCGATACCGGTGGACACCTTGTGCGGTTCGTCCATAAGCGGCTCCGAGTCGTGGTGGACACACGCTATTGTGCCAGAACCCACGATCGGCCTATGGGACTCGCCGGGACAATGCATTACGCTGAGGATCAAAAGCACTGCGGCACGGCGGGGCTTTGCCCGCCGCAGTGAGGAGCCTCTGCGGTCGAGGGAGAACAGCGCAGCGATGACCATCGAAGTCCCGACCATTTGCCCCGGTAGCCCGGAACTGCCGGATCTCAGCGAAGCGCCGGGGACGTTCTACCTGGCTCCGCCGCTGCAGCACACGCGGGACCGTGTTTACGTGCATCTGGGTGATGCGGGCTGGCGGATCCGCTTCCCCGCTGCGGGGGTCATGGGGGTCGAGGTGCCGGCACAGTCCCTGCCGGCGCTGCTCGCTGCCCTGGAGCCGCTGATGAGCGAGCCGGAGATGGCCGCGGGCTCCGCCGTCTTCATGGAGCAGGGCGCGGCGTTCGATGCCGGATCGTTGTTCCAGGCCCGCCCGCTATCCACCTGGGTGGCGCGTGCCGAGCATGATTGGCTGCTGGATACGATCCGCAGCGAGCGGGTGCAGATCCACTACCAGCCCATCGTCGAGGCGCGGGAGGCGCAGCGCGTCTACGCCTACGAGTGCCTGATGCGCGGGGTCGATGCCGACGGGGGGACGATCCCGCCCGGGTCGATGTTCCGGGCAGCGGAGCTGGCTGATCTGGAGTTCTACCTCGATCGTCTGGCGCGCGTGGCGGCGATCCGCGATAGCCACGCCCAGGGGGTCCAGGAGAATCTGTTCATCAACTTCCGGCCCACGGCCATCTACGACCCGGCTTTCTGCCTGCGGACCACCGTGGGGGCTGTAGAGAAGCTCGGCCTGGATCCGCGCCGCATCGTGTTTGAGGTGGTGGAAAGCGAGGCGATCACCGATCATCGCCACCTGCGCCACATCGTCGATGAGTATCGGCAGGGCGGCTTCCGCATCGCCCTGGACGATCTCGGTGCCGGCTACGGGTCCCTGAACTTGCTCAAGGACCTGGAGCCGGATTTCGTTAAGATCGACCGCGAGCTGATTCGGCACGTACACCACAACCCTGGTCAGGCCACCATCGTCGAGGCGATGGTCAGCATGGCCCGCAATCTGGGGATCACCACCGTCGGGGAGGGGATCGAGGAGCGGGAGGAGTTCGAGTGGCTGCGCGCAGCGGGGATCGATCTGGTCCAGGGGTTCTACTTCGCGCGACCGGCGTCACCACCCCCTCGACTGTGACCGCCCTCGGTGTCGGTACGGGGGAAGTGCGGGGCGAGCGCCTCGATGCCGGCGACGGGGGCGGGACGGCCGAACAGGAAACCCTGGGCCCAGGGGCAGCCGATCCCGATTAGTGCCTCGCGCTGGGCGGGCGTCTCGACGCCCTCGGCGATGATGGTGAAGCCGAGGTTCCGACCGAGACCGGCGATGGCCTGAGCGATGGCCAGGGTGCGTTCGTCGTCGGGCAGGCCGTCGACGAAGCTCCGGTCGATCTTCAGTCGATCCACCGGCAGGTCGCGGAGATAGCTCAGAGCCGAGTACCCGGTTCCGAAGTCATCCAGGGCCACGGTGACCCCGTGATTGCGGAGTAGCTGCAACTGCTGAATCACCTCCGGATCCGGATCCACCAGAAGGCGCTCCGTCACCTCGATCTCCAGATATCGTGCGGGCAGCCGGGCCCGATCCAATGCCGCCAGCACGCGCTCGGCCAGGTCGGGGGCACTCAGTTCGGGGGCGGCAAAGTTGACCCCCAGACGGCCGAATTCGAAGCCGGCATCCAGCCAGATGCGCCCCTGTCGGCAGGCCTGCTCTAGGACCCAGGCGCCCAGTGTGGTCACCAGGCCGATGCGTTCGGCCACCGGGATGAACCGCTCCGGGCTGATCCACCCCTGAACCGGATGGTGCCAGCGGATCAGGGCCTCCAAACCGACCCAGGCGCCGCTGCTCAGGTCGATCTGGGGCTGGTAGTGCAGTTCCAGAGCACCCTGGTTGAGCGCCTCGCGGAGTTCGCTGCCGAGCTGAACCCGTTCCCGGGCCTGTTCGGTGAGGTCCTCACTGAAGAAGCGGTAACTCACACCCTCGCGCTTGGCCTGGTGCATGGCGGCGTTGGCCTGCTGGAAGAGATCCGCCGCGCCGGCATCTTGTTCGGGGTAGACGGCAATGCCGATGCTCGCTGCGATGGGGATCGCTCGATCGGCGATCTGAAAGGGTTCATCGAGCCCCTTGCTCAGGTCCTCGGTAATCGCTGCGACCTCGCTGGCGTCGCGGACGCCGAGGAGTAGAACACCGAATTCATCCCCGCCCAGGCGCGCCACGGTGTGCTCCTCACAGAGCGCGTTGCGCAGCCGCTCGGCCAGCTGCTGCAGGATGGCATCGCCCACCGCATGTCCGAGGCTGTAATTGATCGCCTTGAGATCGTTCAGGTCGAGGGAGAGGACCGCGAAGAATCCGGTCTGTTTCTGGTTGGCTACCAGCGCCTGATGGAGACGGTCCTGGAAGACCAGCCGGTTGGGCAGGCCGGTGAGCGGATCGGAGTGCATGATCCGCTCAAGCTGGCTCTGGTACTCCTTCAGGCGGGAGATGTCGGCCAGAACCGCCAGGTAGTGCGTGAGGTGCCCGGCGTCGTCGTAGATCGCGCGCACCGTGACCAGGGTGGCGAAGGTGGTGCCGTCCCGGCAGCGGTTCCACATCTCGCCGGTCCAGTAGCCCTGCTTGGCCAGGGCGTCGTCAATGGCCGTATAGAACGACTCGTCGTGGAACCCCGACCGGAGCAGTGCCAGGTCCTTGCCAAGGACCTCCTGCTCGGTGTAACCGGTCATCTCGGTGAAGGCGGGGTTGGCCGTAATGACGCGCTGCTCCGCATCGGTGACCAGGATCGCTTCATGGGCCTCTTCGAAGACGATGGCGGCTCGGCGCAGTTCGGTCTCGATGTGCTTACGCTCGGTGACGTCCCGCAGGTTGAGCAGATGCGCCGGTTGTTCGTGCCAGCGGATCTCGCGTACGCGCATCTCTACGGTACGCAGTTCCCCAGCGGGGCTGCGCAGCCCGATCTCCTGAGCATCCGGTCCACCGATCGGCAGGCCGATCACCGCGCCAATCAAGGCCGTACTGTCCCGGGCAAAGAGGTTCGCAGCACTCGGGTTGGCGTAACGCACAGTACCGTCGGGCGTGACCACCAAGACGCCCTCAGTCATGTTCTCGAACAGCCGGTGGAGCTGCTCCTCCCGCTCAAGCAGCGCCTGGTGGATCCGCTTCTGGTCCTGTTCGGCACGGCGGCGCCGGGTGATGTTCTCGAGGATGTGCACTGAGTGCCGGTAGGCACCATCCTCATCATGGACGGTGAAAGAACGCGACAGGAAGGTATGGCCAGCATCGGTGGTGAAGTACTCCTCCACCGCCTCGCTGCTTGTTGGGGAGGCTTCGTCGCCCTCGGGGTGAGCGGCCTGGAGTCCGTGACGGCAGCCGGGTAGGGGACCGTCGCACAGGGGGAAGATCTCATAGTAGGGGCGGCCGAGGATCTCCTCGGGGGCCAGGCCAGCCTGCTGGTAGTAGGCCCGGTTGGCCTCGATGACCCGGTGTTCGGCGTCGTGGATGAAGATCGGCACCTCGATGGCATCAAGTGCCGCCAGCCAGGTCTGCCCGCCGACGGGGTATCGACCTGCGATGCTGCCGGGGATAACCGATGGCCGCCCGTAATCCCCTCCTCGTCGCATCCTGGCCCTCCTGATACAGCCCCGGTCCATGCTTTGGGGCGACCGTCGTGGATCAGCCATTCCCCCCAGCAGAGTTTCTCACAATCTGGAGGGGTGTTGGACCGTCGAGGGAGGGGAGACCGTGTCGGGACCATCCCGGCGGGGTTAAACTGTGGCGTTTTTCCTGGAGGGATCGTGGCCCGACGAGAGCGATACCAGCCGCCCGAGGATCTCGCTCGCGGGGAGAGCGCCTACACGCGTTATCGAGCGGTGATCGACGATTGGCAGGCGTTCTGCGACGCGCTGCAACGCCCCCTGAGCCCGTGTCTGCGCGCCAACACGACTCGCCTCACCCGGGATGAGTTGGACAAGCTGCTGCGTGATGAGGGTTGGGATCCCCGCCCGCTGGGCTGGCAGGGGGATGCCTTGCTCGTGGACGGAGGGTTTCGCCCCGGGCACCACTGGGGCGCCATCGCCGGCCTCTACCAGATCCAGGAGGCGGCCTCGCTCCTTCCTGTGCAGCTGCTCGATCCCCGGCCGGGTGAGCGAGTCCTCGATCTGTGCGCGGCGCCGGGGAACAAGACCGTCCAGGTGGCGGATGCCCTGGGTAATCGGGGCACCGTGGTCGCCAACGATGCAAGCGCGGGTCGGCTGGGCGCGCTGGGGCAGGCGGTGAAGCGCCACGGGGTGGTCAATGTCTCGCAGACCGTCCGCGATGGCCAGGGCATGCCTTGGGCCGCCGGGCGTTTCGATAAGGTCGTGGTCGACGCACCGTGCAGCTGCGAGGGTACCTTCCGTAAGACGGCCACGGCGGCCGAGCCGACGTCCCCTGCGTTCCGCCAGCGGCTTGTCCAGCGGCAGCAGCGCCTGTTGCTGCGCGGCATGGCGCTGACCCGCCCCGGGGGCACCGTGGTCTACTCGACATGCACCTTCGCTCCGGAGGAGAACGAGGCCGTGGTCGCCGCGGCGCTGGCCCGTTGTTCCGGGGCGTTCGAGTTGATCCCTGCGCGGGTCGCCGGCCTGCAGCTGAGCCCGGGACTGGAGGCGTGGGACGGAGTCGACTTCGGCGCCGACATGGCCGCCTGTGGCCGCCTCTGGCCCCACCACAACGACACCGGCGGGTTTTTCGTGGCCCTACTGCGGCGTGTCGACGACGGGAGCAGCCAGTCGGAGGACCCGCTACCCCTGCCGGAAGAGCCGCGCGCCCGCACCTTGCTGCAGACCTTTGAGGATGAGCTCGGGGTGTCGGCTGAGGTGCTCGATGGACTGACCGCGTTCTTTGAGGGCAGCAAGTACGCCAAGGTCGTGGCGGCGGATCACACCGCAGCGGGCGGAATCCCGGTCGTGCGCAGCGGCATCCCTGCCGTGCGGGCCCAGACCCGGCCTCCGAAGCCGTCCACGGCTGGGGTCATGGCGCTGGGACACCACGCCCGGGGAGCGGTGCTGGAGTTGGAGCGGGCCGAGGTCTACGCGTTTTTCCGTCGTGAGCCGCTGCTGCTGGGGCCGGAGCGTGGCAGCGGGCTGCGCGAGGGGGGGCACGTAGTGCTGCGCCACCGCGGCCATACCATCGGTATCGGTATGTACCGCAACGGCGCGATGGTCAGCCTGTTCCCCAAGGCGTGGTCGCGGGCTGCCGGAGGCACCGTGGGATAGGTCCCGGATGCTTGGGCGGGGAGCAGCCCGGTGCCGGCCAGGCTTACGAGGCGTAGGCCGGGACCCCGGTGATCGGAATGTGCAAGAACAGGGCGAAGACGATGTAGCCGATCAGCCCGCCGCCAATGGCCCAGGCGTTACCCCAGCGCTGAGCCGGGGTGGGGGACGCAGCCTGCCGCCGATCACGCTCGCGTGCCGCGACGAAGGTGACCGAGGCCCACGCCAGGAAGGCGCCGAAGAAGACCAGATCGCCCAGCCGCCCGTTGGCCATCAGGTGGGCCAGCGCCCAGAGGGCCACGGCCAGGAGCATCGGGTGACCGACCGCGTTGCGGATGCGATTGGCCGGCCCGTAGGCGGAAAAGAGCAGGATGAACGCCGGGATCATCACCAGCGCCATCAGGTGGGCCGTCCAGTTCGGCGGCATCCACACCCAGACGGCATCGACGCGGGTCAGCCCGTAGCCGTAGATGGCGATGATCAGGCCCACAAGCGACAGCGCCGAGTAGGCGGTCTTCCAGGGGATTTCGCCGTACGCGGCAATCTGGTTGGAACGCCAGTCGTCGGCGACGACGCGGACCGAGTGGGTGCCCAGGAAGAGGATCAGGCCCAGGAGCAGGATCAGCATGGTAGGTCTCCATATGTCGTATAGCCGCTGGGGCGCCTTCAGATCTGGTTCCGGCGCTCGGCCAGCCAGCCGATCACCAGGAAGGCGCCGATGACGGCCACCCCTAGGTAACGGGTCTCGATGTAGAGCAGGGCTTCGGCAAGCAGCGGCGTGACCCACACTGTGACCAGACCGTAGCCGAACGCGCACATCAGGACAAAGGCGCCGACGCGCATCAGCCAGGGGTAGGGGCGCAGGGGGCGGGCGACGAACCGGTTGATGCTGCTGCCATAGACGACGAGCAGCGTGGCGATCAGCGCTAGGGCGATGTCGTGCACATGCCCATGCACCCAGGTGCCGGATCGCCATAGCAACTCGTCGAGTAGCTCCATCATCCCTGCGCCCCCTGTGTGGTGCTGACCTTACAGCAGCACCTTCTCCAGACTGCCCTTACGCGCTTGCTCCGTGAAGCGCTCCTGCCAGTCCTCGCCGAGGAGCTCCCGCGCCATCTCGGTGACGATGTAGTCGGCCTCGACACCGGTGTCCTCGCGATAGCGCGACAATCCCTGCAGGCAGGAGGGGCAGGTGGTCAGCATGCGCACGTTGCCGTCCTCGGCACGCGCCGCTCCGGTCAGGGACTGCACGCCCTGGCGGATCTCCTCCTGCTTGCGGTGGCGCACCTGGCTGGAGATGTCCGGGCGCGATACGGCGAAGATGCCCGACTCACCGCAGCAGCGATCGGAGAGCTGAACCGGTTGCCCCATCAGCTCCGAGGCCACCCCCGTGGGGTTCTGCGTCTTGATCGACGGGTGGCAGGGGTCGTGATAGAGGTACTGCGTCTCTTTACTGCCCTCCAGTCGATAGCCCTTTTCCAGCAGGAACTCGTGGATGTCGATCAGTCGGCACCCCGGGAAGATCCGGTTGAACTCGTAGAGCTCAAGCTGGCTGATGCAGGTGCCGCAAGAGACCACCACCGTCTGGATGTCCATGTAGTTCAGGGTGTTGGCCACGCGGTGGAGGAGGACCCGGTTGGCCGTAGTGATCTCCTTAGCCCGGTCGATGTACCCGCCGGCATGCTGGGGGTAGCCGCAGCACAGATAGCCGGGGGGCAGCACCGTCTTGACGCCGGAGTCGTGAAGCATCGCCAGGGTTGCCATCCCGACCTGACTGAACAGCCGTTCGGGGCCACAGCCCGGGAAGTAGAACACCGCCTCGCTGTTTTCATCGGTCCGTTGCGGGTCCCGGATGATCGGGATGTGATCCGACTCCTCGGCGCCGAGGATCTGGCGCATGCCCTGCGGCGGCACTGCGGCCGGCATCGGCTTCTCCAGGAAGTGCACGGCCTGAGCGGGGATGCTCGAGCGTTCCGTGGTGCTGCCCGGGCGCCGCTTGAGCGGGAAGACGCCCATCCGCCTCAGGCCTTGGGATACCTGGCGTTGCGCCGCGAACCCGAAGCGCGCCATGCCGAGGCGCAGGGCCTTGATCAGGCGCGGATCGGTGAGGTTCAGGAAGCCCATCGCCACCCGCGTCTGCAGCCGCGTCCGACGCTGCTTGCGCCGCTGCAGGATGTCGCGCAGGCGGATGGTGACATCACCGAAGTCGATGTTCACGGGGCAGGGCTTGAGGCACTTGTGGCAGATGGTGCAGTGATCCGCCACGTCGTTCATGACGTCGAAGTGGCGCAACGACAGTCCGCGCCGTGTCTGCTCCTCGTAGAGGAAGGCCTCGATGATCAGCCCCGCCGCGAGGATCTTGTTGCGCGGCGAATAGAGCAGGTTGGCCCGCGGCACGTGGGTGCTGCACACCGGCTTGCACTTGCCGCAGCGCAGGCAGTCCTTGATATCGCGGTTGAGCTCACCGAGCTCGCTCTCCTCGAGGATCAGCGCCTCTTCCTCCACCAGGAACAGGGAGGGCGTATAGGCGTTCTCGAGCCCGGAACCCGGCATGAGCTTGCCGCGGTTGAACCGTCCCTCCGGGTCGACCCGGTCGATGAACTCAGCGAAACGCTGGACCTGCTCCGGGTCCAGGTACTGCATCTTGGTCAGGCCGACGCCGTGCTCGCCGGTGATCACGCCACCCAGGGACTGCGCCAGCTCCATGATGCGATCCACGATGCGCTCGGCCTCGCGCATCATGCCGTAATCGCCGGAGTTGACCGGGATGTTGGTGTGCACGTTGCCATCGCCGGCGTGCATGTGTAGGGCGACGAACAGCCGGCTGCGCAGGACGCGGTCGTGGATCTCGGTGAAGCGGGCCCGCACCGGCTGCAGATCGCGCCCCTTGAAGAACTCCTCCAGGGGACGCTCCACCTCGCGCCGGTAGGAGATGCGCAGACTGCGGCGCAGCAGCAGGTCGATGATCCGATCCCCGGCGCGAAGGTCCGCCCGGGCGGTATCGTCGAGCAGATCGTCCCGGTCGGCGGCCGCGGCGTCAAAGGCCTCGAGGATCTGTTGCCAGCGTTCTCGGACCTGGCTCAGGTGATCCCGCGCCGCCGCCTTCTTGTCGGCGAGGATTCGATCGCCTTCCTCGCTGTCCTCAAAGTCCTTGACCTGACGGACCTCAGGCATGTCGCCGCCGAGATAGTCCAGTAGCTCGCTGAGCATGGCGAGTTTGTTGCGCATGGACTGCTCGACGTTGATGCGCTCGACGCCTTCGGTGTACTCGGCCAGGCGCTCCAGCGGGATGACGACGTCCTCGTTGATCTTGAACGCGTTGGTGTGCGAGGCGATGGCCGCGGTACGCGAGCGCTCGGCCCAGAATCGCCGCTGGGCTTCCTCCGAGACCGCAATGAAGCCTTCGCCGTTGCGCTGATTGGCCAGTCGCACGATGCGCGAGGCCGCCTCGCCGACGGCGTCCGGATGATCACTGGCCAGGTCGGCGAGGAGAATCATCTTGGGGATTTCGCTGCGATTGGCCTTGGGCGAATAGTCCACGGCCTGGATGTAGCGTTCGTCGAGGTGCTCGAGCCCGGCAAGCGCCACTTGTTCGTCGGCGAGCAGGTCGTCGCGGATCTCCGTGATCGCCGGAACGGCCTCGTGGAGGTCGTCGCCGTAGAACTCCAGGCATACGGTGCGCTGGTGTTCAGGCATGCGGTGGACGAGCATGCGGGCCGAGGTGATGAGCCCGTCGCACCCTTCCTTCTGGACCCCGGGCAGGCCGCCGAGGAATTTGTCGGTCACGTCCTTGCCGAGCCCCGGTTTGCGGAACGAGGTGCCCGAGAAGCTGAGGATCTCCGGCTCGCCCTCCTGGGTCTGCCCATCGCGGGCATACCGGGTGACCCGGAAGCGCACGGTATCGAGATCGTCGAGCTTGCCCAGGTTGTGGTCGAGGCGCTCCACCTCGATCCACTTGGCCTCGGCGGTGATCATGCGGTAGGAGACGATGTTGTCGAGGGTCGTCCCCCAAAGCACCGCCTTCTTGCCGCCGGCGTTCATGGAGATGTTGCCGCCGATGGTCGAGGCGTCCTGGGAGGTCGGATCCACGGCAAAGACGCGGCCGTGGGCCTCGGCTCGCTCGCTGACCCGGCGGGTCACGGCGCCGGCACCGACGTGGATGGTGCTCACCGGGGTATCGACCCCGGGGAGGTCGACCTCTTCGACGGGGGAGATGGCGTCGAGCTTCTCGGTGTTGATGACCGCCGAGTCGCCATCGAGCGGCACGGCGCCACCGGTGTACCCGGTGCCGCCACCGCGGGGGATGATGGTCAGACCCTCTTCGATGCAGGTTGCTACCAGCGGGGCGATCTCCTCCTCGGTGTCCGGAGTCAGGACGAGGAAGGGGATTTCGACGCGCCAGTCCGTCGCGTCGGTGGCGTGGGAGACGCGCGAGAGCCCGTCGAAGCAGATGTTGTCGCTGCGCGTGAAGCGCGCAAGGCGGCGCTTGATGCGCTGCCGGCGCTGGCGCTGACGACGGTAGTGCTGCTCGAACTCCTGGACGGCCCGACGGGCGCGCTCACCCAGATCGATGCCCTTCTGGTTGCCATTGGCGCGCGCGAAGATCTGGTCGACGCGGTGGTGCATGGAGCTGACCAGCGCGCGCAGCCGCTTGGGGGTGTTGATCAGGTCGTCCTGGATGTAAGGATTACGGGAGACAACCCAGAGATCGCCGAGGACCTCGAAGAGCATGCGCGCCGAGATCCCGGTGCGACGCTCGCCTCGCAGCTCGTTGAGCAGGTCCCAGGTCTCCTCGCCGAGGAAACGGACCACGATCTCACGGTCGGAGAAGGACGTATAGTTATAGGGAATCTCTCGAATACGGGTCGGTTCCTGGTTAATAGCGGCCATTCTCAACGGTCAGGGTTGCCATCGAAGCTGAACATGGTATCAGGCTCGGGGCTGCGACTCGACCAAACGCCCTGCCAACGCAGGACAGGAGGGAGCGTGAGCGAAGAACTGCAGACGCTTCAGACGCTGGTGCGCCGGCTGGATGAGGGGGCGGGGCGCGACGCCGTTCGGGCACTGGATCGGGATGACCTCGACTGCTGGGATTACCAGGAGGTCGCCGGGCTCGCGCGGCAACTGAGCGCTGGTCTGATGGAGTCCGGTGTCAGCCGCGGCGAGCGGGTGGTCCTGTTCGCCCCGAACAGTGCCGAGTGGGTGATCGCCTGCCTGGCCATCCTCGATGCCGGCGCGGTCGTTACCCCCCTGGATACTCAGATGCCACGCGCGGAGCTGATCCACGCCCTGGGGGACAGTGGCGCCCACCGCGTCTTCACCGCCGGCGAGGCGGCGCGCCGGCTCGAAGGGCTGGAGCTCGACCATCCGCTGGAGACGGTCCGTCTCGATGAACCGGCGGGAACCGGGCAGAGTTGGCGCGACTGGTTGCGTGAGCCGACCGATGCTGCGCAGCCGGAGGTCACCCCGGACGATCAGGCCACGCTGTTCTACACCTCGGGCACCACCGGCATGCCCAAAGGGGTACCGCTGACCCACGGCAACATCACCGCCAATCTCAACGCCTTGCTCGGCCAGGAGTTAGCGCACCGGGACGACCGGATCTTCGTCCCGCTGCCCTACCACCACGTCTACCCGTTCACGCTGGGGCTCATTACCCCGCTGGCCCTGGGGGCGAGTATCGTCCTGCCGTATTCGGTACTCGGGCCGCAGATCGTGCGCGCCCTACGCGAGGGGGATGCCACCATCATCCTTGGCGTGCCTCGGCTCTACGAAGCGCTGGATGCGGCGATCCGTGGCCGCATCGCCGAGCGCGGTGCTCGGGCCGAACGGCTCTTCGAGGGCATGCTGTGGATCTCCCGGGGCGCCCGCCATCGCCTGGGCTGGCCTCTGGGTCGGCGGTTGTTCCGCGGGCTGCATCAGCGCATGGCGCCTTCGGTACGCATGGTGGTCGCAGGTGGCGCGCCGCTGAGTCCGGCCATCGGTGAGCGACTGCGGGACCTGGGCTGGGAGGTGGCCACCGGCTACGGCCTCACGGAGACCTCGCCGATCCTGACCTACAACCCGCCGGATCGCCTGCGCCTGGAGGCGGCCGGCCTGCCATTGCCCGGCGTGGATTTGCGCATCGATTCGGTCGAGCCGGGGGCGCGCACCGGCGAAGTCCTGGCCCGTGGAGACAACGTCTTCCAGGGCTATTGGCAGCTGCCGGAGAAAAGCGCCGAGGTGTTTACCGAGGACGGGTTCTACCGCACCGGCGATCTGGGCTGGTTCGATGAGGACGGGTATCTGCACCTGGAGGGCCGTGCCTCCGAGATGATCGTCCTCGGCGGGGGCGAGAATATCGACCCGGAGCGGGTGGAAAGTGCGCTGATCGGGGCGGAGGCCATCCGTGATGCCGGTGTGCTGGAGCACGACGGCCGGCTTGCTGCGGTGCTCTTCGCGGATCCCCAGGCGATACGAGACCTCGACGACGAGCAGGTGCGGCAGCGCCTGAACCAGGCGCTGCACGAGGCGGCCGGCGTGCTGCCGAGCCATCACCAGATCAGTATCTATCGGATCAGCTCCGACCCGCTGCCCCGGACCCGTTTGGGCAAGCTGCGTCGGCACAAGCTGCGCGAGCTCTTCGAAGCCCTCGGGGACGGGGCTGCAACAGCCGAGACGGGACCGATCCCCGAGGAGCGGATGGCGGTCGAGGATCAGCAGTTGCTGCAGATCCCCACCGCCCGTCGGGTTTGGGACGGCCTGGTGCATCGCTACCCGCGGGTGCGCCTGACTCCGGACACCAATCTGCGCCTCGATCTTGGGCTCGACTCGTTGGGTTGGGTCGACCTGACCCTGGAGCTGCGCTCGAGCGTCGGCGTGGCCCTGGAGGAGGAGGCCCTCGGCCGGATCGAGACCGTCCGCGATCTGCTCCGGGAGGCCGCCGAGGCCGCACAGTTTAAGCCCGACGGCGCTCGGGGGCGGGGGCTGGTCGAGCAGCTCCGCGACCCCGAGGCCATGCTCAGCGACCAACAGCAGCGCTGGATGGCCCCGCGAACCCGGTTTGAGCGGTGGCTCGGCGCGATCTGTTTCGGGATCGACCAGGTGTTGTTCCGGATGTACGCCCGGGTACACGTCGAAGGCCGGGAGCACCTGCCCGATCGCGAGCCCGTGCTGCTGGTACCCAACCACCTGAGCGCCCTGGATCCGCCGGCATTGGGTTCGGTCATGCCTTACGCGCGGATCACCCGCGTACGCTGGGGTGGCTGGACCGGCCTGCTGTTCTCCAACCGGTGGGTGCGCGTGATCAGCCGGGCGTGTCTGGTGCTCCCCATCGACCCGCATACCGGCCCGCGGGGTAGTCTCGCCCTTGGGGCCAAAGCGCTGCAGGATGGTTACGGGCTGGTGTGGTTCCCCGAGGGACGGCGCTCACCGGACGGCACGCTGCAGCCGTTCCAGCCCGGGGTCGGGCTCCTGCTGCAGGCGCAACCGGTACCGGCGATTCCGGTCTCCATCGAGGGGACGGATCAGGCCATGCCCATCGGCAAGCGGTTTCCGCGGCCGGGTCGCATCACGATTCGGATCGGCGCGCCGGTGACTGCAGAGACCCTGGACGCCGAGGGGGAGGGCGAAACCCGCGAACTCCGCATCGCCTCGGCACTGCAGGATCGGGTCCGCCAGCTCGGCCGGGCCGAGCCCGGCGCTCGGGAGGGTAAGTAGAGGACGGCGCGCGGCGGCGCCGGCTGTTTCAGCCGGCGCCGCCGCGGTGGTCCGCGATCAGCCGCTGCACCATGTCCCGGGTGGCGTCGGGCTGGTCCATCTCTTCGAAGGGCGTCCACGAGAGATCGGCCTCAAGGCGGTACGACCCCTTGTAGGTGTGGGGCGGACCATTTCGCCAGTCCTCCGGGGCGAGCATGGAGAAGTACAGCTCGCCATCGTCGCGTTCGTAGAGGTGATAAATGCTGCCCGGCCGCCGCGTGAAGTTGCACTTGGCCCGGTGCAGGTCCATGTCCCGCTGGCTCTCCTCGAGGACCTCCCGCGCCTGCTCCTGAAGGGCACGGATCTGATCGGCGATCACCGTCAGCTTGGAGCTGGTGCGGTTGTTGATCGCCTGGTCTGCCTCTTGGATCTCGCGGGCCGTATCGACCAGGTCGATGGGCGCGGAGAGTCGGCTCACCGGATAGGGTGAGGTCCGACTGTGTCCCTCGTGACGGTCCGGATTGTCGTCGCGTTTGTATTCAGCCATAGCGTCTATACCCTAGTGCGCGTTTTCGCCTCAGGCAAGTCGCCGGGTGGAACCGCGTCCACTGGACGCTGGTCGTCGGCGGTTCCGTGGGGCACATTTCAGGGCGACTCAAGGATATCGTCGGCCCGCCACGCCTCCAGGAAACGCCGCTGGCTGTCGGTCAGGGCGTCGATGCCGACACCCAGCGTCTTAAGCTTAAGGCTGGCCACCTCGGCATCAACGGCGTCGGGGACGGCGTGAACGCCGGCGTTCAGCTGGTCACGCCGGCGCAGCAAGTCCTCAGCGGCCATGAACTGCATGGCGAAGGTCTGGTCCATGACCTCGGCCGGGTGCCCCATGGCCGTCGGCGCGGCCAGGTTGACCAGGCGGCCCTCGCAGATCAAGTGGATCTCGCGGCCATCGCCCATGCGGAAGGCCTCAATCCCCGGGCGCACCGTGTAGCGGGCCTCGGCCTCGTCGGCCAGTCCGGCGGCATCGATCTCCACGTTGAAGTGCCCGGCGTTGGCCAGGATGGCACCGTCGCGCATGAGGCGGAAGTGCTCGCCCCGGATCACGTCCCGGTTGCCCGTGGCCGTGATGAAGAACTCGCCGATGCCGGCAGCTTCGTCCATGGGACGCACGGCGAAGCCGTTCATGTGGGCACGCAGCGCCCGCCGTGGCTCAACCTCGGTCACCGTGACCTGTGCGCCCCAGGCACGCGCCTTGTGGGCGATGCCGACGCCGCAGTCGCCGTAGCCGCAGACCACCACCTGCTTGCCGGCGAGCAGCAGGTTCGTGGTCAGCATCAGGTTGGTCAATGCCGACTCGCCGGTGCCGTGGATGTTATCGAACTCGTGCTTCATCGGTGTGTGGTTGACGGCGTAGGCGGGAAACCGCAGTGCACCATCGGCGAGCATGGCCTGGATGCGCTGCACCCCGGTGGTGGTTTGCTCGCAGACGCCGCGCAGTCCGTCGAGCAACTCGGGGCGCTGGTGCACCAGACGCGCGGTGAGTTCGGCCGCGTCGTCGAGGATCAGGTTCGGTTGGTGGTCGAGGGCGCGGCTGTGGAGGCGGGCCAGTTCCTCTTCGTTGACCCCGCGCCGGGCGTAGCCGCTGATCCCCGGTTGCTCGTTCAGCGCCGCTACGACGTCGTCCTGACTGGAACCAGGCTCGCTCCCGGTAAAGACCACCTCGGCGCCGGCAGCGGCGAGTGTCTCAAGGAAGACGCCGGTCTTGGCCTCGATGTGCGAGCAGACCGCGATGCAGAGTCCCGCGAAGGGGCGTATCTCGCGGTAGCGATCGCGCAGGGCGGTGTGCACCGGCATGTGTGCACGCGCCCAGGCAAGTTTCTGATGGCCCGGCTCGGCACTGCTTGTCGTCGTCATGGGATCCTCAATCCTGATCAGCCAGTGGATGGCGGCCGCCCGCCGCCGGGACCCGGCGGCGACCACAGCCCCCTTCGGCGGCGCGCGGCGCCGGCGCGAAGGTTCAAGGCTGCTGAAAGGCGGGTGAATATAGTACGATTCGCGCCCTTAGTATCCGGAGGTGCCCATGGAGATCAACCCGCTGCTTGAACAAATCGAAGACCTGCAAGGGCGTTTTGAGGCCCTGAGGGGGTATCTTTGACGAAGCCGGCAAACGTGAACGGCTAGAAGAAGTCCTGCGTGAGCTGGAGAACCCCGACGTCTGGAGTGAACCGGAGACGGCCCAGGGGCTGAGCCGCGAGCGCTCGCAACTGCAGTCGGTCCTGAATACTCTCGGTGAGATCGGCTCGGTGCTCGATGATGCCGACGAGATGGTCGCCATGGCCCGGGAGGAGGGGGACGCAGAGACCCTCGAGGCGGTCCAGGCGGACATCCAGCGTGTTGCCGGGCAGGTCGAGACCCTGGAGTTCCGCCGGATGTTCTCCGGCGAGATGGACACCTCCAACGCCTTTCTGGATATCCAGGCCGGTTCCGGGGGCACCGAGGCCCAGGACTGGGCCGAGATGCTGCTGAGAATGTATCTGCGCTGGGCCGAGGCGCGCGGCTTCGAGACCGAGGTTATCGAGGTCACCGCCGGCCAAGAGGCGGGGGTCAAGAGCGCCACGATCAAGGTCTCCGGCGAGTATGCCTTCGGCTGGCTGCGCACGGAGACCGGTGTGCATCGCCTGGTGCGTAAGTCGCCCTTCGACTCAGGGGGGCGTCGGCACACCTCGTTCTCCTCGGTGTTCGTCTCCCCCGAGATCGACGAAGAGAATGTCGATATCGAGATCGATCCATCGGATCTGCGCGTGGACGTCTTCCGCGCCTCGGGTGCCGGGGGGCAGCACGTCAACACCACCGAGTCAGCGGTGCGTATCACCCACGAACCGACGGGCATCGTGGTGCAGTCGCAGAACGACCGGTCGCAGCACAAGAACCGTGCGACGGCGATGAGCCAGCTGCGCGCCAAGCTCTACGAGCTGGAGATGCAGCGCCGCCGTGCCGAGGCCGAAGCGCAGGAAGACACCAAGTCCGATATCGGCTGGGGCAATCAGATCCGTTCCTATGTCCTCGATCAGTCCCGAATCAAGGATCTGCGGACGGGGGTCGAAATCGGCAACACGCAGGCGGTGCTCGACGGCCATCTCGATCCGTTCATCCAGGCGAGCCTCAAGGCCGGCCTCTGACGCTTCCCTTCAGCCAGCTACAGCCCGGAGTCAGCATGTCCGATAGCGACGAGAACAAGCTCATCGCCCAGCGCCGCGAGAAGTTGCAGGGCCTGCGCGAGACCGGCCAGGCCTTCCCGAACGATTTCCGCCGCGATGCGCTGGCCGCCGACCTTCACGAGCGCTACGGCCCGCTGGATAGCGAGGCCCTGGAGCAGGAGGGCGCCCGGGTGACAGTTGGCGGACGCATGATGGCCAAACGGGTGATGGGCAAGGCGAGCTTCGCGCAGCTGCAGGACAGCTCTGGCCGGATCCAGCTCTATCTGCGTCGGGACGACCTGCCGGAAGGTGCTTACGCCGCCTTCAAGGGCTGGGATGTGGGCGATATCGTCGGTGCCACCGGGACGATCTTTCGCACCAAGAAGGGGGAGCTATCGATCCAGTGCGAGGAGATCCGGCTCCTGACCAAATCCCTGCGACCGCTGCCGGAGAAGTGGCACGGGCTGAACGATCACGAGATCCGCTACCGCCAGCGCTACTTGGATCTGATCGTCAATGAGGAGAGTCAACGGGTCTTCGCCCTGCGCACCCGGGTGTTGGCTGCCATGCGCCGCTTCCTCGACGAGCGCGGCTTCATGGAAGTCGAGACCCCGATGATGCAGCCGATCCCCGGGGGCGCTGCGGCCCGGCCCTTCGTGACCCACCACAACGCCCTGGGGCGGGATCTGTATCTGCGCATCGCGCCGGAGCTCTACCTCAAGCGGCTGGTGGTCGGCGGGTTCGAACGCGTCTACGAAGTCAACCGCAACTTCCGGAATGAAGGCGTATCGACCCGGCACAATCCGGAATTCACCATGCTGGAGTTCTATCAGGCCTTCGCCGATTATCGAGACCTGATGGACCTCACTGAAGAGATGCTCCGCCACCTGGCCGAACAGGCGCTGGGCTCCGGGCAGGTGACCTGGCAGGGTGAAACTTACGACTTTGCATCAAGTTTTGAGCGTATATCACTGATTGAAGCGGTACTTCGCTTCAATTCGGACCTCGGCATCGAAGATCTGACTGAGCGCGAGCGGGCGGCCCAGGCGGCGCAGGCGCGCGGGATCGAGGTGCCTCCCGGCGACGGGCTGGGCAAGATCCAGGCGGCCCTGTTCGAGGAGACAGCCGAGCCCCGCCTGCACGGCCCCGTGTTCGTCACCGACTACCCGAAGGAGGTGTCGCCGCTGGCCCGTCCGCTCGACGACGACCCGTGCTACACCGAGCGCTTCGAGCTGATCGTCGGTGGCCGCGAAATCGCCAACGGCTTCTCGGAGTTGAACGACGCCGAGGACCAGGCCGCGCGTTTCCGGGCCCAGGCGGCGGAGCGGGATGCCGGCGACCAGGAGGCGATGCACTACGACGCGGACTATATCCGTGCCCTGGAGTACGGCCTGCCGCCGACCGCCGGCGAGGGGATCGGGATCGATCGGCTGGTCATGCTGCTCGCCGACTGCGATTCGATCCGCGATGTCCTTCTGTTCCCCGCCATGCGCCCCGAGTCTTAAGGAGCCGCGGGTTCAGGCTCCCGCCTCGCTGAGCCGGAGCCGCTGGCCGTCGGCGCTCAGCGGGGCGGTTTCCAGCTGCGCCTCGCGCAGCGAGGCGAGGGCGACGAACCCTTCGGGCACCTCCGCCGCGCAGACGATGTGGCCGGCCAGCTGGCCTTCGGCGTCACGAATCTCGCAGCCATCCGCCGGTGCGGGTCCCGTGCCGGCGGCCCGGAACATCCGCTGCTTGACCTTGCCCCGGTAATGGGTCCGCGCGACCACTTCCTGACCGGGGAAGCACCCCTTGCTGAAGCTGACCCCGCCGAGGCGATCGAGATTCACCATCTGCGGGATGAAGAGCTCGCGCCCCGGTGCGCGGATCTCCGGTTGCCCGGCGCGGATCTCGATCGCCCGCCAGGCCGCGGTATCGGCCGACGGAAGGTACTCGGCAAGCGCGTGTTCCAGGGCCTGAACAGGGCTCGCGGGACCCACCGCGCAGTAGCGCTCCGGAGTGCCGGGCATGCGCACGATGGCCATGTCCGCACTGTGGCTGACCCCACCGTCGACCTCCGGTAGGGGGTGTCCGCAGCGCTCCGCCAGCACGGCGCGGGCCCCGGGGCCGGCGGCTCGGACCAGGCGCCAGTCAGGGGTCGGCGGTGCAACGGTGACCCGGGAGCGCAGCACGTACATCTGCAGGCGCGACACGGTCGCCCCGGCCACGTCGTCGGGGAGAACCAGCCGGTACCCGTCGTCCCAGGGGATCAGCCGGGCCAGGGCCAGCAGACGTCCTTTGGGGGTGCACAGTCCGGCGAGCACGCTGTGCTTGGCGGCCGGCGGTGGGATGTCCGCTGTCAGGATGCGCTGCAGGAAGTCCTGGGCCTCGTCGCCGGTGACCGCAACGACGGCGTAGCCAGCGCCGGCGTGGTAGCAGTCCGCTTGAGCGGACGGGGTTTCAGCGCTGTCCGGTGGGGCCGGAAACTCTTGGGGCATTGGGCCTCCTCGGGGCTTGTTTCTCTTCCCGTGCCACTCTAGGGGCGGAACACGTATACTGACATCGTAGTCATTGTGGGTGATCCTCGCTGCAGGGCATCACTCGCCAACGGCGCGGGATCGTTAATCTTCTGCTGGCGTCAGCATTTCTTCTTGTTAATGCTTGCATTACGGTTATCCGCAATATAGCTTATCATCCCGCTTCTTCATTCTTATCGTGCGCCGCAGGTTCTGACTCGGCTCAGCGGAGCTAAACATCCATGAGAAATCCGAATCGTCCGCTCTCTCCGCACCTGACCATCTACCGGCCGCAATTGACCTCGCTGCTCTCCGTGCTGCACCGGGGCACCGGGGTGTTCGTCACCATGGCGGCGGTTCTGCTCGTCGCCTGGGTGATGGCCCTGGCCGCCGGCCCCGAGTACTACGAGCTACTGACCCAGGTGCTGGGGCACTGGTTGGGGCAGTTGGTGCTGCTGGGGATCACGTTCAGCCTGGCCTACCACCTGTGCAACGGGATTCGGCACCTAGTCTGGGACACCGTACGCGCCTTCGAGCTCAAGGCGGTCTATCGCGGCGGCTACATGGTGCTCGCTGCGAGTGTCCTGTTGACCGCTCTGGTGTGGGTGATCGCTTACGCAGGGGAGTTTTGATCATGCGCAGGTACGAGACCGCCGTCTCCCGGGCCCGCGGCCTCGGTTCGGCTAAGAACGGCTTCCACCACTGGTGGCACCAACGCCTTACGGCGCTGGTGCTGGTCCCGCTGATGATGTGGCTGGGGATCGGACTGGCCCTGCAGGCGGGTGCCGACTTCGAGGCGGCCCGGGCATGGGTGGCGAACCCGTTCAACGCCACGCTGCTCATCGCGGCCATCATCATGCTCTTCTATCACGGGGCGCTCGGGGTCCAGGTGGTCATCGAAGACTACGTGCACCTGGAGGGGCTGAAGTGGTTCGGCAACCTCGCTGTTTACTTCGCGTGTTTCCTGGTGGCCGTCGCCGGGATCCTGGCGGTCATCCAAATCGTTCTGGGGGGCTAAGGCGCAGATGACAGAACCGATCAAAACGGTCGAGCACCAGTACGATGTCGTTGTTGTCGGTGCCGGTGGCGCCGGCCTACGGGCGACCTTCGGCATGGCGGAACAGGGGCTGAATACCGCCTGCGTTACCAAGGTATTCCCTACGCGCAGCCATACCGTGGCTGCCCAGGGTGGTGTCTCCGCGGCGCTCGGCAACATGGGTGAGGACGACTGGCGCTGGCACATGTACGACACCATCAAGGGCTCGGACTGGCTCGGGGATCAGGACGCCATCGAGTACATGTGCCGCGAGGCAGTGCCGGCCATCGTCGAGCTGGAGCACTACGGCGTGCCCTTCTCGCGCACTGAAGACGGCAAGATCTACCAGCGCCCGTTTGGCGGCATGACCACCCACTTCGGGGAGGGGACGGCCCAGCGGACCTGCGCCGCTGCTGACCGGACCGGGCACGCGATCCTGCACACGCTGTATCAGCAGGCGCTCAAGCACAAGGCGGAGTTCTACATCGAGCACTTCGCCATCGACCTGATGATGGACGATGGGGTCTGTCGGGGTGTGGTGACGCTCGATATGGAGACCGGTACGGTCCACATCTTCCGGGCCCACCAGGTCGTACTGGCCACCGGCGGTTATGGCCGTAGCTACTTCTCCTGCACCTCGGCGCACACCTGTACGGGCGACGGTAACGGCATGGTGTTGCGGGCCGGTCTGCCGTTGCAGGATATGGAGTTCGTCCAGTTCCACCCCACCGGCATCTACGGCGCGGGCTGCCTGATTACCGAGGGGGTGCGAGGCGAGGGCGGGTATCTCACCAACGCCCAGGGCGAGCGCTTCATGGAGCGGTACGCCCCCAATGCTAAGGACCTGGCCTCGCGGGACGTGGTATCGCGGTCGATGACCATCGAGATCCGTGAGGGGCGGGGGGTCGGCGAGCACGGCGATCACATCCACCTGCACCTGGAGCACCTCGGCCCGGAGGTCATCCACGAGCGACTGCCGGGGATTGCCGAGTCGGCACAGATCTTTGCCGGCGTGGATGTCACCAAGGAGCCGATCCCGGTTCTGCCCACCGTCCACTACAACATGGGCGGGATCCCCACCAATCACATGGGCGAGGTGGTGCACCTCAAGGACGGCGATCCCGACGCCGTGGTTCCGGGACTGATGGCGATCGGAGAGGCCGCCTGCGTCTCGGTGCACGGCGCCAATCGCCTGGGTTCGAATTCGCTGCTCGATCTGGTGGTGTTTGGCCGTGCGGCCGCCCACCGAGCGGCTGAGGTCATCGGTGGCCGCGGCAAGCCCCATGCGCCGCTGCCCGCCGGCGCCGCGGATCTGGCTCTGCAGCGACTGGACCGGCTGCGCCGCGCCAACGGCAGCAAGCCGACAGCGCAGCTGCGCAGAGAGATGCAGAACACCATGCAGAACTACGCCGCGGTCTTCCGTACCGGGGATGTGTTGGAGCAGGGCTGCAACCGGATGGACGATGTCTTCCGTGGCTTCGCCGATGTCGGGGTGACCGACCGGTCGCTGATCTGGAACTCGGACCTGATCGAGACGCTGGAGCTGGAGAATCTCCTGGGTAGTGCCGTGACCACGATTCACTCAGCGCGCAACCGGCTCGAAAGTCGCGGGGCCCACGCCCGCGAGGATTACGCCGAGCGCGATGACGAGAACTGGCTCAAGCACACGCTGTCGACGCTGCGCAGCGACGGCTCCGTGGATATCGCCTATCGCCCCGTCCACCTCCATACCCTGAGCGACGACGTGGAGGCGATCCCTCCCAAGGCCCGGGTGTACTAAAGAATCCAGGGAGACAGATATGGCAGAGTTCAGGCTTCCCGCCAACTCCCGCATCCGCAAGGGCTACACCTACCGTGCCCCCGACGCGGAGAAGAGCGAAAATATCCGGCGCATCCGGGTCTATCGTTACGACCCGGAGGGCGGTGCGACCCCGCGTATGGACACCTACGAGATCGATGCCGACAGCGCCGGTCCGATGGTCCTCGACGCCCTGATCAAGATCAAGGATGAGGTCGACCCGACGCTGACCTTCCGGCGTTCGTGCCGGGAGGGAATCTGCGGCTCCTGCGCCATGAACATTGACGGGACCAATACCCTCGCCTGCACCAAGGGCATGGACGAGATCAAGGGCGATGTGAAGGTCTATCCCCTGCCGCACATGGATGTGGTCAAGGATCTGGTCCCCGACATGAATCACTTCTACGCGCAGTACGCCTCGCTGGAGCCGTGGATCAAGACCGAGACGCCGACGCCGCCGGACAAGGAGCGGCTGCAGTCCAAGGAGGAGCGTGAGGCCCTCGACGGGCTCTACGAGTGCATCCTGTGTGCTTGCTGTTCGACCTCCTGCCCAAGTTACTGGTGGAACGGTGACCGCTACCTCGGTCCTGCGGCCCTGTTGCAGGCCTATCGGTGGATCGCCGATAGCCGCGACGAGGCAACCGGCAAGCGTCTCGATGAGCTCGACGACTCGTTCAAGCTCTATCGATGCCATACCATCATGAACTGCACCGCGACGTGCCCGAAGGGCCTGAATCCGGGCAAGGCGATCGGTGCCATCAAACGGCTGATCGCCGAGCGGGAGACGTGAGGGCGTCGGATCAAGCCATGGACACCGCGGCGGTACGCAAGCGGCTGCGTTGGCGCTGCCGCCGTGGCACCAAGGAGCTGGATCTGCTCCTGGAGCGCTTTCTGGAAGACCGGTTCGCGCAGCTCGATAGCCACGACCAGGCCGCGTTCGAGCGGCTGCTCGGGCTCGAGGACCACTTCCTGCAGGACTGGTTGATTGCCGGGCAATCGCCCACGGACGGGGAACTGCACCGGATTGTCGAACTTATCCGAACCACTGAGTTTTCGCCCCCGCGTTAGCGGCGCATGGCTGGCGGCATTGGCGGTCACGGCCTGCGGGACGGTGATCCTGCTGGCCGACCGCGCCCTGCCGCTGCCACTGTTCCTGCTATGGGCTGGGAGCCTAGTGGGGGCGCTGGTCGTTGCCCGGCGAAGCCAGAGTCGTCTGCAACGGCTGCGCCGGTGCCACCTTCAGACTGACGGTCGCATCCACCTCCAGTACCGGGACGGGCGCCGGCTGGGGGCCCGGGTGCTCACGCGTTTTACTCACCCCTGGCTGGTGGCGCTGAGCGTTCGAACGGTGGACGGCTGCCGTTACGACCTGTTTATTCCCCGTGGTCAGCTCGGCGCGGAGCACCACCGGCGCCTGCGGGTCTGGACGCGCTCGCTGCCCGGTGAGCCCGCGGTGCGCACTAGGCTTCGCGGCAGGAGCGCAGGTGGCCGAAGGGGCGGGGCTTTGGCGGGCGCAGGATGGTGGCCGTGGTCTGTTCGTCGTCGCGCTCGGGGAAGTCGAGGGTAAAGTGGAGGCCGCGACTCTCGCGGCGACGCCCCGCACATCGGACCGTCAGGTTGGCGACCTCGATGAGGTTGCGCAACTCAATCAGATCGCCGCTGATGCGGAAATGGCTGTAGTACTCATGAACCTCCCGGGAGAGCAGGTCGATGCGCCGTGCTGCCCGTTCCAGCCTGCGGTCGCTGCGCACGATACCGACGTAATTCCACATCGCGCGGCGGAGTTCGGCCCAGTTGTGACTGACCACCACCTGCTCGTCGGAGTCAGTGACCCGGCTTTCATCCCAGGCCGGGAGTTCCGGCATCGAGACCGCGTGCTGCGCCTCGGCGGCAATATCGCGCGCTGCCTCGGCGCCGAAGACCAGGCACTCAAGCAGGGAGTTGCTCGCCAGGCGATTGGCACCGTGCAGCCCGCTGCAGGCCGTCTCGCCGACGGCGTAGAGGCCGGGTACGTCGGTTCGTCCGCGGCGATCGGCGACGACACCGCCGCAGGTGTAGTGGGCGGCCGGTACGACCGGCAGCGGCTCGCGACGCATATCGATGCCGAGCTCCTGACAGCGCCGCAGGATGGTCGGGAAGTGCTCCTCGATCAGCGCATCCGGCTGGTGACTGATATCCAGGTAGAGGCATTCTGCGCCGAGGCGTTTCATCTCGTAGTCGATGGCCCGGGCGACAATATCGCGCGGGGCGAGTTCGCCGCGCGCGTCGAACCGGTGCATGAAGCGCTCCCCGCTGGGCAGCAGTAGATGGCCACCCTCTCCGCGGACCGCCTCGCTGATCAGGAACGACCGCTCGTCCGGGTGGTACAGGCAGGTGGGGTGGAACTGGTTGAATTCCAGGTTGCCCACCCGGCAGCCGGCCCGCCAGGCCATGGCGATCCCGTCGCCCGTGGCGGCGTAGGGGCTGGTCGAGTAGAGGTAGACCTTGCTCGCGCCGCCGCAGGCGAGCACCACAAACGGTGCGCTGAGCAGCTCTACGCGGCCGCTGGCCTGGTCAAACACGTAGGCGCCGTAGCAACGGTCGTCCGTTGCGCCGAGCCGGGCCCCGGTGATCAGGTCCACCGCGTAACGACCTTCTAGTAAGTCGATATTGCCCCGCTCGATCACGAGCGCCGACAGGCTCCGGGAGATCGCCGCGCCGGTGGCATCGTCGGCGTGGACAACCCGCCGATGGCTGTGCCCGCCCTCTTGGTGGAGGTGCAGGCCGGCGGTGCCATCGCCGAGGGTGATGCGCGAAAACGGCACCTCTTGGTCGACCAGCCATTCGATGGCGGTGCGAGCGCGCTCGGCGACGAACCGGGTGACGTCCGGGTCGTTCAGTGCGGCACCCGCCTCCAGGGTGTCCGCGACGTGGGCATCGACCGAGTCCGCGGCATCCAGCGCCGCCGACACGCCACCCTGCGCGTAGGGCGTGGCGCCTTCGGTCAGCGTCCCCTTAGAGAGAACGGCCACTCTCAGATCGCCGGGGAGTTGCAGCGCCACGGTCAGCCCGGCGAGCCCACTGCCGATCACCACCACGTCGTAAGCTGTTCTTGGTTCCGCCATTTGGTTGCGCTTTTGCCAGCCTATCGGATAGGCTGCAAAGCTTCGCACGCCGCGCCACCCGCGGCAAATCACCCACCCACGATTGCCAGATTCTCGGACCCGTGCGCGAACTCACGCCCCAGCGGAGTGTCTACAGCAGCAAGTACCGGCGCACCGATATCGGAGGGCGCCGGTGGCGATGAGCTCCGAGGAATCGGATCGCGAGCTCGTGGAGCGCGTACAGGCCGGTGAAAAACAGGCCTTTGATATCCTCGTGCTGCGCTACCAGCAAAAGCTGGTCAAGCTCATCTCGCGTTACGTGCGCGATCCGCAGGAGGCAATGGATGTGGCGCAGGAGGCCTTTATCAAGGCCTACCGGGCGATTCCCGGGTTCCGGGGAGAGAGCAGCTTCTACACCTGGCTCTACCGGATCGGGGTTAACACGGCCAAGAACCACCTGGTTGCGCAAGGGCGCCGGCCACCGGACTCGGACGTCGACGCGCAGGATGCGGAGCGTTTTGACATCGACACCATGCTCCGCGAGCAGGATACGCCGGAGGCCGAAGCCTATCGGGACGAGGTTGAACGGACGGTCGTTGAGGCGATCGCCGAGCTGCCCGAGGAGCTGCGCACTGCGGTGACGCTGCGCGAACTCGAGGGTCTGAGTTACCAGGAGATTGCTCAGGTCATGGAGTGCCCGGTGGGTACGGTTCGCTCGCGCATCTTCCGCGCCCGAGAGGCGATCGACAAGCGACTGCGGCCGCTGACTGGCGAAGAGATATAAGGGCATGGTGGCTTTCGGGGGATAAGGGTATGTCGGAAGAACAACATCGGGATCGACTCGCCGAACAGCTCTCCGCGCTGGTCGATGACGAGCTGCCGCGCGAGCAGCGGGCGTTCCTGATGCGGCGCCTGGACCACGATGCCGAGGCCCGTGGGCGGCTGGCCCGCTACTTCCTGATGCGCGATGCGTTGCAGCGCAATCTTCCGCCTCAGCCGAGCACCGATCTGGTCGAGCGGGTGCGCGCGGAGTTGGCCAGTGAGCCGGCCTACGACGCGCGCCGGGACGCGGCGCGCCAAGCTGCTTCCAGAGACTGGCGCCGACCGGCCTTCGGCGGGCTGATCGCGGCCAGTGTCGCAGCGATGACGGTATTCTGGTGGCAGGGCGGTGCGCCCCCGGGGGCGGGGACCGAGCCCACGGCCGGTGGCGGGGAGCCGTCGACCGAGGTGGCTGAGTCGCCGGCGGGGGGCGAGCGCGCCGTGGGCGGTACGACAGTCCGTCCGGTGACCCTGGGCGACAGCGGCGGGTTGCCCTGGCCGGGCACCGATCGGGCTACTGCCGGCACCTCAGGCGAATCCGCTGTGGAGCCGGTGCCCGATGCCATGCCCTCGCGGCTGCACCGTTTCATGATCGATCACGCCGAGCAGGCCGAGTCCGATTATCCCGGTAGCATGCTTCATCAGGTACGGGTACCGCAGCATGGGGATCCCTGACCGTGCGTGGTTCCTCCGCGCACTCCTGTGCGCCGGCCTTTTCTGGATCGCCAACGGCCAGGTGGCCCTGGCGGAGGGTACGGATCGGGGCGCGGGCGAAGAGGGCCGGGAGGCCCTCAACCGGATGGTCGAGGCCCTGGATCAGCACTCCTATGAGGGGATCTTTGTCTACGCCCGGGCCGGGGTGGTGGAGACCGTGCACATCGTGCACAGAGCCGGTGATTCGGGGCGCCATCAGCGGCTGGAGATGCTCACCGGCTCCCATCGGGAGATGATCCGCACCCCGGAGGGCGCCCTGCTTGCCGGCCCCATTGCTAAGGGCGATCGCCTGCGTGGCAGTGGCGTGGTCACCTCCCTCGGCGAGGGGTGGCCCCGGGCGGACAGCATCTCCGAAGACCTCTACCGCATCCAGCTCCAAGGCGAGGGACGGGTCGCCGGCCGCCCGACTACGGTCATCGCCGTCGAACCACTGGATCAGTTGCGTTACGGTCACCGGCTGTGGGTCGACGAGGAGAGCGGCCTACCGCTTCATGCCCAGTTGCTCGACGGGCGCCGCGTCATCGAACGCCTGCTGTTCACGAGCTTCACCCTTCGTGACGATATCGACGCCGAAGAGTTGGAGCCCGTTGGTGAGGCGCAGCGGCGGGTCGAGCGGCGCCTGGCCGAGGAGAGCGACGACAGCGGCGAGCCGGAGTGGGAAGTGATCGATGTACCGGCGGGTTTCTCACGCATCGCACACGGTCGTATTCCCTCACCCGAGCCGGGGCAGGACCCCATCGAGCACCTGCTGTTTAGCGATGGCCTGGCCTCCGTCTCCGTCTATATCGCCCCAGAGCCGGGCGGTAACGAGGGCCAGGCGCGGGCCGGCGCCCTCCATGCCTACGAGCGCCCCGTGGAGGACCATCAGGTCACCGCCATCGGCGATGTCCCGGCCAAGACCGTGGAACGGTTCGCGAGGCAGACGCGACGGCGCTAGCATTCCATCAACGGCGGATCGCGCGGCACCGCGACCCGGTTGACCGGCATAAAGGTAAGGATCGATGGGTACAGTCAAACGGGGGCCGGCGCGGATCACGCTGACGGCCGGGCTAGGGCTGGGGGTCAGCGCCCCCGTCGGTGCGCTCGAACTGCCGGACTTCACCGAACTGGTTCGCGAGAACAGCGCGGCTGTGGTCAACATCAGTACCCGCCAGGAGGCTCCGGGTCAGTCGGCCCCGGAGGAGATGCTGCCCGAAGGGATCGAGCCCCAGCAGGGGCCGCCGCCGGCCTCTGGCCTGCGTCCCGTTTCTGCGCCGCTGGACCCGCTGCAGACCCCCGACCTGGAAGGATCCCGGCCCGGACCGGATCCGTTCGGTGACGACGGCCAATCCCTCGGCTCGGGCTTCCTGATCAGCGACGATGGAGTGATCCTGACTAATCACCACGTCGTGGCACGGGCCGACGAGGTCATTGTCCGCCTCTCGGATGGTCGCGAACACGACGCCGACGTCGTAGGCTCGGATGAGCGCACCGACCTGGCGGTGGTCGAGATCGATACGGACGACGAGCTGCCGACGGTGTCCGTGGGCAGTGCCGAAAAGCTCGAGGTTGGCGAATGGGTGCTGGCCATCGGCTCGCCCTTCGGCTTCGAACATTCGGTCACCGCCGGCATTGTCTCCGCCAAGGGGCGCTCGTTGCCCCACGGGAACTACGTGCCCTACATCCAGACCGATGTGGCCATCAACCCGGGGAACTCCGGCGGGCCGCTGTTCAATCTGGAGGGCGATGTGGTCGGGGTCAATTCGCAAATCTACAGCCGCACCGGCGGCTTCATGGGGCTGTCGTTCGCGATCCCCATCGAGTTGGCCATCGATGTGGCGGAGCAGCTCCAGGCCACCGGCGAGGTCGAGCGCGGCTGGCTCGGCGTGCTCATCCAGGATCTCACCCGAGACCTTGCCGAGGGGTTCGGCCTTGAGCGTCCACGCGGGGCTCTGGTTTCGGAACTGCTCGACCATAGCCCGGCTGCCGAGGCCGGCATCGAGAGCGGCGACGTCATCCTCGAGTTTGACGGCGAGGTGGTGGAGAACTCTGCGACCCTGCCGCCCATGGTGGGGCGTACCAGCATTGGGCGGACCGTCGAGTTGCTGATCCTGCGGGATGGTGAGGAGAAGACCCTGGAGGTCGAGGTGGCGGAGTTGCCGGGCGAGGATGAACTCGCCGCCCCGTCGGACGCCGTAGAGGGCGGCGGTGGCAGTGATCTGGGCCTGCAGGTGGAGCCGGTGGACGACACCACCCGACAGCAGTTGGAGCTAGACGACGAGGGCGGGGTGCTGATCACGTCCGTCGAGGAGGGGCCGGCGGCCGACGCAGGCTTGCAGGTCGGCGACGTGTTGGTGAGCTTCGATCGCCAGCCGGTTCACTCCGCGGAGGACCTCAATGACGGTGCGGCTGCCGCCGACCCCGGTAGCACCGTGCCGGTGCTGGTCATTCGCGACGGGCACCCGAGTTTTCTGGCATTGCAAATGCCCTGAGGCGTCGAAACGCGTAGAATACGGGCGCTGCCCGTGCGCGGGCGGCGTTTTTTTTCGTTGGAACCGGCGGCAAGGCAGGACCGAGCAACGCATGGAGAATATCCGCAACTTCTCGATCATCGCACACATCGATCACGGGAAGAGCACCCTCTCGGATCGATTCATCCAGGTCGCCGGAACCCTGAGCGAGCGGGAGAGCCGCGACCAGGTGCTCGATTCCATGGACCTGGAGCGTGAGCGGGGGATCACCATCAAGGCGCAGAGCGTCTCGCTGAAGTATCACGCCCGGGACGGTCAGACCTACGAGCTGAACTTCATCGACACACCGGGCCACGTCGACTTCTCCTACGAGGTTTCGCGCTCCCTAGCTGCCTGTGAGGGGGCCCTGCTGGTGGTGGATGCCTCCCAAGGGGTCGAGGCGCAAAGCGTCGCCAACTGCTATACGGCCCTGGAGCAGGATCTGGAGATCATCCCGGTCCTGAACAAGATCGACCTGCCATCGGCGGAACCGGAGCAGGTGCTCGAGCAGATCGAGGAGATCATCGGCCTGGATGGTGCCGAGGCGTTGATGGTCAGCGCCAAGACCGGTGAGGGGGTCGAGGATCTGCTCGAGGCACTGGTCCAGCGCGTCCCGCCGCCGAAAGGGCGCCCCGATGCACCGCTGAAGGCGCTGATCATGGACTCCTGGTTCGACAATTACCTGGGTGTGGTCTGCCTGGCCCGGGTTTTTGATGGCGAGCTGCGCAAGGGGGACCGGATCCGTGTCATGGCCACGGATCGGGAGTTCCAGGTCGACGAGCTGGGCATCTTTACCCCCAAGCGCACCCCCCAGGACCGTCTCGGTACCGGCCAGGTCGGGTATGTGGTGGCCGGGATCAAGGACATCGACGGCGCCCCGGTCGGCGCCACGCTGACTCGCGCCCAGGAGCCCGCCGAGACCCCGGTCCCCGGCTTCAAGCAGGTCCAACCGCGGGTTTTCGCCGGTCTCTTCCCCACCAGCTCCGACGAGTTCGAGGCCCTGCGCACCGCGCTCGGCAAGCTGCGACTCAATGACGCGGCGCTGAACTACGAGCCCGAGAACTCTCAGGCACTGGGGTTCGGGTTCCGGGTCGGCTTCCTCGGCATGCTGCATATGGAGATCATCCAGGAGCGCCTTGAGCGGGAGTACGACCTGGATCTGGTCACGACCGCGCCGACGGTAGTCCACCATGTGATCACCCGCGACGGTCAGGAGCTGGAGATCGACAATCCGGCCAACCTGCCGCCGAACGGCGAGATCGAGGAGATCCAGGAGCCGATCATCGAGGCAAGCATCCTGGTGCCCCAGGAGTACATCGGCAACGTGCTCGCCCTCTGCGAGGAGAAGCGCGGGGTTCAGAAGGAGATGCAGTACGTCGGCCAGCAGATCTCGCTGGTCTACGAGATGCCGCTCAGCGAGGTGGTACTCGATTTCTTCGACCGCCTCAAGTCGGCGACCCGCGGTTTCGCCTCCTTCGATTATGAGCTTAAGCGCTTCCAGGCCGACGATCTGGTCAAGCTCGACGTCCTGATCAATGGTGATCGCGTCGACGCGCTATCGAACATCGTCCATCGTGAGCACTCCTATCACCGTGGGCGGGCCCTCGTGGAGCGACTCAAGGAGATCATCCCGCGGCAGATGTTCGAGGTGGCGATCCAGGCGGCCATTGGCGGACAGATCATCGCCCGCAGTACCGTCAAGGCGATGCGTAAGAACGTGACCGCTAAATGCTACGGCGGCGATGCCTCTCGGAAGCGCAAGCTCCTCGAGAAACAGAAGGAGGGCAAGAAGCGCATGAAGCAGGTCGGTAAGGTGGAGATCCCGCAGGACGCCTTCCTCGCCGTGCTGCGGGTCGACGATTCAAAAGACTAACGGACGCCCATGGACTTTGAGATCCTCCTTGTTGTACTGACCCTGCTCACCGGCCTGGTATGGGGATGGGACCGGTGGCTGCGTCATCGCGAGAACATCGATCGCGACCGCGACCCGTGGTATATCGATCTACCGCGATCGCTCTTCCCGATCATCCTCATCGTGCTGCTGGTCCGCTCGTTCGTCGCCGAACCGTTCCGCATCCCCTCCGGTTCGATGCTGCCGACGCTGCAGGCCGGCGATTTCATCCTGGTGAACAAGGTCTCCTACGGCGTCCGGCTTCCGGTGCTGCGGAGCCGGCTGTTCGGCGACGGCGAGCCGGAGCGTGGCGAAGTGGCCGTGTTTCGCTATCCGGTCGACCCGAGCCAGGACTACATCAAGCGCGTGATTGGGCTCCCCGGGGACGAGATCCGCTACCAGGACCGGACGTTTTACGTGAACGGCGAGCGTCTGGAGCAAGAGGGCGAGGATCGCTACGCGGGCCCCGGGGCCGATCCGGATCAGCCCTCCGTTCTGCGAACCGAACGCGTCGCCGGGCGTGAGTACAGCATCCTCCACCATCCTGCCTCCCAGTCGGCGAATTTCACCTACACGGTACCCGAGGGCAAGTACTTTACGGTCGGTGATAACCGGGACCGCAGCGCGGACAGCCGCATGTGGGGACCGGTCTCGGACGATTACCTGGCCGGCCGCGCGTTCCTGATCTGGATGAGCTGGGACAGCGAGGAGGGCGGTATCGCCTGGGACCGTATCGGCCAGCGGATCGAATAAGCCCATGTCCGATCTGGAACGCCTGCAACAGCGTCTCGACTACCAATTCCTGGAGTTGGAGCGCCTCCAGGAGGCGGTCACGCACCGAAGTGCCGGTGGCCGGCACAATGAACGTCTGGAATTCCTCGGTGACTCGGTTCTGAATTTCGTCGTCGCCCACGAAGTGTTCCATCGGCGACCGACGGATAGCGAGGGGACTCTGTCGCGACTCCGCGCCAGCCTGGTCAATCGCTCCAGCCTGGCGGCCATCGCTCGGGATATTGAGCTGGGCGACCACCTCCGGCTGGGCGGCGGCGAACTCAAAAGCGGCGGCCACCGGCGCGACTCCATCCTTGCCGACGCCCTGGAGGCGGTGTTCGGCGCGGTCTATCTGGACGCCGGTTTCGAAACCGCAGCGCGGGTGATCACCGGGTTGTACCGTTCACGACTGGAGAGCCTGCCCGACAAGGCGGTCCTCAAGGATCCCAAGACCCGTCTGCAGGAGGTTCTGCAGTCGACTCGCCGGCCGCTGCCGGGTTACCAGGTCCTGGATGTCCGGGGGCGAGCCCATCATCAGCGGTTTCAGGTCGAGTGCCGGCTCAGCGACAGCGAACAAACGACCCTCGGCGAGGCCGGCAGCCGCAGGCAGGCCGAGCAGCGGGCCGCCGAGGCGATGCTGGTCGAAATCGGAGCCGAGTCGGCGGAAGGAGGAGGGTCCGGGCATGAATGAACCATCCAGTGATGCCATCCCGACAGTGGAGCACAGCGGCCTGTGCGCCCTCGTCGGTCGGCCCAACGTCGGCAAGTCGACCCTGCTCAACGCCTTGTTAGGCGAGAAGGTCAGCATCGTCACGCGCAAGCCGCAGACCACGCGCCATCGTATCCTCGGCGTGCTCAATCGTCCCGATGCTCAGATGGTGCTGGTGGACACCCCGGGCATGCATCAGTCCGCCAAGCGGGCCCTGAATCGTCAGCTCAATCGTGCCGCTCACGGTGCCCTGGAAGACATCGATGTGGTGGTCTTCGTGGTCCGCGGCACCGAGTGGAAGGAAGATGACCAGCGGGTCCTGGAGCGCCTTGCTGACGTGGACGCCCCGGTAATTGTGGCGGTGAACCAGGTCGATCGGGTCCAGGACAAGCGACTGCTCCTGCCGCATCTGGAGTGGCTGGCTGAGCAGCGGGATTTCGCTGCGCTGGTGCCGGTCTCGGCGACACGCGGGGAGAACCTGGACGCCCTGGAGCGGGAGACCATCCAGCGATTGCCGTCGGGTCCGCCGCTGTTCCCGGCCGATCAGATCACCGATCGCGATCTGGGTTTCCGGCTCGGTGAGCTGGTCCGCGAGCAGCTCATGCTCAACCTCGGGGACGAGCTGCCGTACACCACCAGCGTGCAGATCGAACAGCTTCACCGTGAGGAAGGCATGACCCGCGTGGCGGCGGTCATCTGGGTCGAGAGCGATGGGCAGAAACCGATCGTGATCGGCCGCGGCGGAGAACGGCTGAAGAAGATCGGTCGCAGCGCCCGGTTGCAGATGGAGAACCTGCTCGGCGAGCGGGTCCACCTGGAACTCTGGACCAAGATCAAGGAGCAGTGGACGAACGATCGCCGGGCGCTGGACGAGCTCGGGTATACGGATTGAACGGCGCGCAGGGGCAGCCGGCCTGGGTGCTTCACCGCCGCGCCTTTCGGGAGAGCAGCACCCTGGTGGAACTGTTCAGCCAAGAGTATGGACGCATCGGCGCGGTCGCCAACGGCGTGCGGCGACGGGGCTGGAGCGGGCAACTCGAGCCCTTCATCCCGCTTCAGGTGAGCTGGCGTGGGCGCGGCGACCTCAAGACTCTGACCACCGTCGATCAGGCAGGACGCGGTTACGCCCTGCGGGGCGGGGCGCTGGCGTGCGGTTTTTACATGGCGGAAGTTCTGCTGGCCCTGACCCGTCGTGAGGACCCGCACCCGCGCACGTGGGAACGCTACGCCGTAGCCGTGGATTGCCTGGCCACGGACGATGCGGAGCCTGCACTGCGGCGCTTCGAGCTGGCCCTTCTTGAAGAGAGCGGCTACGGGTTGGAATTGGAACAGGACGTCCACGGCGAGCCGGTCGTGGCGCAGGCGCGATATCGTTACTCCCCGGAACGGGGGGCGGACCGGGCAGGCACGGGCGAGTGCGGCGTGGAGGTCAGTGGTGCCACACTGCTGGCACTAGCGGCCACGGAAGGGCAGGGGTTGTCTGAAGAACCGGTGCGCAGCGAGGCGCGGCGGCTGATGCGGGCGGTGATCCAGCAGCATCTGGGTGGGCGCCGACTGCGCAGTCGCGAGATGTTCCGCTCGCTGCGCGATTGATGGGACGGCATTCTGGGAGACCTATGTCCACAGGGCGTATTCAACTCGGTGTCAATATCGATCACGTCGCCACGCTGCGTCAGGCGCGCGGTACGCGTTATCCGGATATCCTCTACGCCGCGGCCGAGGCCGAACGCGGCGGTGCCGATGCGATTACCGTCCACCTGCGCGAGGATCGTCGGCATATCCAGGATCGTGACGTCGAGGAGCTGCAGCGCCACGTCCAAACCCGCGTCAATCTGGAGATGGCGGTCACCGAGGAGATGATCGGCATCGCGACGCGTCTAGCTCCTGCAGACTGCTGCCTGGTGCCGGAACGTCGCGCCGAATTGACCACCGAGGGCGGGCTGGACGTCGCCGGAGACGTCCAGCGGCTGGAGCAGGCCTGTCGCCGCCTCGGCGAGGCCGGTATCCGGGTCTCGCTGTTCATCGACCCGGACCCGGAGCAGATCGACGCCGCAGCGACCGCCGGGGCGCCGGTGATCGAGCTGCACACCGGGGCGTACGCCGATGCCACGGACGCCAAGATCCAGCACCGCGAGCTTGAGCGTCTTCGGGTCGCTGCGGCACGGGCCCGCGATGCCGGTCTGCAGGTGAATGCCGGACACGGTCTGCACTACCACAACGTCGAGGCGGTGGCCACGCTGCCCGCCATGGCCGAGCTCAACATCGGCCACGCCATTGTCGCCCGCGCGGTCTTTGAGGGACTGGCCCCGGCTGTCGCCGAGATGAAGCGCCTCATGCGGTCGGCGGCATGATCGCCGGCATCGGCACGGATATCGTAGCCGTGGTGCGGCTCGAACGCGCCCTGGAGCGGCACGGTGAGCGGTTTGCTCAACGCATCCTGGCCCCGACCGAGCTTCTCAACTTTCGGGAGGGCGGCGCCACGGCGGCGTTTCTGGCCCGCCGCTTCGCAGCCAAGGAGGCGGCCTCCAAGGCCCTGGGAACCGGGTTCAGCGATGGCGTGACCCTGCGCGACCTCGAGGTGGTCCACGATGTCCGGGGGCAACCGTCGCTGCGGTTCCACGGCGCGGCGGCCGAACGGGCGGTGGCCCTGGGCGTCAGCGAGGCAGCCCTGAGCCTGAGTGACGAGCGGGAATACGCCGTAGCTTTCGTGATCCTGGTAACCGGCTGATCGACATGGAGAGAACCGATGAACGTGCTCGCTTTTGATATCGAGACCGTTCCCGACCTGGCCGGTGGCCGGGTGGTCTACGGCCTGGAGGGCCTGGAGGACACCGATGTTTCCCGGGCCATGGCGGCGCGCCGCCGCCAGGAGACCGGCAGCGAGTTCCCGCGGCTCCACCTGCACCGCGTGGTGGCCATCTCCCTGGCCGGGCTGGTCGAGGGGCGCTTCCGCGTCTGGTCCCTGGGGGATCCCGAGGACGGCGAGTCAGCCCTTCTCGAGCGTTTCTTCGAGGGACTCGATCGCTACATCCCGAACCTGGTCTCCTGGAACGGCAACGGCTTTGACATCCCGGTGTTACATCACCGTGCCCTGATCAACGGCGTCAGCGCCCCCCGTTACTGGGAGACCGGCGATCACGACCGCGCCTTCCGTTTCAACAACTATCTCAATCGCTACCACGATCGCCATCTCGACCTGATGGACGTGCTGTCTTCATTCCAGATGCGGGGGGCCGCCCCGCTGGATGAGGTGGCCACGTTGTGCGGCCTGCCCGGAAAGATGGGCATGAGCGGCGCTGCGGTGGCCGATGCCGTCGCCCGGGGCGAGATCGAGGCGGTGCGCGACTATTGCGAGACCGACGTGCTCAACACCTACCTGCTGTATCTGCGCTTCCAGCATTTCCGCGGCGCCCTCGACCAGACCGACTACCAGAACGAGACCGACCGCGTCGCGGCGGCCCTCGAGGCCACCGATCGGACCCATCTGCGCAACTTCCTGGAGGCCTGGCGTGGGGCGTAAGCGGCGCATGTCTCGCGAGCCGGTGGAGGCCCGTATCGAGGGCATGGCCCACGAGGGGCGGGGGATCACCCACGACGATCAGGGTCGCCCGGTCTTTGTCGATTTCGCCTTGCCCGGCGAGCGGATCCGCTACCGGTATACCAAGCTGCGCCGTCAGCGGGCCGAGGCGACGGCCATCGAGATTCTGGAGCCAGCAGCCGAGCGGATCGCGCCGGGTTGCGAACATTTCGGCAACTGCGGGGGGTGTGCGCTCCAACACCTGCCCGCTGAGGCGCAGATCGCCCACAAGGAGCGCGTCCTGGCCGAACAGCTGCAGCGTATCGGCGGCGTCGAGCCGGAGCAGTGGCTGGCACCGTTGACTGGTCCCGCGTGGGGGTATCGGCGCAAGGCACGGCTCGCCGTCAAGCATGTGCCCAAAAAGGGCGGGGTGCTGGTCGGCTTCCGCGAGAAGCACAGCCCGCTGGTCGCCCCGGTGGAGTACTGTCCGGTCCTCGACCCGCGTGTGGGCGAGCGGATGCAGGGGCTGGCCGAGCTGGTCGGTTCGCTCTCCATCCCCGACCGCATCCCGCAGATCGAGGTAGCCTGCGGCGACAAGCACGCGGCGCTGGTGTTCCGCCACCTGGCGCCGTTGACCGAGGATGATCTGGATCGGCTGAGCGATTTCGCCGAGGCCACCGGCCTGACGATCCTCCGGCAACCGGGGGATGAATCGACGGTGACCCCCGTGGCACCGCAACCGGCCCCGCAGCTAAGCTATGCACTGTCGCCCTACGGGGTCGAGGTGGCGTTCCTGCCCACGGATTTCACCCAGGTGAACGCCTCCATCAACATGGCCATGGTCGAGCGCGCCCTGGAATGGCTGCAGCCGCAGTCGGGTCGTCGCATACTCGACCTGTTCTGTGGCGTGGGTAATTTCACCCTGCCACTGGCACGGGAGGGCGCGACGGTCACCGGCATTGAGGGCGACCCACGACTCGTCGAGCGAGCGGAGGAGAATGCCGCGGCCAACGGTCTGCACGCCGATTTCGCTGTGGCGGATCTGGCCACCGAGGAGGGAACCCGGCGCGTGGCGGGGGGGTTCGATGCCGTGCTCCTCGACCCGCCACGCTCCGGTGCCCAGGAGGTACTCTCCGCGGTTGCCGGCACCGGGGCCCGGCGGGTGGTCTACTGCTCCTGTGGCCCGGCAACGCTGGCCCGCGATGCGGGGATTCTCGTCGCCGAGCACGGCTTCCGCCTGAATGCTGCGGGTATCATGGACATGTTCCCGCATACCGCCCATGTGGAGAGCTTCGCGGTCTTTGACCGCGACTGAATCGAGGGAGTAGAGCAATGGCGCACCGTTTCGAGATCCTCGGCCGCGATCCCTGTCACGAAGGATTCCTGCGCCTGGACCGGGTCCGTCTGCGCCACGCCAAGTTCGAAGGCGGGATGACCCCGGAGCTGACGCGTGAGTGCCTGGTCCGCGGCCTGGCCGTCGGTGTCCTGCCCTACGACCCCGAGCGGGATGAGGTGGTCCTGGTCGAGCAGTTCCGGGTCGGTGCGATCGATGACAACCGCGGTGCCTGGATCACCGAGACCATCGCCGGTATCGCGGAGCCGGGTGAGGATCCTCGCTCGGTGGCGATCCGCGAGGCGCTGGAAGAGGCCAATGTGCACATCGAGGATCTGCGCCCGATTGCCGACTACCTGCCCAGCCCAGGCGGGAGCACCGAGCGGGTCGTACTTTACTGCGCCCGCTGTGACACCAGCCAGGCGGGAGGGGTCCATGGGCTGGACGAGGAGCACGAGGATATCTGGTCGCACGTGATCCCGGCCGATGAGGCCATCGGTCAGGTGGCGGACGGCCATTATCGAGCCGCGATGCCGGTCATCGCGCTGCAATGGCTGGCGCTCAACCGCAGACGCCTGCGCGAGGAGTGGACCGAGGGGGCCTGGTCGGAACACCTCTGGTCCGGCGACGACCCCGACTAGGGCGGGTTGCAACCGCCCGTGCCGCGCCCGGGAGCCGCGCGGTGGCCGCCGCCGGCGCGCCGATCCGATGCCTAGACGGCGCGGGCCTGCGAGGCGGCGTTGCCGAGGTAGGTCCGGGGCGTCAGGCCGCGGAGCTGGGCCTTGGCCTCTTCGGGTAGATCGAGCCCTTCGATGAACGCGCGGACCGCCTGCTCATCGATCTTCCGACCCCGCGTCAGTTTCTTGAGCTGCTCGTACGGCTCATCGGCGCCGTAACGGCGCATTACCGTCTGGATGGCCTCGGCCAGCACCTCCCAGGCGGCTTCCAGGTCATCATCGAGCCGGTGGGGGTTGGCCTCCAGCTTGCCCACGCCTTTCTCCAGGGATTTCAACGCGATGAGTGTGTGGGCAATCCCCAGGCTCACTGTCCGGAGGGCCGTGGAGTCGCTGAGGTCGCGTTGCCATCGGGAGACGGGCAGTTTGCGCGCCAGGTGCTCGAGCAGCGCCGAGGAGACCCCGAGGTTGCCCTCGGCGTTCTCGAAATCGATCGGGTTGACCTTGTGGGGCATCGTCGACGACCCGACCTCGCCGGCGACGACTCGCTGCCCGAAGTAGCCGAGGGAGATATACCCCCAGACGTCACGGCTGAGATCCAGCAGCACGGTGTTGACCCGGCTGATGGCGTCGAATAGTTCCGCGATCCAGTCGTGGGGCTCGATCTGGGTGGTGTAGGGGTTCCACCCCAGCCCCAGACCCTGGACATAACGGCGACCCAGGGCCGGCCAGTCGACCTCCGGGTAGGCGATCAGGTGGGCATTGAAGTTGCCGACGGCGCCGTTGATCTTGCCCAGCGGTTGCACGTCCGCCAGGCGTTGGCGCTGCTCGCGCAAGCGGTGGACGACGTTGGCGATCTCCTTGCCCAGGGTGGTCGGCGAGGCTGTCTGCCCGTGGGTGCGCGAAAGCATCGGCTGCTCGGCCTGCGCATGGGCCAGTTGACGCAGCTGCTCGATGATGCCGTCGAGGGCGGGCAGTAGCACCTCGTCCCGAGCGCCGCGGAGCATGCAGGCCCAGGCCAGGTTGTTGATGTCTTCGGATGTGCAGGCGAAGTGCACGAACTCGGCCCGCGCCGCCAGCTCCTCATGCTCCGCGAGTCGCTCTTTAAGGTAGTACTCGACGGCCTTGACGTCGTGGTTGGTGGTGGCCTCGATGGCCTTCACCCGGCGTGCCTGTTGGGTATCGAAACCGGCCAGGAGCTGCTCCAGAAACGCGGTGGCATCCGTCGACAACGGCGGAACCTCGGTGATACCGGGCTCCTTCGCTAGGGCCTGCAACCAGCGCACCTCGACCACCACGCGGTGGCGGATCAGACCGTACTCACTGAGCAACGGTCGCAGGTCGTCGGTCTTGTCGGCATAGCGCCCGTCGATCGGGGCGAGTGCGGTCAGGGTATCCAGCTCCACGAGAAGAGTCTCCGCTGCCAATTCCGGCCGCGTATTCTACAATGCCTGTTCGCGTTTTTGGGGGCCTCGATTGCCCTCGCCACTGAGCAGGAGAGAGCCAATCTATGAGTCAAGACGGTTACCGGATCGAGCGCGACAGCATGGGGGAACTCCAGGTCCCTGCGGACGCCCTGTACGGCGCCCAGACCCAGCGCGCGGTGCAGAACTTCCCGGTTAGCGGACAGCCGATGCCTCGGCCCTTCATCCAGGCCCTGGGGCTGATCAAGGCGGCTTGCGCGCGGGCCAACCGAGAAGTCTCCGGACTCGATCCGACCGTCGCCGAGGCCATCGTGGAGGCAGCCGAGGCCGTCGCCCGCGGCGAGCACGACGATCACTTCCCCATCGACGTGTTCCAGACCGGGTCGGGGACCTCGAGCAACATGAACGCCAACGAGGTAATCGCCCGACTGGCCAGCGAACGGGCCGGTGTGACGGTGCACCCCAACGACCATGTCAACATGGGGCAGAGCTCCAATGACGTGATCCCGACGGCGATCCACGTCAGCGCCGCACTGGAGGTCCACGACCGGCTCCTGCCGGCGCTGCGCCGACTGGCGGACACCATCGAGCAACGCGCCACGGAACTCGCGGACGTCACCACCACCGGGCGGACCCACCTCATGGACGCCATGCCGGTGACGCTTGGCCAGGAACTCTCCGGTTGGGCCGCGCAGGTGCGCAATGGGGTCAGCCGGATCGAGGCCAGCCTGCCGCGGCTGCACGCCCTGGCCCAGGGGGGGACCGCCGTCGGCACCGGGATCAACGCCCCGGCAGCGTTCGGCGAGCAAGTGAGCAAGCGGCTGGCCGAGGCCAGTGGTGTGCCGTTTACCCCGGCGCCCAATCGCTTCGAGGCGCTGTCCAGTCAGGACGCCGCGGTGGAGCTATCCGGTCAGCTGCGCACCGTCGCTGTCTCGCTGATGAAGGTCGCTAACGACCTGCGCTGGATGAACAGCGGCCCCCTGGCCGGCCTTGGCGAGATCAGCCTACCCGCCCTGCAGCCGGGCTCAAGCATCATGCCGGGTAAGGTCAACCCGGTGATCCCCGAGTCCGTGGCCATGGTCGCGGCCCAGGTCATGGGCAACGACACCACGATCTCGGTGGCCGGCCAGTCCGGGAATTTCCAGCTCAACGTCATGCTGCCGGTCATCGGCTACAACGTGCTCCAGAGTATCGATCTTCTGACCAATGCCTCGACCATCCTCGGGCAGGACGCCATCGCCGGATTCACCGTCAACGAGGAGAACCTGCGCGCTGCCCTGGATCGGAACCCGATCCTGGTCACCGCTCTGAATGCGGTCATCGGTTACGAGAAGGGGGCGGAGGTGGCCAAGCAGGCCTACCGGGACGGGCGCCCGGTGATCGAAGTGGCCCGCGAGATGACCGATTTGTCCGAGAGCGAGCTGCAGCGCTTGCTGGATCCGCGGGAACTGGCGCGCGGCGGCATCCCAGGGCAGGGGGAGTAGCAGCCCGGTCAGCGGCTGTTCACGCCTGGCTCGGGTTAGCCGGTGACTCGATCCAGGCGCAGCAGCTGCTGCTCGTCGCCCGGGCCCTCACCGGGATCGAAGTAAAGCCAGCGCAGACGGAAGTCGGCGGGGTTCTCAAGCCCCGGGCCCTCGATGATCGTCTCGAAGGCCCCAGGTTCACCGCCGATGATGCGGTGGCGAACGGTTTTGAACAGCGTATCGAGGCTCCCATCCGCGACGAGGGTGTGTGCGATTTGAGGTCCGGCCACCGAGTAGACTCGTGCATAGCCGAGCGCCCCGAGCGTTTCGCGCAGCTGCCTGCCGGTGACACGCCGCCCGGGGAATTGCGCGGCAACCTCGGCGCCAGCATCCTGATGACGCCGCAGCGCGTCCGTCGCCGCATCTTCGGGGACGAACAGCCAAATCCGACGCCCCTGTTCGCGAAGGGTCGCCGGGATCCGAAAATCCGCCGACCCGGAGACGATGGCGACATCCGGATGTGGGTTCAGCCCCTGATCCTCTCGCCATTGCTGCAAATCGGTGAACTCCGACCCCACCGGCAAGGCATCCTGGGCACAGCCAGCCGCCAGCTCCCGCAGGTAGCGTCCGCTGGTGATCAGGCAGTCAGCGCGTGCTGCCAGCTCCTGAAACAGACGCCAGTCGCGGGGGTTGGCCACAGTGCCGGGGACACGGCATCCGACACCGGCATCCAGGCTGATCCGTCCATCGAGGCTCGTAACGAAGTTGGCGTACACCCATGGTATTTTGCCGCTCCCGGTTGGGAGAGGCGCATTGAGGTAAAGGCCCTCGATAGCAACGGAACTCCCTGATTCTGAAGGGAACAAGGGGTAAAGCCGAGAGCTTGGCGTGTGGTCCATGCGCGTGACGCCCCAGTCAGTTTGGGTTGCTCGAATGTTACTCACTCTACAGAATAGCGAACTGTCCCGAGCGGTTTCGAGGTAGGTGGATGATTCGGGTTGTTCTGGCAGACGATCATCGCCTGATCCGACAGGCCATTGACGGGATGCTCCGGGATATTCCGGACATCCAGATCGTTGCCCACGCTGAGAACGCCGAGCATGCAGTGGCCGCGGTGCGCGAGCAGGAGCCGGACGTTGTCTTGATGGATCTCCAGATGCCGGGTATGGGCGGCGTCGAGGCGATCCGTCGACTATACCGCAGTCACCCGAAGGTCGGGGTCATCGCGTTGACTGTCTACCAGTCGGGACCGTATCCGGCCCACGCCTTGCGAGCGGGCGCCAAGGGGTACGTGCATAAGGGGGCCGATCGGGATGAGCTGATCGAGGCCATCCGCTCGGTGTACCTCGGGCGCCGCTACATCTGCCACGAGGTGGCTCGCCACGTCGCCCTGAACAGTCTCGATGGCACGGGGGAGAGCCCGTTCGACCATCTCACGCCGCGCGAATTCGAGGTGCTGATGCGGATCCTCAACGGTCAGCGGGGAACCAGCATCGCCAAGGACCTGTGCCTTAGCCCGAAGACCGTGAGCACCTACCGCAGCCGGATCTTCGAGCGGCTGGGCGTTCGCAACGACGCCCAGCTGACGCGGATCGCTATCGACTACGGTCTGCTCGAGGCCAAATCCGACGAGCACTGATCGCTGCCTCGCCGCCGGTCCTGCTGGAGAACGAGCCTTGGCTACTGCTCCGTACCGGTTCACTGCCCCTTTTGGAGGAGTGCCGCGCGGTGGACAGGGGCTACTGGAGCGGGTACAACACGCGGACTTCCCGATACAGGGTCCCTGCAGGGCGTGGATCAGAGACCGATCCAGCCAGCGCACGGGCAGGGTAGGAAACAGGACGGCATGAACAAGGTTTCGGCAGAGCCAACCCCTGGAGTTGAGGCGCTGCGCGAGCGGGTGCGCGGCCTCCCGGAGCGACCGGGTGTCTACCGCATGCTCAGTGCCGAAGGCACCATCATCTACGTGGGCAAGGCGCGCAACCTCCGCCGCCGAGTCTCCAGTTATTTCACCCCGTCACGAAAGACTCCCAAGACCGAGCGGCTCGTCCAGCTCATCGCCGATGTCCAGATCACGGTGACCCACACCGAGGCCGAGGCGTTGATCCTGGAGAACAACCTGATCAAGGAACATCGGCCTCGATACAACGTCCTGCTAAGGGACGACAAGTCGTACCCGTATATCTACCTCTCGAGTCATCAGCAGTTTCCGCGTCTGGGATACCATCGCGGGGCACGACAGGGAGCGGGACGATTCTTTGGCCCTTACCCGAACTCCAATGCGGTGCGCGAGACGCTCGGCTACCTGCAGAAGGTCTTCCCCATCCGACAGTGCCGCGATACCTTCTTCCGCAATCGCTCGCGTCCCTGCCTGCAGTATCAGATTCGCCGCTGCACGGCGCCCTGTGTCGGCTACATCAGCGAGGAGGACTACCGCCGCGACGTGCGCGACGTTGAGTTCTTCCTGGAGGGGCGCTCCGGCGAGGTCATCGCCGAGCTCGTCCGGCGCATGGAAGAGGCTGCGGAGAACCTCGAGTTCGAGCAGGCGGCGCGCCTGCGCGACCGCATCGCCAATCTCCGGCATATCCAGCAGCGTCAGTACGTTGCCCAGGATCGGGACGACAACATGGATATCGTCGCCTGCGTGGCGGAAGGCGATACGGCGTGTGTCCAGGTCTTCTTCATCCGGGGAGGGAGCAGTCTGGGCAACCAGTCCTACTTCCCCAACACCCCGTCAGGTAGCCGCGAGTCGGATATCCTGGCCAGCTTCCTGGCCCAACACTATCTCGGTCGTGTAGCGCCGCCCGAAGTGGTGATCAATCGCCCGGTCCGGGAGCAGCGGCTCCTTGAGCAGGCCCTGCGCACCGCGTCCGGTGGAACGGTGGCGATCCGTCACCGTGTGCGCGGCGATCGCCGGCGCTGGGTGGAGATGGCGGAAGAAAATGCTCGTTACGCGCTCTCCGCGCGCAGCGCCTCGACGGCCAGTCAGCAGCGGCGGTACAGCGCCCTTGCCGAGGTCATCGATAGCGATGCCCCGCCAGAGCGGATCGAGTGTTTCGACATCTCGCACACCGCTGGTGAGGCCACCGTAGCCTCCTGCGTCGTCTTCAATCGGGAGGGACCGGTCAAGAGCGACTACCGCCGCTTTAATATCCGTAATGTGACCGCCGGTGATGACTACGCAGCCATGCATCAGGCACTGACCCGCCGCTACCGGCGCGTTAAGAGCGGCGAGGCGCCGCTGCCCGACCTCTTGCTAATCGATGGAGGAAAGGGGCAAGTTGCACAGGCACGGGATGTCCTCGACGAACTGGGCATCGACGGCGTGGCACTAATGGGCATCGCCAAGGGGCCGGAGCGCCGCCCCGGAGAGGAGACCCTATTGCTCGACGACGGGGAGCGGGAGATCGAGTTACCGGCCGACTCTCCCGCACTCCACCTGTTGCAGCAGGTTCGCGACGAGGCCCACCGCTTTGCGGTCAGTGGCCACCGCCAGCGCCGCGGCAAGGCGCGGCGGGAGTCGATCCTCGAGGAGATCCCCGGCCTGGGGCCAAAGCGCCGCCAGAGCCTTTTGAAACACTTCGGCGGGATCCAAGGCATTCGCCAGGCCGGCATCGAGGATCTGGCTCGCGTACCGGGCATCCATCGATCGCTCGCTCAACGGATCTACGACACGTTCCACGGTTAGGACACCATCATGACGCTGACGCTGCCCACCGCGCTCACACTATTTCGCATCGTGCTGATCCCGGTCTTCGGGCTCTGCTTCCTCCTGCCTCCGCCGTGGACCAATCTGCTGACCGTCGCCGTGTTCGCCCTGGCGGCCATCACCGATTGGCTCGACGGTTACCTGGCCCGCCGGCTCAATCAGTCTTCGGACTTCGGCGCCTTCCTCGATCCGGTGGCGGACAAGCTGATGGTCGCGGTGGCACTGGTCGCCCTGGTCGCGGTCTATCCCGGTCTTTGGATGGCGATCCCGGCGGCGGTCATCATCGGCCGCGAGATCGCCGTCTCGGCACTACGCGAGTGGATGGCTGAGATCGGCAAGCGCGCCAGCGTAGCGGTCAACCAGATGGGCAAGCTGAAGACCGTCGCCCAGATGGCGGCCATCCTCATGCTGCTCTACCGCGAGCCCATCCTCGGCATCCCGATCCCCGAGATCGGCTTCGTGCTGGTCTGGATCGCGGCGCTGCTGACGCTGTACTCGGCGTACGTCTACATGCGGGCCGCCCTTGAGGTCTTGGACTGACCCGCCGAAGCCTCCGGGAGGGCCGGGGCGCGCCGCGCGGCCCGCTCTCCCATCCGCTTTGGAGTGGAGGCGGGCACAGGGAGGGCGCTTCCACGGCTGAGTGTGGTGCCAGCGCCGGGGTCTGCAACAGGCAGGTGTGGGCGACCCGTTATGGTGCCCAGGGCCGGACTCGAACCGGCACGGCCGAAGCCTGACGATTTTAAGTCGTCTGCGTCTACCAGTTCCGCCACCTGGGCCGGTGGGGAGTCGGCTTCGTCACCGGAGATGGGGCACGAAGGCCGATACGGGCGGGGGAGTATGGAGGCTAGGGCGGGAATCGAACCCACGTACACGGCTTTGCAGGCCGCTGCATCACCACTCTGCCACCTAGCCAGTGCGTGCGCATGATAGCGACACTGCGCCTCGAGAGCAAGGGGGGAGCAGGGGGGGCGCCTCACTCCAGATCGAAGCCGATCAGGACGGCGATCTCGGCCTGATTCGGCATGTCATCACGCTGCTCGATCAGCTGATTCCCCGGCAGCGCGCGGGCAATCTCCCGAGCCCGCTCCGCATGCCCCGGCCGGTAGAGGATCTTGGTGCGATCCCGACGGGCGACGTCGTCTTCGTCACGCGTGTCCCCGACAGAGAGATCGAGGTTCTCCAGGGTGTCCACCACCAAGGTGGTCAACTCCGGGATCCCGGAGTGATTGAGCACGACCACCCCCTCCCTCGTCTCCGGTTCCGGTACCTCGGTACGTGTTAACAGCCGGCGTTCGATGTCGCTCACCCGTCGATCCAGGCGCTCGATGGCCATCTCATTGGCGGAGATACGCTCCCGCAGGCTGTCCAGATCACGCTCCGGAGGGCGGTGCTGGTAGGTCCAGGTCACGAAGATCGCCCGCTCCGGTTCGGCGTTACGCTGTACCGTATCGAATTGCGCCAGGAACTGGACCTCGCTGTTAGGGGTGTACCGAAACCGAATGCCCGGACGAAAGGACAAGCTCTGCTGGTCACGTGTCGTCGAGCCTAGCCCTTGGGTACCTCGAAGACCGAAGTAGGGCTCGGCGTCGACATCCACATCCAGCCCTAGACCGATCTCGGCGGTGAGGCGATTGGCGAGCCGGTAGGAGACCTCATCGGCGCCGGGATCGTCGCGATGGTCCAGCCGTTCCACGGCCCCGCGCAGATAGAAGGTCCCGGTGCCCACGATGTCCTCTGCGCGGTAGTCGGCGCTGACCCCATAGTTGTGCGACCCGCTCCCTACACCTTCCCCAGCATCCGAGGGATCGAAGGTCATGTAGCCGCCCAGAACCGCCTGGCGAGGGCCATCATCGAGGAACCGGTAGGAGAAATCGGTGCGGAATGAGCTACGCAGGGCGTACTGCTCCTGCTCAAGATCGTTTCGATAAGGCACCGTAACCGCCACATCGAACGGACCGGGGAGCCCCGTACGCAGGGAGGGCAGAACATCCATAGTGGTGCCCTGACCGGCCCCGAAGTAGCTCAAGCCCACTGTGCCCCTGACATCGATCTGTCCAGGGTCGAGGATACCGGATTCGGGCAGGGTCGACCCGGCCACAGCGTTCCCCGCTGTGACCAGGGCCGCCCCGGCCACAATCCTGTGCCTGAGCTTGTTACAACACCCGGCTATAGCGCTTGCCTTCATTGGCTTCGCGCTCCAGGTAGGCATCGAAGGCCATGGCGACGTGGCGGAGCATCAGGCGCCCCCGCGGCAGGATCTGCAGGTGGCGGTCGTCCATCTCCATCAGACCGTCCTCCACCAGGGGCTGGAGGCGCTCCAGGGCGTCAGCGAAGTACTCATTGAAGTCGATGCCGTGCCGCGCCTCGATGTCGGCGAAGTTCAGGCGGGAGTGGCACATGACCTCGATGATCACTTCCCGGCGCAGCAGATCGTCCTGGTTGAGCTCGTAACCACGGAACACCGCCAGATCGCCGTTGGCAATGCGCTGCTGGTATTCCTCGGGATCCCGCAGGTTCTGACTGTAGGTGTTGCCGATCTTGCCGATGGAGGTGGATCCCAGTGCGATGAGGTCGCACTCCGCGCGCGTGGAGTAGCCCTGGAAGTTCCGGTGCAGGGTTCCCTTCTTCTGCGCAACGGCCAGCTCGTCATCGGGCAGGGCGAAGTGGTCCATACCGATGAAGACGTAGCCGGCATCGGTGAGCTTCTCGATGGTACGCCCGAAGATGGTGAGCTTGTCCTCAGGGCCTGGGAGCTCATCCTCGTTGATCTGCCGCTGGATCTTGAATAGATGCGGGAGGTGAGCGTAGTTATAGATGGCCAGGCGCTCGGGGCGCAGCTCGATGACCTCGTCGAGGGTCTGCTCGAAGGATTCCACCGTCTGCTTCGGCAGACCGTAGATGAGGTCGACGTTGGTCGAGCGGAAGCCGTGGCGGCGCCCCTCCTCAATGATCGAGCGGCACAGTTCCGCGCTCTGGACACGGTTGACCGCGTGCTGGACCTCCTCGTTGAAGTCCTGCACGCCGACGCTCATACGATTGAAACCGAGTTCCGCCAGGCGACCGATGTCCTCAAGCTCGACGTCTCGCGGGTCAATCTCGATAGAGAACTCGCGGTTGTCCGTATCGTCGAGGGTGAACTGCTCGCGCAGCTTGCTGACCAGGCGCCCCAGATCGTCGATCTTGAGGTAATTCGGCGTGCCGCCCCCGAGGTGGAGCTGCTCAACGCGACGGTGTTCGCCGAAGAGCTGCGCCTGCAGCTCGATCTCCTTGAAGACGTGCTCAAGATACTCCTGGGCGCGGCTGTAGTTCGCCGTCACGATCTTGTTGCACGCGCAGTAGAAGCACACGTTACGGCAGAACGGTACGTGGACGTAGACCGACAGGGGATTGGGCTGGTCCGCCTCGTTGGTCGCCCGGGCTGCCGCGGCGTAGGCCTGGGCATCAAACCCTTCATGGAATTGCGGCGCCGTCGGGTACGAGGTGTAACGGGGCCCGCTTACATCGTACCGGCGGAGCAGGTCGCGATCGAATTGAAGACGTTGTTCCATAAGAGACCTTTACGCCTTTGTCGCTTGGAGGCCAACGGCGCCGGTGATTCCGGCGCCGTCCCGTTCAGCCGTCGAAACGGCGCAGTGCCAGCGTCGCGTTCGTCCCGCCGAAGCCGAAACTGTTGGTGAGCACGGTGTTGAGGGTGACGCCCTCGCGCGTCTCGGTGACCATGGGCACATCTCCCGCCTCAGGGTCGAGTTGCTCGATATTGATCGATGGTGAGATGAACCCGTGCTCCATCATCAGCAACGAGTAGATTGCCTCCTGGACTCCGGTGGCACCCAGCGAGTGGCCGGTGAGGGACTTGGTCGAGGACATCGGCGGCATGCACTCGCCAAAGACCTCTCGCGTCGCCTCCAGTTCGGCGATATCCCCGGCCGGCGTACTGGTACCGTGGGTATTGATGTAGTCCACGGGCCCCTCGACTCCCTCCAGGGCTTGCCTCATGCAACGTGCGGCCCCCTCGCCGGACGGGGCAACCATGTCGTACCCATCCGACGTCGCACCGAAACCGACCAGCTCAGCGAGGATCGGGGCACCGCGCGCCTGGGCGTGCTCAAGGGCTTCGACCACGACCATTCCACCGCCGCCGGCAATCACGAAACCGTCGCGGCTGGCATCGTAAGGGCGCGACGCCTGCTCCGGCGTATCGTTGTACTTGGTGGACAACGCGCCCATCCCATCGAACAGCTGGGTGAGAGACCAGTGCTCTTCCTCGCCGCCTCCGGCGAAGATCACATCCTGCTTGCCCAGCTGGATCTGCTCCATGGCAGCGCCGACACAGTGGGCGCTGGTCGCGCAGGCGGAGGTGATGGAGTAGTTGAGGCCCTTGATCTGGAACGGCGTTGCCAGGCAGGCCGAGACCGTGCTGCCCATGGTCCGCGTGACGCCGTAGGGGCCGATCTTGCGAACGCCCCGGGTGCGCAGGGTCTCGGTGGCGCTGACGATGTTCGCCGTCGAAGCACCGCCGGAGCCGGCAATCAGACCCACGCGCGGGCTGGAGATCGCCGCATAGTCGAGACCCGCATCGGCAATCGCCTGGTCCATCGCAATGTAGCTGTAGGCCGCAGCATCGCCCATGAAGCGTAGGGACTTACGCGGGATAAGGGCCTGCACATCGACATCGCAACTCCCGGCCACCAAGCTGCGCAGGCCGACCTCCTCGTATTCGGGCTGGTATCGGATCCCGGATTTGCCGGCCCGCAAAGATGCCGTGACTTCGTCGCGGCTGTTGCCGATGCACGACACGATGCCCAGACCGGTAATCACCACTCGACGCACGATAGTCCTCCTGTCACTCCTGGCGTCCGCGCCTGATCCTATGCCCCGTTCAGCTCGCCGGTGTTCTGGAAGAGCCCGACTTTCAGATCAGTAGCTTCGTAAATCGTCTCACCGTCGACGGCCACGCTGCCATCGGCGATCCCCATGACCAATCGGCGGTTGATCACCCTCTTGAGCGCCACATTGTACGTAACCAGCCGATTGTCCGGGAGTATCTGACCGGTGAATTTGACCTCGCCACAGCCCAGCGCACGACCGGCCCCGTGGCCCCCGATCCAACCGAGGTAGAAACCGACCATCTGCCAGAGCGCGTCCAGTCCCAGGCATCCGGGCATGACCGGATCCCCCGCAAAGTGACAACGGAAGAACCAGAGCTCCGGATGGACATCGAGCTCCGCGACGACCTCACCCTTGCCGTACTGACCTCCATCTTCATTGATGCGCGTGATCCGGTCGAACATGAGCATGTTCGGGCTGGGTAGCTGGGGGTTGCCCGGCCCGAAGAGCCGACCGTGACCGCTCAGCAGGAGTTCGTCTCGGTTGTAACTGTGTTGCTTAACCATGCGACCTTCTTCAAGAGTTCAGCATCGATAGAGAGGGCGGCATGCGCCGGTGCGGCCGATATCCTACACACTCCCGTTTGAACTAGCCACGCACCGGCTGCCGCACCCGGGCAAAAAAAACCCGGCCCGCAGGGCCGGGGGGAGCGCTCCCGTGCACAGGGGGGGGCGTCAGCCCTCTTCACGCTCGTGGATCTTCGAAGAGACCTGGTCCCGCAGCTCCGGATCCATGTCCATGGCGTTGGCGATCTCGGAGTACTCGGGAACGCTCAACCCATTGTCCTCGATAGCCGCGACCATCTCGTCGTTGGCCTGCTCCTGCAGCTCACGGGCATCTTCGGCGCCGTCAGTCCCCTCGATCTCCGAGGTGTACTCCTCCTGGATATCGATGATGTCCAGGTACGCGTCCACGAAACGCTCGATCTGATCGCTGCTGAACGTGGCTTGATCAGGCTCGGGCTGGGCCATGCCAGGATCCTGTTGCTCCATGCCGGGGTCCTGCTGCCCCATCCCTGGATCCTGTTGCTCCATGCCGGGGTCCTGCTGACCCATCCCCGGATCCTGCTGACCCATCCCCGGATCCTGCTGAGCCTGGGCACTGACACTGAATACCAGCGCCAGCGCTGCAGCGGTGGCCGGGAGCTTGATCCACTGTTGGTTCTTCATGCTGAGGACTCCTCTTGCAACTTCGCAGGATTCATTCGCCGACGCAGGGCAGCCGACCCGGCCGCCCGATCCCGACGCGCTGCCTGATGCGACATCGGCAGCGCCGCTCAGGTTCCCGTCTGCGGGCACAGATCCTCCTGGGGAAGAGGACGTACCCGAGCGGCATCGGGTAAAATCATACGGTTTGACGCCGTCATCATTCACCCCGGCTAGGAGAACCGATGCAAGACGTGGCCACCGAAGCAGCGAAGAGACGGACCTTCGCGATCATCTCGCACCCCGACGCCGGCAAGACCACCCTCACCGAGAAGCTCCTCTATTACGGAGGTGCGATCCAGATGGCGGGGTCGGTCAAGGGAAGGAAATCCAAAGCCCACGCCACTTCAGACTGGATGGCCATGGAACAAGAGCGGGGGATCTCGGTGACCTCCTCGGTGATGCAGTTCCCCTACCGTGAACGCATCCTGAATCTGCTCGATACGCCCGGCCACGGCGACTTCTCGGAGGATACCTATCGTACGCTGACGGCTGTCGACTCCGCCCTGATGGTCATCGATATCGCCAAGGGCGTGGAGGAGCGCACCGTGCAGTTGATGGATGTCTGCCGGATGCGAGATACCCCGATCACCACGTTCATCAACAAGCTTGATCGGGACGGCCGCGACCCCGTGGAGGTCCTCGATGAGGTCGAGTCGGTGCTGCGCATCCGCTGCGCCCCCGTCACCTGGCCCTTAGGCATGGGGCGCGGTTTCCGCGGGGTCTACCACCTCCACCTCGACCAGGTGCGCCTGTTTATGGACCGCGAGATCATCCAGGGGCTGGACAACCCGCGGCTCGATGAGCTTTTCCCGGGGGAGGTGGACGAATGGCGCGAGCAGATCGAGCTGGTCCGGGAAGCCAGTGATTCGTTCGATCCAGAGGCCTATCTGGCTGGTCAGCTGACCCCAGTCTACTTCGGTTCGGCCGTCAATGACTTCGGCATCCGCGAGCTGCTCGATGACTTCGTCGAGCACGCGCCGGCGCCGCGCAGCCGGGATGCCGGCCGTGAGGTCCGCGCCGACGAGGAGAACTTCACCGGGTTCGTCTTCAAGATCCAGGCCAACATGGATCCTCAACACCGCGATCGCATTGCGTTCCTGCGAGTCTGTTCAGGGCGTTTTGAACCCGGCATGAAGCTCTATCAGGTGCGCACCGGCAAGAACATGAAGATCCCGCGTGCCACCACCTTCATGGCCAGCGACCGCTCCCATGCCGAGACGGCAGCCCCTGGCGACATCATTGGCATCCACAACCATGGCACCATCATCATCGGCGATGCCTTCACCGAGGGCGAGTCGTTACACTTCACCGGCATCCCCGACTTTGCCCCGGAGCTATTCCGCCGGGTTGTGCTTCGTGATCCGATGCGGATGAAGGCGTTACAGAAGGGACTTGAGCAACTGTGTGAAGAGGGAGCCACCCAGCTCTTCCGGCCGCTGCTCGGCTCCGACTGGATTGTCGGTGCCGTCGGGACTCTTCAGTTCGACGTGGCCGCCTACCGGCTACAGAAGGAGTACGGGGTCGAGTGCACCTTTGAAGGGGTCCAGGTCTATACGGCCCGTTGGGTCAGTGCCGAAGACGAGAAGGCGCTGCAGCGTTTCCGTGACCGCAACGAGTCGGCACTGGCCTGGGATGGGACCGGGGCGCTCGCCTATCTGGCCCCCACCCGCGCCAACCTCGAACTCACCCAGGAGCGCTGGCCAGACATCCGCTTCCTGGCTACCCGAGACCGGTAACCGTCGCCGACCGTCTAGGCGGCAATCAGGCGCTCAATGATGCGTGCGCCGGCGAGATAGGTGCCAACGGCCGAACCGAGCGAGGCGAAGAAGAACACTAGCAGGGTTCGGGCCACTCGGTTGGTCCACCAGCCGCGCCAGTGCGCCACGTGCTGGCGCAGGGCGCGGAAGTCGCCGACCCGCGGTCTCCGGACGGTCAGCTCGATCGCTGCTGCGACAAACCCGGCGCCGATGGTCGGGTTGAGCGATGTCAGGGGGGCGGCCAGGAAGGCCCCGGCAACGGTGACCGGGTGGCCGTAGGCGAGGGCGGCGCCCAGGGCCGAGAAGCCACCGTTGATCAGCACCCAAGTGGCGACCAGGGTCCAGCCCAGTTCCGGACTGCGGCTGAACCCGATGACGAAGCCGGAGATGATCACGATGGCGACCAGATAGGCCAGGTAACGTGGCCAGCGTGCCGGGGGCGGCATACGGTCCAGCGCCTCGCGCTCGGCGCCGGGATCCGCCGAGGCCTGCCCCAGATAGCGCGTCACCCCCTCCAGGTGCCCGGCCCCGAGGACGACGAGGACACGCTTGTAGCGCCCGGCGGCGGACTCCAGGAGCCTGGCAGCCATGTACCGATCGCGCTCATCGATCAGCGGCTGGTACAGGGCTCGACTGCTCTGGGCCAGCTCGCGAAAGGTCGACTCCAACAGGTCGCCTTGCTTAAGCCGCTCCACTTCCTCGCTGCTGATCCGCTGGGAAGAGGCGAGGCTGCCGATCAGTCCGCCGATGAGCCCGAAGCGTTGCCACCAGGGCACATTGCGGTAGAGGCGGCGCATGGTGACCCCGACCTCACGGTCAACCAGCACCAGATCGGCCCCATACTGCTCCGCCCCGGCCGCGGCCGCCTTCATCTCCGCCCCGGGATCGACCCCGAGTTGCTCCGCTAGGCGCTGCTGATAGGCGCCCAGCGCGAGACTGGCCATGACCAGTCCCCCGCGTCCGTCACGCAGGGTCTGGAACAGGTCCATCCGCTCCAGATGATCGGGCTCGCGGAAGGCGCGCAGACGGCTCTCGCACAGTTCGATGGCGACCGCATCGTAGGCGCCACTGGCCACCTCACGCTGGACCTCTTCGGTACTGGCCTGGGAGATGTGCGCCGTACCCAGGAGCACGAACTCGGTGCCGTTGACGGTGATGTGCTTGCGCGGACCGCTGGGGGTGGTTTCTGGCATGATCGGTCTTCCAGTGGCAACGGCCGTGGATTATGACTCAGGCGAGACCCGGACCCCAAGGGAGGCGTGCACGTGGGATGGCTGCGTAACTGGCGGCGTCAGCGTATAGCGCAGCGCTACCGGCTTTCGCCCGCCGCCTGGAGCCGTGCCGAGGCAGCGCTGCCAGGCTTGCGCCGACTGCCCCCCGGTACACGGCAACGGTTGGCTGCTGCGGCGACTGCGCTGATCCACGAAAAGCGCTTCGAGGGCGTGGCCGGGGTTACCCTCGATGCCTTGGCGGTCGATACCGTGGCGCTTCAGGCGGCGGTGCCGGTGCTTGAATTGGGCGTGGATTGGTATGCGCCCTGGACGACCATTCTCCTTTATCCAGCCGGTTTCGTGGCCACCCACGAGTATGAGGACGAGGACGGGGTCGTTCACGTCGAGCAGGGCCCCCTGATTGGCGAGGCGTGGGAGGGCGGGCCGCTGGTACTCTCCCTGGAAGATGCCCTGGCACCGGAGCCGGGGAGCAGCGTCGTCATCCATGAGTGCGCCCATAAGCTCGATATGGGGCAAGGAGCAGTCAACGGTCTGCCCCCCCTGCCACGCGGGATGACCGTTGATGACTGGTCGGCGGCGTTCCTGCCCGCTTTTCACACCATGGAGGCCTACGCGGCCGAGGGAGCGTGCGCCGTAACTCCGCTCGACCCCTACGCCGGGCAAGACCCTGGTGAGTTCTTCGCGGTGGCCACGGAGACGTTCTTCGCCGATCCGCACCGGCTTCGACGGGCCTTTCCGGAGGTCTACCGGCAGCTAGCGCGGTTCTACGGCTGGTCTCTGGGCTAGCGGGAGGGGGGGGCGCATGGTAACCGGACGCAGCACTCGCGCTGCGCCCGGGTGGCCGGGTCAGGAGGCGTAGCGCCCCAGGTTGTAGGTCTGAATCGCATCAGCGATCTCGTCAAGGCTGGAGGCGTCGTCGATGGTCGACGGGGTGGGGACCTGTTCCCGCGCCTCCTTCGCCAGTGTCCGGATGCTTTTGCGCAGGATCTTCCCGGAACGGGTCTTGGGCAACTTCTGAACCACGGCGACGCGGCGAAGGGAGGCGATGGCCCCGATCTCGTTACGGATCATGGCTACCAGATCCTCCTCGATTCGTTCCTGATCGATGTCGGTCCCGTCTTTGAGCACCACGAAGGCCACTGGCAGCTCACCCTTGGTGTCGTCGTGGATGCCAACCACGGCGCATTCCGCCACCGCCGAGTGATCACCGATGACCTCCTCCATCTCCCCGGTGGAGAGGCGATGGCCGGCGACGTTGATCACATCGTCCACCCGGCCCATCACGTAGACGTAACCATCCTCATCGATCAATCCGCCGTCCGAGGTGTCGTAGAACCCAGGGAAACGCTCCAGGTAGGACTTCCGGAAGCGGGCCTCATCATTCCAGAGGGTTGGCAGACAGCCGGGCGGCAGCGGGAGCCGGATGGCCAGGTTGCCCTGCTCGCCGGCGGGGAGCTCGCGGCCGGAATCGTCGAGCACGCGGATGTCGTAGCCGGCCATGGGCACGGTGGCCGAGCCACTCTTGATGGGCAGGGGCTCGATGCCCATCGGGTTCGCAACGATGGGCCAACCCGTCTCCGTCTGCCACCAGTGATCGATCACGGGCCGTTGCAGGGTTTGCGAAAGCCACTCGTAGGTGGGGGGATCCAGCCGCTCACCGGCGACAAAGACATTCTCCAGGCAGGAGAGATCGTAGTCCTGCAGGTGGCGTGCCTCGGGGTCTTCCTTCTTGATTGCCCGAAAGGCGGTGGGGGCGGTGAAGAACGCCTTTGCGCGATACTCCGAGATCACGCGCCAAAACGCGCCGGCATCCGGGGTCCGCACCGGCTTGCCTTCGTAGACGACGGTCGTGCAGCCGCGAATCAGGGGGCCGTAGACAATGTAGGAGTGGCCGACGACCCAGCCGACATCCGAGGCGGTCCAGAAAACGTCGCCGGGGTGGAGGTCGTAGATCGCCCCGAGGCTCCAATTCAGTGCCACGGCGTATCCGCCGCTATCCCGGACCACCCCCTTGGGTTTTCCGGTCGTCCCGGAGGTGTAGAGGATGTAGAGGGGATCCGTGGCATCCACGGCCACCGGCTCTGCCGGGGCCGACTGCGCCAGCTGCGTGTGCCAGTCCAGATCCCGATTTTCGTCCCACGCCACCTGGGCCTGAGGCCGGCTGACGTAAACGACCCGCGCTGGCTTGTGTTCCGCGCGGCGTAGGGCCTCATCGACCAGTGGTTGATAGGGGATGACCCGATCGACTTCGATCCCACAGCTCGCCGTCAGGACAACCCGGGGGTTGGCGTCATCGATCCGTACCGCCAGTTCGTTGGCGGCGAAACCACCGAAGACCACCGAGTGGATGGCACCCAGCCGCGCGCAGGCGAGCATGGCGATGACCGCCTCGGGGATCATGGGCATATAGATAACGACCCGGTCGCCATGCCCGACACCGAGATCGCGCAGCATCCCCGCGGCTCGGGACACCTCGTCCAGCAGCTGCCGGTAGGTGTATTGCTCGCGGGAACCACTCACCGGGGAGTCGTAGAGGAGGGCAGGCTGTTCGCCCCGACCGGCCTCGACATGGGCATCCAGGGCCAGCTGGGAGACGTTCAGGCGCCCCCCACGGAACCACCGCTGCCGACCCTGCTCATCCAGGCTCAGGGCGGCAGGAGGCTCAGCGATCCACTGCAGCAGCTGCGCCTCACGTAGCCAGAACGCCTCCGGATCGTTGATCGACTCCCAATAAGTCTCCTGGTAGCTCATGGGTCCCCTCCCTGCTTGAGGTTGTCACCGTCCCCGGGGTGTTGTGATTGTTATCGGCTCACCCACAACGGGGTGCCGCGTCGATCAATGTAACCCCGGGGCCGCCCGCAGGGAAGGGCGAAAGGTCTTTTAACCTCCTGATTTTTCTTGTTAATACTCGCCCGCCTGGTTCCCGCGAGCACGGCTTATAATGCCGTGGATGCAACGCTCAACGAAGGCGGCCAGGCCAGCGTGATCATCGAGATCGAGGCAGGGGAGGCCAGGCGGCACAGCTTCGGGGTCGTCGGTGGCCACGCCAAGTACGCCCGGCGCCTGGAAGTCGGGACGCTCGACTCCGGTGCGTTGGCTATGGACCAGCAATTGCCCCGCGCCACTGTGGCGGAAGCCTTCGGCGAGTATGACGTCGGCTCGAGTCGGGTCGATGGCGCGCAGCCTGGTCACCAGCAGGTCGTCATCATGCTCCTCAGTCGGAGTCTCCGTCAGCAGGGCCCAGCGCTGAGCGGAAACCACCAGAACCTGCTCGGCACCGGCTTCCCGCACCCGGTAGCTGTCCTTACCGGGGCGGTCCATATCAAATCCGTGGTGAGCATGTTTGACCACCGCAGGGGACCAGCCGGCGCTGCGCATCTGGGTAACCAGACCGGTCAGCAGGGTTGTTTTGCCGGCCCCCGAGTAGCCAGTGACCGCAATGACCGGTAGGGGGGCAGGCAGCCGTGCCGCCTGATTCAGGGCGTCCGAGGAAGGGGACGGGCCGGTGCCACTGCCTTGCGGCATCATCAGTTGCCTCCTGTTTCACGGGCTGAAAGGTCATAGAATAGCGAACAGGCTGGCGCGCAACCGCTCGTCAGGTGGTGTTCTGACCGGGACCGATTCCACGCTATGCATACCGTCTTCCTCGACGCGGGGTCCCTGGACCCCGGTGACCTGGATCTGACGCCGCTGCAACAGGCGGCTGACCCCCTTGAGTGCTACCCCCGAACCCGTCCCGAGGCGTTGCTCCCTAGACTCGAGCCGGCAGAGGCGGCCATCGTCAACAAGGTCGTCCTCGACGCCGGGATCCTCAGCTGCTTGCCGAAGCTGCGGCTGATCGCCGTTGCGGCTACGGGCACCAACAACGTGGACCTGGAAGCCGCCCGGCGGCGGGGCATCACGGTCACCAACTGCCAGGATTACGGCACCACGGCCGTCGCTCAGCATACGCTCACTCTGGTCCTGAACCATTTCACACGCATCCCGGCGTTCACCGCCCGGGTTCGGGACGGGGAGTGGAGCCGGGCGCCGCACTTTAGCCTGATCGATCCCGCCCAGCGCGAGATTGCCGGTCGGCGCCTGGGGGTTGTCGGTTACGGCACTCTGGGGCAGCGGGTTGCGGCGTTTGCGCAAGCCCTCGGCATGGAGGTATGGCTGGCCGAGCGGCCCTCGGCCCATCGCTGCCGGGTGGGCCGGGTCCCGTTTGACGAGTTGCTGCCGGAAGTGGACGTGCTGAGCCTGCATTGCCCGCTGACGGAGGAGACAGCCGGGATGATCGACGCCGGGGCGCTGCGGCGAATGCGCAGCGATGCACTGCTGGTCAACACCGCCCGGGGGGGATTGGTGGATGAGTCGGCGCTCGCCACGGCACTGCGGAACGAAGAGATCGGGGCGGCCGCGCTCGACGTCCTGACACAGGAACCCCCCCCGCCGGACCACCCGCTACTGGCCGCGGATCTACCGAACGTTACCGTCACACCGCACAGCGCTTGGTCGGCGCTGGAGGCGCGACGCCGCATTGTCGAGCAGCTGCGCGATAATCTGGTGGCGTTTGCAACGGGGGGAGTGCCGCCGAATCGGATCATTGGTCCGGACAGCGACCTGTGATTGTCTGACTCGTTACACTGTTCACTGAATCGAATTGAAGTCAGGCGTGCCATCGCGGTGAGCAGGCCGATCGTTGAGTGAAGGAGCGCAACATGAGGTGGCATGAGAACGAACTGGTGGTCGTGACCGGTGGTGGTAGCGGCCTGGGCAGGGCACTGGTGCGCGGGCTTGCCCGGGACGGAGCCCAGGTGCTCACGGTCGGGCGACGCCCTGAGGCGCTCGCCGAAACCGCCACCGCCGATTCAGACCGGATTCGCACACTCAGCGCGGATATCGCCCATGCTGACGAGCGCGGACACATCATCGAGGCCGCGCAGGGCTACACGGTGCGCGCGGTCATCCACAATGCCGGTCTTCTCGATCCGGTGGGACCGCTCAAGGACGTGGACCTCGACGCCTGGCGGAAAGCCATGGCGGTTAACGTGGAAGCGCCGGTCTTCCTCAGCCAGGGGCTGCTGCCACTCATGGAGCCGGGAAGCCGAATCCTGCATATCTCGTCGGGAGCGGCGCACAAGCCGTCCATGGGCTGGGGTGCGTACTGCACCAGCAAGGCTGCGCTGTTCATGGTCTACCAGATCTACCGCGAAGAGTTATGGCGCGAGGGGATCCTGGTCGGCTCGGTTCGCCCGGGCGTGGTGGATACCCCCATGCAGGATCACATCCGGACCCAGACCCCGGAGCGCTTCCCGGCCGTGGATCGCTTCATCAAGCTTAAGCAGAACGGTCAGCTTCACAGCCCCGAGGACGCTGCCGACTTCATCCTGTGGGCGTTGCTGGAGACCGGAGATAAACAGTTCATCGAGCACGAGTGGAATATCGCTGACGAGGAGCACGCCCAGCGATGGCGGGAGACACGGCAAGTCTGAGGCGTAAAAGCTCTCGGGGTGGGTAGGGCGCCGGACAGGGCGCATCCGACCACTGAGTCAGGGACCACGGCCGGCCTTCCTTCTCTTGGGGTCGCGGGCTATTTAACATAATATACCTTCCACGGCCCCAGGCGTGCCGGCGACACGGCGGCTGCGGCCGGCGGGCTTGCCGACAACCCGCCAACGGCTCGGTATACTCGGTCGTTCACCGCTGCAACCACAAAGGCAACGGCGATGGCCCACCCAGAGTTCCCGTTGGACCCAAACCTGGTCTACCTCAACCACGCTGGCGTCGGCACCTGGCCGCAGCGAACGCGGGATGCCGTCCATCGGTTCGCGGATGAGTGCCTGCACCGGGGCGCCGCGGACTACCCCCAATGGCTTGAGGCCGAAGACCGGCTGCGTGCCCGGCTCGCCCGACTGATGGGGGTCGGTGACGCCGCAGCGGAGGACATCGCCCTGGTTCCCAACACCTCAGCGGGCCTGTCGATGGTTGCGCATGGGGTCACGTGGCACCCCGGGGATGAGGTGGTCATCAACGACCAGGAATTTCCCTCCAATCGCTGGGTCTGGCAGTCGCTCGCCGAGCACTACGGTGTCCACGTTCGCCAGGTCCGACTGAGTGACGGCGCCACGCCCGAAGACGCCCTGATCGACGCCCTGACACCGCGAACCCGACTGTTGCCGGTGAGCAGCGTCCAGTACGGCACCGGGCTGCGCATGGATCTGGAGCGCCTGAGCACCGCCTGCCGCGAACGCGGCATCCTGCTGTGCGTCGATGCCATCCAGACCCTGGGGGCGCTGAGGCTGTCGGTGGATGCCGACTTTATCGTCGCCGATGGCCACAAGTGGATGCTTGGTCCGGAAGGCATTGGCGGTCTGTACGTCCACCCGCGGGTGCGCGACAAGTTAAGGCTCTGGCAGATCGGTTGGCACATGGCCGACGAGCTCGGCGCATTCGACCGCCCTGGCTGGGATCCGGCCGGCAACGGTCGCTGCCTGGAGCCGGGTAGCCCCAATCTGCTCGGTTCCCACGCCCTCGAGGCCAGCTTGGCCGTCCTAGAAGAGGTCGGCCTGGACGAGGTCGAGCGGCGCGTCCTGGAAAACGCCCGGCACGCCATGGAGGGAGTCCAGCGCCACGGCTTTGAGCTGGTTACACCGTCGGAGCCGCAACGGCACGCCGGCATCGTGACCTTCCGCGTACCGGGAGCGGATCCGGAGCGTCTCCTGGCGGCGCTGCGTGCCCGTGACGTGGCGTGTGCCTCGCGCTGCGGCGGGATCCGCTTCTCGCCACATTTTTACAACACAGCCGAGGACCTGGAGGAAGCCTGGCGGCGGCTTCACGCCTGTCTGGCGGCGGATTGACGAGCGGGCCGCAAGGCGGCGGCCAGGTCGAGGAAGATCGCCTCGGCGGCCAGACGGCCATTCAGAGGCTGCTCGAGGCCGCGCCGATGCTCGCCGATACGCAAGAACGCCTGGTGGAGCGCCTCCACCGAGGCTTCGCGGACCAGCTGCTGTGCCAGCGGCGACGGCAGTAGTCCGCGATCCGGCGCCCCGTGGCGTTGACGCAGTAGATCCGCCAGGATCGCTGTAACGGCGTCGGCCAGTGCCTCCGGCGCCCCCTCCCAGGCCTCGGCCTCCTTGACCGGGTCTCCTCCGGCGCTGAGGCGGTGCAGCTGCTGGAGCAGCGACTCGTATCCCTCCAGCCCCTGCTCATGGAGGATCTGCTCGGCAGTCAGCGGCATGCCGCCGGCCAGCGCGAGCGCCTTGTCGACCCGGCCCTCGGCCCCGCCCGCGCGCTCGGCCAGCCACCGCCGCGCTGCGTCCCAGGCCGGCGGCGTCAGGCCACGTACGGTGCATCGGCTTCGTACGGTCGGCGGCAGCCGTCCGGGCCGACCGGTGGCCAAGATCAGGAAGACGCCCGGAGGTGGCTCCTCCAGGGTTTTGAGCAGGCTGTTGGCGGCGGCGCGGTTGAGGCGATCACAAGGAACGATCACCGCCACCCGACTCCCCCCCCGTTGCGCGCTCAGATGCAGGAAATCGACCAGCCCACGCACGCTGTCGACCACGATCTCACCGCGCTCGCCGCGGCTACTCGGACTCAGCGTGCGCAAATCGGGGTGGGAACCCCCGCCGGTCAGATGGCAACCCCGGCACTGACCGCAGGGCCGCGCCCCGCCCCCCTCGTCCGCCTGACAGAGCAGCGCCCGGGCCAGGACGCCCGCCAGGAGCCGTTTGCCAAGGCCGGTGCGACCCGTCAGCAACAGCGCGTGATGGAGCCGGCCCTGATCGTGGAGGGTGAGCAACCGGTCCAGCTCCGGCAGCAGCCACGGCGGGAGTTGCTCCCGCCCGTCCCGGGGCGTGATCCAGTCCGAGAGATGGGCGGCCTCGCTCACGGTCGTCCACCCACCGGCAAGAGATCGGCCACTCCGGCACGTACCTGTTCCGCCACCTCGCCCTCGGGCCGGTTGGCGTCGATGCAGCGGAAGCGCTCGGGATCTGCTGCGGCGCGTCGGGCGTAAGCGGCGCGCGCGGCTTGGAAGAAGGGATCCCGCTCCTGCTCAAAGCGGTCTTCTCCGTCGCCTCGGTGGGCGACCCGTGACCGCCCCACCGTGGGGTCCACGTCCAGCAGGAGCGTGCGGTCCGGCGTGAACCCACCGTGAACCCAGCGCTCCAGCACAGCAATCCGTTCATCGCCAAGGCCACGGCCACCCCCCTGATAAGCATAGGTAGCATCCGTGAAGCGATCACTGATCACCCAGCGTCCGGCATCCAGCGTGGGCCGGATGACTTGCGCCAGATGTTCGGCACGGGCCGCGAACACGGTCAACGCCTCGGCCTCTGCCGTCAGGCCGCGGTACTGCGGATCCAAGAGCGCGCCGCGCAGCGCTTCCCCGAACGGGGTTCCGCCAGGCTCCCGGGTAAACAGGGGGCGGTCGATGCCGGCCTCAAGCAGCATCTGCTCGATAGCCTGTAGACAGGTGGTCTTACCAGCCCCTTCCAGCCCCTCCACCGTGATGAAACACCCTCGCTCGGTCACTTCTCCTCCAGGATGTAGCGTCGCACCGCCTGATTATGCTCGTCCAGCGTATCCGAGAAGTGGTGGCTGCCATCCCCGCGTGACACAAAGTACAGCGCACTACCCGGTTTCGGGTCCACGGCGGCCTCCAACGACGCCCGCCCGGGAAGGGCGATCGGGGTCGGCGGCAAACCGTGGCGCGTATACGTGTTGTAGGGCGTATCGCGTCGCAGGTCAGCCCGGCGCAGGCGGCCGTCGTAGTCATCGCCCAGACCGTAGATCACGGTGGGATCCGTCTGCAGGCGCATACCCTGCTCCAGGCGCCGGGTGAACACCCCCGCCACCTTGCGGCGCTCATCATCGCGCCCGGTCTCGCGCTCAATAATCGAGGCGAGGATCAGCGCCTGGTAGGGCTCGTCCAGGGGCACCTCCGGGTGGCGCTCGCTCCACACCCGCGCCAGCTCCTGGCGCATCTGCCGAGCAGCGACCCGGAGCAGATCACGGTCGGTCGCGCCACGCGGAAAGCGGTAGGTGGTCGGGAAAAACATCCCCTCGGGGTGAGACGCCTCGAGCCCCAGCTCCTCCATGATCTGCTCGTCTTCCACCCCGTCCAGGGTCTGCTCCACGGCCTCGTGTTGGCCCAGCTCCTGGCGCAGCCGCGCGAACGTCCAACCCTCGACGACGGTCAGGCGGTGCAGCTTGACCCGCCCGGCACGGATCCGCGCCAGCAGCTGACGCACGCTCATACCCTGCTCGACGACATACTCGCCGGCCTTGAGCTCACCCGAGATGTCGCTGAGGCGACCGTAGATTCGCAACGCGAGGCGCGTCGATCCGGGGATCCAGCCACGGGACTCGAGACCCCGGGAGATGGCGTGCAAGGACCCTCCGCGGGGGACCTCGAGGATCTCGGGGGGGGCGCTGACCTCCAGTGGACGGTGATCGAGCTCGTAGAACAGCCATCCGCCGACTCCCGACGACACAACAAACACCAGAGCCACGGCGACGACCCACCAGCGTCGTCGCGGTACGCGCCCGATCAACGCCCTGCCCCGCCGCGCATCGCCGGCTCCTCAACCAACGGGGTGAGCCCATGATCGGCGATTGCCTGGAGATAGCGCTGACTCACCGGTCCGACCGGTATCTGCGTACCCGCCACGGAACGGACGGGCCAGAGGCCGATCAGGCTGTTGGTCAGAAAAAGCTCGTCCATCTCGGACACCTCGCCCGGGTAGAAGCCACGCTGCTCGACCCGCAGCCCGAGCGTCTCGGCGTACTCCAGGACCCAGCGCCGCATCACACCGGCCACGCCTGAATGTGTGAGAGGGGGCGTCATGAGCACCCGATTGCGGATTCCGAAGAGGTTGGTCGCTGTGCCTTCCACGATGAGCCCGTCGGCGTCGAGCATCAAGCCCTCGGCGATGGCGGCATCCCGCCATTCGGATCGGGCCATCACCTGCTCCAGGCGATTGAGATGCTTGATGCCGGCCAGCCGGGGTTGCGTGCTGATGCGGGTCCGACAGAGCCGGACATCAACCCCCTGCCAGCGCTCCGGCGGAATCGCCGGAGTATTGTGCAGTGTCAGGATTCGCGTGGGGATTGGCCTGGCAGGCGGCAGGTAGCCACGACCCTCACTGCTGCCGCGGGTGTAGACCACCTTCAGTACGCCCCGCTCCACCTTCTCGGTGAGGAAACGGGCCTCTTCCCGCAGGGTGGCCAAGGGCGGCTCGGGCAGCCCGAGTCGGCGCGCGCCGTCTAGGAGCCGATCCATGTGGTAGTCCCAGAGGCATAGCCGACCGCGGCTGACCGCTACGGTCTCGAACAGTCCATCGCCATAGGCGAGGCCGCGATCCTCGGCGTCGAGGGCCGTATCCGCGCGGCCGTTGACCAGTTGCTTACGGCTCAAAGCCCCCCACTTCTCAGCTCGGCTTGCGGAAGATCAGGGAAGCGTTCGTCCCGCCGAATCCGAAAGAGTTGCTGAGGACCGCTCGCAGCGGCTGCTTCCGGGCCTCGCCCGGCACCAGGTCCAGCCCGGCACAATCCGCTTCGGGTTCGGCCAGGTTGCACGTCGGCGGGATGATCCCGTCACGCAGGGCCAAAACACTGAATACGGCCTCGAGACCCCCCGCGGCACCCAGCAGATGTCCGGTTGCCGACTTGGTGGAACTCATGGCGACGTCGCCGGCGCCCGCACCGAACAGCCGCTTGACCGCAGCCGCCTCGGCCACATCGCCGACCTGGGTCGACGTCCCGTGGGCGTTGATATAGTCGATGTCTGAAGGATTCATGCCGGCGTCTTCAAGGGCCCGCGCCATACAGCGCTGCGCCCCCTCCCCGCTCTCCGCCGGTTGAGTGATGTGGTAAGCGTCCGAACTGGTGCCGAACCCGACCAACTCGGCGAGGATCGTCGCCCCGCGCTTCCGCGCATGAGCGTAGGATTCGAGCACCACGACCGCGGCCCCTTCACTGAGGACAAAGCCGTCGCGATCGACGTCCCAGGGCCGACTCGCGCCCTGCGGGTCATCGTTGCGTGTCGACAGCGCCCGGGCGGAGGAGAACGCCGCCAGGCCCAGCGGGGTGATGCACTTCTCCGCCCCACCCGCGATCATGACATCGGCGTCACCGGCGGCGATCATCCGGGCGGATACCCCAAGGTTGTGGGTCCCTGCTGCGCAGGCCGTCACCGTCGACAGGTTGGGCCCCCGCAACCCGTAGTGGATGGACAGATTGCCGGGCGCCATGTTGATCACACTGCTCGGCACCAGGAACGGGGATACCTTGCGCGCCCCCCCTTCCATCAGCGCCTGGTGCCCGGTCTCGATCCCCTGGATCCCGCCGATGCCGGAACCGATAGCCACTCCGATCCGGTCTGCGTTGTCCTCGCGGATCTCCAGGCCGCTCCCATCCAGGGCCTCGGCGCAGGCACCAAAGGCGTAGTGGATGAACGGATCCATCCGCCGCGCCTCTTTGCGCGGCAGGTACTGGGACACATCGAACCCTTCGATGGTCCCGCCGAACTGGACCGTAGTTCCACGTGGAACATCCACGTGGCGGTCGACGGCCGCCTCGCCCCGCAAGTTGGTTCCACGTGGAACATCCCCCTTGAGGCTTCCGTCCCGGCGGCCCAAAATCCCCGCATGAACACCAACCGCTTCGATGTCATCGTCATTGGCGGCGGGCATGCCGGCACGGAGGCCGCGGCTGCCGCCGCCCGACTGGGCCGTTCGACCCTCCTGATCACGCACAACCTCGAGACCATTGGCGCGCTCTCCTGCAATCCGGCGATCGGCGGCATTGGCAAGGGGCACCTGGTCCGCGAGATCGACGCGCTAGGCGGGGTGATGGGGCGGCTCGCGGACGCATCCGCCATCCACGCCCGGGTCCTCAATCAGCGCAAGGGGCCGGCGGTGCGTGCCACCCGCATCCAGGCCGACCGCCCTACCTACGCCCGGGCCGCGCGCCGGGCACTCGACGCCTTGCCCGGCCTTGCCCTGCTCCAGGACGCCGCCGAGGAGCTGCTGGTCGCTGATCAGCGCTGTTATGGCGTACGGACAGAAAGCGGCGCGACCCTTCACGCCGATGCGGTGGTGGTGACCGCTGGCACCTTCCTCGCCGGCCAGATCCACATCGGGCATGTCCAGCACAGCGCTGGCCGCGCCGGGGACCCGGCGGCGGATCGCCTGTCGGCATCGCTGCGCGACCTTGGGCTTGCGGTTCACCGTCTCAAGACGGGCACCCCGCCGCGCATCGACCGGCGAACAGTGGCCGTCGAGCAGCTCGATGCCCAGCACGGCGACACCCCGCGTCCGCTCTTCTCGCCCTTCCGCCCGCCGGAGGCGCCGCTGCCGGAGGCCGCCTGCCTGATCAGCTGGACGACGCCGGAGACCCACCGCATCATCCGCGATGCCCTGGACCACTCCCCGATGTACAGCGGCGCGATCCAGTCGTCGGGCCCCCGGTACTGCCCGTCGATCGAGGACAAGGTCGTCCGGTTCGCCGACCGCGACCACCACCAGGTCTTCCTCGAGCCCGAGGGGCTCGACGCCACTGAGCTCTATCCCAACGGAGTCTCCACCGGCTTGCCGTTCACCGTGCAGGAAGCCCTGATTCGCAGTATGCCGGGCCTGGAGGCGGCCCGGATCACGCGTCCCGGCTACGCGATCGAGTACGACTACCTCGATCCCCGGGGACTCACCCCGTGGCTCGAGAGCGCCACCATCGCTGGCCTCTACCTGGCTGGCCAGATCAACGGCACCACGGGCTATGAGGAGGCCGCCGCCCAGGGTCTGATCGCCGGGCTCAACGCGGCGCGTGTGTCGGCGGGGGAGGATCCCTGGTTCCCCACCCGCGAGGAGGCCTACATCGGTGTCTTGATTGACGATCTGGTCACCACAGGCGTCACCGAGCCCTACCGCATGTTCACCAGCCGCGCTGAGCATCGGCTGCGCCTACGCGACGACAACGCCGAGGACCGCCTGACCGAGGTCGGCCGCCGCCTGGGCTCGGTCGGGGACGATCAATGGACGCGTTTTGCCCGTTACCGCGACGCCCTCAACGCCGAGCGGGCGCGTCTTAACGGCACGCGGGTACACCCGGGCCGGCTGACGGCCTCCCAGCAGGCCCGTCTCGGTGGCGCGCTGCGCCGAGACCAGACGCTGTTCGACCTGCTGCGCCGTCCTGAACTTTCCTACGATGACGTGCGCTTCATCGGTGGCCTGGAGGAGGCCGACCTCCCGGTTCGCGCGGTCCAGCAACTGGAGATCGAGGCCCGCTACGACGGGTATGTGGAACGCCAGGAGTTGGAGAACCAGCGCCACCAGCGGTACGCGCAGGTCCGCCTCCCCGAAGCGCTTGACTATGCCGCCATCGACGGCCTGTCCACCGAGGTCCGTGAGCGGCTGACCCGGATGCGCCCGGCAACGGTGGGGCAGGCGGCCCGCCTGCCCGGAGTCACCCCGGCCGCGATCTCGCTGCTGCTGATTCATCTACGCCGCCGCGGCTGGCTGCGCACGCCGACCGGAGGTGAAGATGCCGCGTAAGTACCTGGAATCGCGGCTCGAAGACCTCCAGATTGAACTCGACGCCCCGGCCCTGGAGCGCCTCGAGGGCTTTCTGTCCCTGCTCATGCGCTGGAATCGCGCGTACAATCTCACTGCTGCGCGGGACGTCGAGACGCTCATCGACCGGCACCTGCTCGACAGTCTGGTCGTCCGACGTTACCTCCCGGCCGGCGCGCTGGCCGATGTGGGCAGCGGGGCCGGCTTCCCTGGGCTCGTGCTGGCCCTGATTGAGCCCGATCGATCGGTGACCCTGATCGACAGCAACGGCAAGAAAACGCGCTTCCTTCGCCAGTGCGCCACGGAGCTGGGCCTGCACCGCGTTCAGGTGCGCCAGGCGCGTATGGAGGCCCTGGATGACGGTGACTTCGCTGTGGTCACCGCGCGCGCCGTGGCCCCGTTGGCCACACTGATCCCGGGGACCCGCGGGCTCCTCGCCCCCGACGGGGCCCTGCTGGCGTTGAAGGGCGAGCGGATCCAAGAGGAGCTGGCGGAGCTCCCGGAGGCGCTCGTCGAGGCGCTGGACGTTCACGAACTGCCGGCCATCGCGGGTCAGGGGCGGGCCTGCCTCGTCGCCTGCCGCGCAGCCGTCCATCTCTAACCCCGCGTGGCCGGGGGCCGAAACGCAGGAGAGT